>DASXOF010000183.1:0-15179 GCA_036494495.1 Solirubrobacterales bacterium | reverse complement strand
GCAATGACGCTCGGCGACCGGGTCGCGGTGATGCGGGCCGGGGTGCTGCAGCAGGTGGGGACGCCGGAAGAGCTCTACGACGAGCCGCGGAACCTCTTCGTCGCCGGCTTCATCGGCTCGCCGGCGATGAACTTCATGCCGGCCGAGCTCGCCGGCGGCAAGCTGAAATTGCCGATCGGCGAGGTCGACGCCTCGCAGCTGCCCGGCGCCGGTCACGACGGCCGGGTGATCGCCGGGCTGAGGCCGGAGAACATCGAGGACGCGACGATCGTCGGCGACGACGTCAAGCGCGATCGCGGCGTCACCTTCGAGGTCGAGATCGACCTGGTCGAGTCGCTCGGCTCCGACCTCTACGCCTATTTCCACGTCGAGTCCGAGGGCGTCGAGTCCGACCAGCTCGAGGACCTGATGGGCGAGAGCATCAGCGAAACCGGCGCCGGCGGCCTGCGCGAGGGCGAGGAGCGGATCGTCGCCCGCCTCGACCCGACCAGCAAGGTGCGGCGGCGGCAGCGGGCCGAGCTCTGGGCCGACACCGCCAAGCTGCACCTCTTCGACGCCGAGTCGGGCGATCGCCTGAGCAGCTAAATTGGCTGAGTGGCCAAGGTCTTCGAGCGCATCGACGAGCAGCTGCGGGACTGGATCGGGCGGCAGCGGCTCTACTTCGTCGCCACCGCGCCGCTGGCCGGCGACGGCCACGTGAACGTCTCGCCGAAGGGACCGATCGACACCCTGCGGGTGCTCGACGACCACACCGTCGCCTACCTCGATATGTACGGCAGCGGCGCCGAGACCGTCGCCCACATCCGCGAGAACGGCCGCGTCGTGGTGATGCTCTGCGCCTTCGAGGGGCCGCCGCGGATCGTCCGCCTGCACGGGCGCGGCGAGGTGGTGCCGGCCGGCGATGAGCGCTTCGCCGGGCTGCTCGAGCGCTGCGACTTCGTCAACCCCTCGGTCGACGAGGCCCGCCGCTCGATCATCGTCGTCGATGTCGACCGCGTCGCCGACTCCTGCGGCTACGGGGTGCCGCTGATGAGCTACGAGGGCGAACGCGAGCACGCCCGGCTCTCAGCCGAAAAGAAGCTGCGGACCGGCGGCCCCGACGCCCTCGACCGCTACCTGGTGGAGAAGAACTCCGAGAGCATCGACGGCCTGCCCGCCTTTGGCGCCGGCGGCAGCGCCGAGCGCGCTTCCAGCTCTCCCTAGACCGGAGGACCTAGGTGGCCGCGGCAACCAGCCGCGCCATCTGGAACGCGGGCGGCGAGCCGGCGTGGATCCTCGAGATCATCGCCCCCTCGGCTTCGAGGACTTCTTCCGCGAGCTCGACGCGCTCGGCGGCGCGATCCAGGCGGACCCCGACGAGCTCGCGGCGCTGAACGGCCGCTACGAGCTCGAGATGAAGCCCGAGAGCGTCCCCGGGCTGCTGGAGCGTTTCGACCTGGTGATCGGCGAGCCGCTGGCGGGCGGCTGGCTCAGCCCCGCATCGGCGGTCGCTTCCTGATCGTCGACCTCAGGCGCCGCCGGTCGCCAGTTCGAGGCCGAGCCAGACGATCACCAGGGTGTCGAGCAGGATCAGGCCCTGCAGGGCGTGGGCGTTGCCGAAGCGCAGGTGCGCCAGCGCCAGCACGACGAGCAGCCCGACCAGGGCCAGCTTCCACTGCAGGGTCGAGCTGTCCCAGAGCTGGAAGTGCGAGGCCATCGCCCAGCCGGTGAGGACGAGGAGCCCGAGGGCGACCAGCGAGCCGTAGCCGAAGCGGCGGGCGATCGCCCGCAGCCGCTCGCGATCGCCCGCGCCGCGCAGCAGCGGCACCACAGCGGCGCCGAAGACCAGCTGGCCGCCGACGAAGAAGGCCATCGAGAGCAGGTGGACGTAGAGAACGGCGCGCCAGAAGTCGGTCATCGCCGCCGAGCCTATAGTCACGGCATGGCCGAATTCCGCATCGTCGTCCTCGCCTCCGGCACCGGCACCAACCTGCAGGCGATCCTCGACACCCTGCACGGCCGCGAGGGGATCGCGGTGGTCGGGGTCGGCTCCGACAAGCCCGGCGCCGGCGCCCTCGCGCGGGCGACGAAGACCGGGGTCGAGACCGCGGTCTTCCCCGCCGACGCCTACGACGACCGGATCGGGCGCGACGCGGCGATGGGCGACTGGATCGAAGCGCTGCGGCCGCAGCTGGTCGTCCTCGCCGGCTACATGCAGCTGCTGAGCGAACCATTCGTCGCCCGCTTCCGCGGCCGGGTGGTCAACATCCACCCCGCCCTGCTGCCCGCCTTCCCCGGCCTCGACGCGATCGGCCAGGCGCTGGCGGCTGAGGTCGAGGTGACCGGCGTCACCGTCCACTTCGTCGACGAGGGAGTCGACACCGGGCCGCCGATCCTGCAGCGCCGGGTAGAGGTGCCGCCGGGGCGCGACCGGGCCCGGCTCGAAGCCGCGATTCACGCCGCCGAGCACCAGCTCTATCCGGAGGCGATCCGCATGCTTGCCCAGGGCAGGGTTAGGATCGACGGTGGCGACCCGAGCGTCGTCCTGATCGATGACTGATTCCTCCCCCGACACCCAGACCGAGGTCCGCGGCGACGGCGCGGTGCGGGTGCGGCGGGCGCTGCTCTCGGTCTCCGACAAGACCGGAATCGCCGACTTCGGCCGGGCGCTCTCGGCCCTCGGGGTCGAGCTTCTCTCCACCGGCGGCACCGCGGTGGCGCTCCGCGAGGCCGGGCTCGAGGTGACCGACGTCTCCGAGTTCACCGGCCAGGAGGAGATCCTCGACGGCCGGGTGAAGACGCTCCACCCGCGGCTGCACGCGGCGCTCCTGGCGCGGCGCGACGACCCCGAGCACATGGCGGTGCTGGAGGGCGAGGCGATCGAGCCGATCGACCTGGTCTGCGTCAACCTCTACCCCTTCGAGCAGACGATCGCGGCCGGCGACGTCTCGCCCGAGCTGGCGATCGAGAACATCGACATCGGCGGCCCGACGATGATCCGGGCGGCGGCGAAGAACCACGCCGGGGTCGCGGTGGTGGTCAAACCGGAGTCCTACGACGCGGTCTGCGCCGAGCTCGAGGAGTCGGGCGGCGAGGTCTCGCTCTCGACCCGCCACTGGCTCGCCAACGAGGCCTTCGCCCAGACCGCGCGCTACGACGCCGCGATCAGCCGCTGGTTCTCGAGCGAGTACGAGGAGTACCCCGAACACCTCGTCGGCGCCTTCGAGAAGGTGATGGACCTCTCCTACGGCGAGAACCCGCATCAGCGGGCCGCCCTCTACGCCGAGGCGGGCGGCCGGCGCCACGTGCTCTCGCGGGTCTCCAAGCTCGGCGGCAAAGCGCTCTCCTTCAACAACGTGCTGGACCTCGACTCGGCCCGGTCGCTGGTCGAGGACTTCGAGCAGCCGGCCTGCGTGATCGTCAAGCACAACAACCCCTGCGGGGTCGCGGTCGGGGCGGACCTGCTCGAGGCCTGGGAGAAGGCGGTGGCCTGCGACCCGATGTCGGCCTACGGCGGCATCGTCGCCCTGAACGGGCCGGTGACGGTGGCGCTGGCGGAGAAGCTCGCCGGGATCTTCCTCGAGGTGCTGTTCGCGCCCGGCTTCGAGGACGGGGCGCTCGAGATCGTCCAGCAGCGCGAGTCGCTGCGGGTCCTCTGCAGCGAGGAGGAGCGCGAGGTCGAGCCGGCCGAACGCGACCTGAAGCGGGTCCAGGGCGGGCTCCTGATCCAGGACCGCGACGGCGACCCGGAGCCGCGCGAGATCATGGAGGCGGTTACGGCCCGCGAGCCGAGCGCGGGCGAGTGGAGCGACATGCTCTTCGCCTGGACGGTCTGCCGGCGGGTGCGCTCGAACGCGATCGTGATTGCCAAGGACGGGGCGACCGTGGGCATCGGCGCCGGCCAGATGAGCCGGGTCGACTCGGTGCGGCTGGCCGTCGAGAAGTGCCGGGCGGCGCGCGGCGAGGAGGCCGAGGGCCTGCTGGCCGGCTCCGCCGTCGCCTCCGATGCCTTCTTCCCCTTCGCCGACGGCCCCGAGCTGGCGATCGAGGCCGGCTCGACCGCGGTGATCGAGCCCGGCGGCTCGAAAAACGACGGTGACGTGATCGGCGCCTGCGACGCTGCGGGCGTCGCGATGGTCTTCACCAAGCACCGCCACTTCCGCCACTAGTCAATGTAGTTGACAGTCGCGCCGGTTGACGTTATTGTCGCGGCCATGAGCGAGCAAACGCAGTGGCACGAAGACCTCGTCCTCCCCGTCCTCCTTGCCGAGGGCCGGAAAACCTACGGCGCCGCGATCCGCAGAGCATTCGCCGCCGAGGGCTTCGACGACATCCCCAAGCTCGGGCCGCGCCTGCTCGGCGGCATGTTGCGCTTCGGCTCCCAGCCCGCCGACATCGCCGCCGACTTCGGCATCTCCAAGCAGGCGGCGAGCAAGCTGGTCGACGCCCTCGTCGTCCGCGGCTACCTCGAGCGCCGGGTCGACCCCGACGATCGCCGCCGGATGCTGCTCTCGCTCACCGCGCGCGGCGAAGCCGCCGCCAGGGCGAGCGGGGCCGCGACCGACCGCGTCGACCGCGAGCTCGAGGAGGCCGTCGGCGAGAGAGCGGTCGAGCAGATGCGCGAGACCCTCGGCGCCCTGGTCGGGCTCCGTTGAGTTCGGCGGCAACGTTGCTTCACAGACGACCCGCTTTGGCGGGTCGTTCGCGTTAGGCGGCCATCGTGCGCTGGCGCTCGCTCGCGGCCTTCACCAGTTCGCAGACCTCGCCCGGGGTGTCGGCGGTGACCAGCAGCTCTTTGTCGCCGGGGGCGACCAGGCCGTCGTCCTCGATCACGTCGTCGATCCAGGAGAGCAGGGGTCGCCAGTGGGCGCTGTCGACGAGGATCGTCGGGAAGTGGCGGATGCGGTGGGTCTGGATCAGGGTCAGGCTCTCGAACAGCTCGTCGAGGGTGCCGAAGCCGCCGGGCATGATCACGAAGGCGCGGGCGTAGCGGACGAACATCAGCTTGCGGGCGAAGAAGTAGTGGAAGTTGAGCGACCGGGTCGCGTAGGGGTTCGCGTGCTGCTCGTGCGGGAGCTCGATGTTGAGGCCGATCGACTCGCCGCCGGCCTCGGCGGCACCCCGGTTCGCCGCCTCCATCAGGCCGGGGCCGCCGCCGGTGATGACCGTGAACCCGTGCGTCGCCAGGCAGGCCGCGGTCTCGCGGCAGAGCTCGTACCAGCGGCTGCCCTCGGCGACCCGCGCCGAGCCGAAGATCGAGACGCCGTTCTCGACGTCGCGGAGGGCATCGAACGCCGAATCGACCTCGGCCCGGATGCGCTCGACGCGGCGGTCGTCTTCGCCCTCGATGTCGCAGGGCACGCGCAGCAGATGCTCGTCGCGCTTCGCTCCCCCGCTTCCGGTCGGGCTCACCATCGCGGCCCAACCTATGGGACGCCTACGGACGAGTCAGAGGCGCAGCTCGCCGTCGACGAGGCGGCGGGCGAGGGTGGCGGCGACCTCGTCGGGGTGCATGCCCTCGACCGCGAGCGCGTGCGACTCGTATTCGCCGAGGTCGGCGAACTGCTCCCAGATGCCGGCCATCGCCTCGGGGTCCGGCAGCGCCGCGCCTTCGCGTGCGGCGAGGCGATCGAGGCAGAGCTCGCGCGGCGCCCGCAGCACGGCATAGGCGACCTCGATGCCGGCGGCGCCGAGGGTGTCGCGCAGGGTGCCGAGGAACCAGCGCGGGATCACGATCCCCTCGACGACCGTGAAGTAGCCGGCGGCGGCGTAGGAGGCGGCCGCTTCGCCGACGATCCTCATCACCAGGGCGTTCTGCTCGTGCGACTCCGGCAGCCACGGCTCGACGTACTCGGACGTGATGAAGTGGAAGAAGGTGTCCGACTCGAGGTGGGCGCCGGGTCCGAACTGGCGCGAGAGGAGTCGGGCCGCGGTCGTCTTGCCGACCCCGGGCGGACCGGTGAGGATCACGGCGGGGGCGGCAGACGTCATCTAGAGAAGGTCGCAAAAGACGAAGCCGTCGCGCTCGACCCGCTCGCCCAGCTCGACCGGGATCGGCGCCGCGAAGATCGGCCCGGCGTGGACGAAGGTGTGGAACTCGCCGTCCTCGCCGCAGGGGTCGACGTCGCCGGGCAGGTCTTCGAGCAGCGCCGCGTCGAAGCTCCGCCCGGCGAAGGAGGGGTCGAGCTTGCGCGGGTCGACGCAGACGAGGATCGCCTCGAAGCCCGCCGCGACGAAGCGCCGGGCCAGCTCCGCCGTGTCGCGGCCCCAGAGCGGGAAGAGCGTCTCCCGCCCAACCGGCCGCAGGCGCTCTTCGCGGTAGGCGCGGATGTCCTCGAGGTAGAGGTCGGCGAAGGCCATCGTCGGCAGGTCGGCAAGCGGCGGCGAGGCGAGCGCCGCCGCCATCCGCTGCTCGTAGGTCTCGTTGATGCAGGCGGCGGGAATCTCGACCTCGACCAGCGGCACCCCCACCGCCGCCGCCTGGGCGCGGACCAGCTGACGGCGGACGCCGTGCATGCTGACCCGGTCGTAGTCCTCGGTGAAGGTCGTCAGCAGCGCCTGCGGCTCGATCCCCAGCTCCTCGCGCAGCACCCAGAGCGCCAGCGAGGAGTCCTTGCCACCGCTCCAGGAGAGCGCGACGCCGCTCATCGCGTGTACTCGGCCAGGTAGTCGAGGCCGGCGATCGCCCGCGATCCGTACCAGGAGGTCATCTCGCCGTCGATCAGCGAAACCGTCGCGCCCGGGACCGCCGCGGCGACCTCCTCGACGTGCTCCGGCTTGAAGTGGAACGGCTCGCTGCTGAGCAGGATGCGGTCGGCTTGCGCCGCGAGCGAGGGCAGATCGATCTGCGGGTAGCGCTCGTCGGCGGTGGCCGGCAGGGTGCGCCAGCCGAAGAGGGCCAGGGTGCGGGAGATGTAGGTGTCGGGGGCGATCGTCATCCAGGGGTCGCGCCAGATCAGGTAGAGGACATCGGCCGCCGGCCGCTCCTCGGCGGCCGCGCGCTCGTAGGCGCGCTCGAAGCGCTCGCACAGGCGCTCGGCCTCCGCTTCGCGCCCGAACGCCGCCCCCATCTGCCGGTAGAGGTCGAGGTTGTCGCGCGGCTCCAGGGGGTGGGTGACGAGGACCTCGGGGACGAACTCAGCCAGCGCCTCGGCGTCCTCCCTGCGGTTCTCGTCGACGTTGACGACGACGTGCGTCGGTCGGAGCTCGCGGATGCGGTCGAGCTTCAGGTCCTTCGTCCCTCCCACCTTCGGGATCTCGCGCACGGTCTCCCAGGGATGGATGCAGAACCCGGTCCGTCCGACCAGCTCCTCGGAGAGGCCCAGGTCGCACAGGAGCTCGGTGATGCTCGGGACCAGGGAGACGATGCGCACGACTACATATTGCGCCGGTACTCGCCGCCGACGTCGTAGAGGGCGCCCGAGATCTGGCCGAGCGAGGCGACTTTGACCGCCTCCATCAGCTCGGCGAAGACGTTGCGGCGCCCGCGGGCGACGTCGCGCAGCTGCCCGAGCGCCGCCGGCGAGCGGTCGGCGCCGAGCTCCTGGAAGGCCCGGGTGGCGGCGATCTGCTCGTCCTTCTCGGCGTCGGTCGAGCGCATCAGCTCGAGGTCTCCGGTCGCCTCGCCGGCCCCCTCCTTCGGCAGGAAGGTGTTGACCCCGATCAGCGGCAGGGTGCCGTCGTGCTTCAGCCGCTCGTAGTGGAGGCTCTCTTCCTGGATCTTCCCCCGCTGGTACATCGTGTCCATCGCCCCGAGCACGCCGCCGCGCTCGGAGATCCGCTCGAACTCCTCGTAGACCGCGGCCTCGACCAGGTCGGTGAGGGCGTCGATCGCGAAGCTGCCCTGCCAGGGGTTCTCGGTGAAGTTGAGCCCGAGCTCGCGGTTGATGATCAGCTGGATCGCGACCGCGCGCCGCACCGACTCCTCGGTCGGGGTGGTGATCGCCTCGTCGTAGGCGTTGGTGTGGAGGCTGTTGCAGTTGTCGAAGATCGCGTAGAGCGCCTGCAGCGTGGTGCGGATGTCGTTGAAGCTGATCTCCTGCGCGTGCAGGCTCCGGCCCGAGGTCTGGATGTGGTACTTGAGCATCTGGCTGCGCTCGCTCGCCCCGTAGCGCTCGCGCAGCGCCCGCGCCCAGATCCGCCGCGCGACGCGGCCGATCACCGCGTACTCGGGGTCCATCCCGTTGGAGAAGAAGAAGCTCAGGTTGGGCGCGAAGGAGTCGATCTCCATCCCGCGCGCGAGGTAGTACTCGACGATCGTGAAGCCGTTGGCGAGGGTGAAGGCGAGCTGGGAGATCGGGTTCGCCCCGGCCTCGGCGATGTGGTACCCGCTGATCGAGACGCTGTAGAAGTTCCGCACCGCGTTCTCGACGAAGAACTCCTGGACGTCGCCCATCATCTTCAGCGCGAACTCGGTCGAGAAGATGCAGGTGTTCTGCGCCTGGTCCTCCTTGAGGATGTCGGCCTGGACCGTGCCGCGGACCGTGCGCAGGGTGTCCGCTTTGATCCGCGCGTAGGTCTCGGCGTCGAGGACCTCGGCGCCGGAGATGCCGAGCAGGCCGAGCCCGAGGCCGTCGTTGCCGGGCGGCAGCTCGCCCTTGTAGCGGGGCCGCGGGCGGTCGGCGAAGTGGGCGTCGAGCTTGCGCTCGGTCTCCTCCCAGCGGCCGCTCTCGCGCAGGTGCTTTTCGACCTGCTGGTCGATCGCGGCGTTCATGAAGAAGGCGAGGATGATCGGCGCCGGGCCGTTGATCGTCATCGAGACCGAGGTGCTCGGCGCGCAGAGGTCGAAGCCCGAGTAGAGCTTCTTGGCGTCGTCGAGGGTGGCGATCGAGACGCCCGAGTTGCCGACCTTGCCGTAGATGTCGGGGCGCTCGGCCGGGTCCTCGCCGTAGAGGGTGACCGAGTCGAAGGCGGTCGAGAGGCGCGCCGCCGGCTGGCCCGCCGAGAGGTAGTGGAAGCGGCGGTTGGTGCGCTCCGGCGAGCCCTCGCCGGCGAACATCCGGGTCGGGTCCTCGCCCTCGCGGCGGTAGGGGAAGACGCCCGCGGTGTAGGGATAGGAGCCGGGGAGGTTCTCGCGCAGCAGGAAGCGCAGCCGGTCGCCCCAGCCTTCGAGCCGCGGCGGCGCGATCTTCGGCACCCGCTGGCCGCTGAGGCTCTCGCGGTAGTTGGAGCCGGTGATCTCGCGGTCGCGGACCGTGTAGCTGTACTCGTCGGCGGTGATCGACTCGATCCGCTCGTCCCAGCTCTCGAGCAGGGCGAGCGCTTCGGGCCCGAGCGCGGCGCGGGTCTCGTCGTAGGCGGCGCGCAGCCCGTCGCTCTCGCCGAGCTCCTGCAGCGCCTCGTCGAGGTGCTGGGCGCGGGAGGCGAGCGCGGCGAGCCGCTCGACCTCGGCGTCGGTCTTGCGCCCCGCCTCGGCGATCTCGGCCAGGTAGCGGACCCGCTCGGCGGGAATCAGGGTGTTGCCGACCGGCTCGTGGGCCTGGGGCTCGAGGCCCGGGTCCCAGCGACCGCGATCCTCGCCCGCCCTGGTCCCCAGCATCCGGCAGAGCTGCACGAACACCCAGGTGACGCCGGGGTCGGCGAACTGGCTGGCGATCGTCGGGTAGACCGGGACCTCGTCGTCGGCGCGGTCGAACTCGACGTGGTTCCGCCGCCACTGCTTGCGCACGTCGCGCAGCGCGTCGCGGGCGCCGCCCTTGTCGAACTTGTTGATCACGACCAGCTCGGCGAGATCGAGCATGTCGATCTTCTCCAGCTGGCTGGCGGCGCCGAACTCGCTGGTCATCACGTAGACCGGGACGTCGACCAGGTCGACGATCTCCGAGTCGCTCTGGCCGATGCCCGCGGTCTCGACGATCACCAGGTCGAACTCGGCGGCGCGCAGGTAGGCGACCGCGTCGCCGAGCACGGCGGTGGTCGAGAGGTTCTGGCGCCGGGTCGCCATCGAGCGCATGTAGAGCTGCTCGTTGCGCAGGCTGTTCATCCGGATCCGGTCGCCGAGCAGGGCGCCGCCGGTGCGCCGCCGGGTCGGGTCGACGGCGAGGACGCCGATGCGCAGCTCCGGCAGGTGCTGGACGAAGCGCGAGAGCAGCTCGTCGGTGACCGTGCTCTTGCCGGCGCCGCCGGTGCCGGTGACGCCGATCACGGGAACGCCCGCGCCGGCCACGGTCCACTCCTCGCGCAAGCCCTCGAGCTGCGACTCCGGGATCACCCCGTCCTCGATCGCCGAGAGCATCTGGGCGACGGCGAGGTCGTCGCTGCGGCCGGGGACAGGCAGCCGCGAGGCGACCCGCTTCTCACCGGTCCGCCGCACCAGGTCCTCGATCATCCCGACCAGCCCGAGGGACATCCCGTCGTGCGGGTGGTAGATCCGCTCGACCCCGAGCTCCTCGAGGGCGCTGATCTCCGCCTCGGTGATCGTCCCGCCGCCGCCGCCGAAGACGCGGATGTGCTCGGCGCCGAGCTCTTTCAGCATCTCGACCGCGTAGCGGAAGTACTCGGTGTGGCCGCCCTGGTAGGAGCTGATCGCGATCGCGTCGGCGTCCTCCTGGATCGCGGCGCGAACGACGTCGCGGACGCTGCGGTTGTGGCCGAGGTGCACGACCTCGGCGCCGGAGTCCTGGATCAACCGCCGCATCACGTTGATCGCCGCGTCGTGGCCGTCGAACAGCGAGGCGGCGGTGACGAAGCGGAGCGGAAGCCGGTCGGAGCCGGCGGCCTGGCCGGCGGCTGGGTTCTCGGTCAGGGTGGTCATGGAGATACTCTACTAGCAGATAGTAGGAATGCCACCTATTTTCGATCGGATGCGACGGCGGGTGCGCTCCGGCCCGCCGTCGCGCTTCCTCAGACGCCCATGATGCCGCGCCCGCTCAGTCGAGGCGGCCCTGCTTGCCGCCGAAGCCCCAGCGCGACGGCGGGATCTCCTCCAGCACCACCCAGGTCTTGTCGCGGGCGTCCTCGCCGAAGACGGAGACGACGGCGTCGGTCAGGGCGGCGATCAGCTGCGGTTCCTTCTCGGCATCGAGCCTGCCCTCGAAGAGCTTGGTGTTGACGATCGGCATTTGCTGTTCCTCCTCTTTTGGATTGATTCAGGCGGCGGCGGAGAGCCACGAGCCGAAGACGGTGAGGACGAGTCCGACGACCGCGATCGCGGTCACCGACTCGTTCAGGACGACGGCGCCGGCCACCGCTGCGACGGACGGGTTGACGTAGGTGACCAGGCTCGCCGGCCCCGGCCCCGCCTTGGCGGCGAGGTAGAAGAAGGCGACGAGGGCGAGCGCGGTGCAGCCGAGGCCGAGCGCGACCAGCGCCGCGACGACGGCGCCGGACGGGGCGCTGGCCGGTGGATGCAGGAGCGCGTACGGAGTCAGCGCCAGGCAGGCGAGCGCCAGCCCCGCCGCCACCGGTCCGAGCGGCGGCAGCAGCGCCAGGCGACGGCGGACGACGAAGACGCTGCAGGCGTAGGAGCAGGTCGCGAGGGCGATCAGCAGCACCCCGACGGCGCTGGCGCCGTCGCCCGCCGCCGCCGGGGCGAGCAGGGCCACGGTGCCGAGGAGCCCGACGAGCAACCCGGTCAGGCGCCGCTGCCCCAACTGCTCGCCGGGGGCGAGGCGGAGGCCGAGGAGGACGACGACCAGCGGCATCGCGGCGATGATCATCGCGGTCAGCGAGGAGGAGACCGAGACCTCCCCGAGCGCGATCAGCGGGAACGGGATCGCGACCTCCGCCGCCGCGTAGGCCGCAATCGACGGCCAATGGGCGCCGAGCCCGCGCAGGGCGCCGCTCGCCCAGGCGATCGGCAGCACGATCGCAGCGGCGATCGCGACCCGGGCCCAGACGACGAAGAGCGGCGAGAGGTCTTCGAGCGCCACCTTGATCAGCAGATAGGGGATGCCCCAGAGGAAGGCGACGGCGCCGAAGGCGATCCAGGCGCGCCCGCTCATCGCAGCTCGTCGAGGGCGAGCAACGGCATCTCGAAGCGGCCGGCGAAGGCGCGCAGCTCGCCGACGTCGGCCAGCCGCCCGTCCGGCGCCAGCACCTGGCAGAGCGCCGCGGTCGGCTCGAGGCCGGCGCGCCGCATCAGCTCGACCGCCAGCTCGGCGTGGCCGGCGCGGGCGTCGAGGGCGCCGGGGCGCGCCCGCAGCGGCAGGATGTGGCCGGGCCGGACGAAGTCGGTGGCGACCGATCCCGGGTCGCCGAGCTGGCGCAGGGTCCGGGAGCGGTCGAAGGCGGAGATGCCGGAGGTGACGCCCTCCCGGGCCTCGACCGTGATCATCGCCGCGGCGGAGTCGTCGCGCGGGTCCTGGGGCGAGAGCACGAGGTCCTCGCAGCGCTCCTCGGTCAGCGCCGCGGAGACGATGCCCCGGCAGTGCCGGACCATGAAGTTGACCACCTGCGGCGTCGCCGAGGCGGCCGGCACGACGACCGCGCCGAGCGGCTGCGAGCCCTGCTGGCGCAGCGTGCAGAGCACCGGGCCCTGGGCGCGGAGCGCTTCGAGCGCGGCGGCGAGGCCGGTGCGCGCCGCCGCGATCGGGGCCTTGGGCTCAGCGGAGAGGAGCGGATCGGCCATCGTCAACAGTGTACTAGCTAGCACTCGCTAGTATCAATGGCTGTGACCCCCGGTTCCCCCCCTCTCGACCCCGAGGTCTTCCGCTCCCTGATGGGCGGCGTCGCCGGCCACGTCGCCGTCGTCACCGCCCTCGACCCCGAGGGCCGGCCGGTCGGGCTGACGACCACCGCGGTGACCAGCGTCTCCGCCGAGCCGCCGCTGCTCCTGGTCTGCGTCGACCTCACCAGCCGCACCCTGCCGGCGCTGCGCCAGGGCCGCCGCTTCGTCGTCAACTTCATGCACGACGGCAGCGAGGCGCTGGCCGCCCGCTTCGCCTCCAAGCGCGACGACAAGTTCGCCGGCGTCGAGTGGCGCCCCAGCGCCCACGGGATCCCGGTCCTCAGCGCCCACAGCATCGGCTGGGCCGAATGCCGGATCGTCGAGGAGGTCGAGGCCGGCGACCACGTCGTCCTGATCGGCGGGCTCGAGGCCGGGGAGATCGTCGACGAGGAGGGCGGCGCGCTCCTCTACCACCGCCGCCGCTTCGGCTCCTGGGCCCCGCTCGCCAGCTCCTCCTAGGCCCGCAGCCCGGCGAGCACGACCTCGAGCAGGTCCCGGGCCAGCTCCTTCGGGCCGAGCCGGCCGTCGGGCAGGTACCAGTTGAGGCTCCAGTTGAGGACCGACATGATCACCAGCGTCGTCGACTCGATGTCGAGGGGCTTGAACTCGCCCTGCTCGGTGCCGTCCTCGATCACCTCGCGAAAGGTCGCTTCGTAGCGCTCGCGCAGGGCGATCACCTGGCGCTGGCGGGCGCGGTCGAGCTGGCGCCACTCCTGGTAGTAGACGCGGACCGCCGCCCGGCTCTCGTGGACGACGGTCAGGTGCGCGCCGGCGAGGCCGACGAGGCGCTCCTCGGCGCCGCCGCCCGTCGCCATCGCCCGCTCGGCCTCGGCGAAGAAGAGCCCGGCGGTGCGCTCGACGATCTCCAGCAGGATCTCTTCCTTGCTGGCGATGTGGCTGTAGAGGCTGCCGCTCTCGATCCCCATCTCGTCGGAGATCGCGCGCACGCTGGTGCCTTCGTAGCCGCGGCGGGCGAACAGCTCGGTGGCGACGTCGAGCATGTCCTCGTAGCGCGGCCCGCGCCCCCGCCGCCGCCTGCTTGGTGATCGGGCTTCTTTCTCGGTCATGCGCGAGCCGGGCAGCCCGGCGCTTCGATCATAGGCTGCGGAGCGATCACCAGTTACCGACCGCTTCCTCCATGCCCGACGCCTGGCGCGACTCGTGGTAGTGGACCAGCAGCCAGCTCCCCTCGCGGCGGCGCAGGACGAAGGTCTGGCGGATCTGGCCGTCGGCGGTCTGCGGCACCTTGGCGAAGGAGATCCGCGACCAGAAGCGGACGTAGACCGTCGCCAGCTCGCCGTGCCGGTGGAGCTTGAAGTCGATCACCCGGTTGTCGTTGAAGCGGCGGATCACCTCGGGCAGGTGGTCGAAGTAGGCGCGCAGCTCGTCGCGGTCGAAGATCGGGTGCAGGAGCTCCTCGGGCTGGTAGACGATCTCCGCCTCTTCGTCCCAGGTCGACATGAACTGCTCGGTGTCGAAGCTGTCGAAGGCGCGGGAGAAGCGCCGCAGGGTGGCGAGGATCGCATCCTCGTCGGTCCTCGTCTCGGTCTCGGTCGTCGCTGGCATCGGTCCTCCTGGTCGGGTTCGGTCGGGCATCAGGCGCTGCGGTCCCAGGTCGCGGCGGTGACGCCGAGCGCCCGCAGCTCCGCCTTGCGCACCTTCTGGGTCGGGGTCTTCGGCAGCGCCGCGGCGAACTCGACGTAGCGCGGGACCATGAAGCGCGGCAGCAGGGGCTCGACGAACTCGATCAGCGCGGGAGCCTCGAGCTCGCTGCCGGCGGCGCGGACGACGATCACCTTGACCTCCTCCTCGGTCCACTCGGAGGGAACCGGGACGGCCGCGCACTCGAGCACCTCGGGGTGACTGGCGACGGCGTCCTCGACCTCGACCGAGGAGATGTTCTCGCCGCGCCGGCGGATCACGTCCTTGATCCGGTCGACGAAGTAGTAGTTGCCGTCCTCGTCGACACTGAAGGCGTCGCCGGTGTGGAGCCACTGGTTGCGGGTCGCCTCGACCGTCTTCTCGGGCATTCCGAGGTAGCCGGCCATCTGCGTCCAGGGCCGGTCGGCGCGGACGACGAGCTCGCCCACCGTGCCCGGCGGCACCTCGACGTCTTCCTCGTCGACGACCCGGCACTGGTAGCCGGGGCGCACCCGCCCGCAGCTGACGCCGTCGCCGGTGTCCCAGCCGTCGCTGCAGATCGGGCAGGAGATCTCGGTCTGGTTGAAGATCGTGTGGACCCGCAGCCCGAACCGGCGCCGGAACTCGTCGAGGTCGGGTGGCAGCGGCAGCATCAGGATCTTGTCCATCGAGGTCTCGGCATCGTCGCCGCGCTCGGGCTGGGCCATCAGGAAGCCGGCCATCGCCCCCATCACGCAGCAGCAGGTGGCGCCGGTCGCGCGCACGTCGGGCCAGAACGCCTCGGTCTTGAAGCGTTCGCGGAGGACCAGCCTGCCGCCGGCCCAGAGCATCGACTGGACGGCGATCTTGCCGCTGATGTGGTAGCCGGGCAGCATGCAGTAGTAGACGTCCT
>DASXOF010000182.1:0-4958 GCA_036494495.1 Solirubrobacterales bacterium | reverse complement strand
CGAGATAGGTGCCGCGGGCGTTGCTGGCGTTGAGTTCGACCTTCGCCGTCGGGTTCGCCCCGGCCGCGGTGGTGATCTCCTCCGGCAGCGAGAGGTTGACCTTCAGCGAGGTGAAATAGCTGCCGCTCCGTTTCTGGAAGGAGATGCCGACGGTGCCGTTGATCGGGAAGCCGCCGATGTCGTCGAAGGCCTGCGAGGTGTCGAACGAGAACAGGCTCAGTTCGGCGTCGCCGCTGGTGAAGTACTTGGCGTTGGTGCTGAGGTCGAGGTTGAGCTCGCCCGTGTCCGGCATGCCCGCTGGATGGACCGGGACCTTGCCGAGGACGCCGCCGTCGAAGTACATCCTCGCGTTGGAGGAGATCACCCGTTTGATCGCCGGGAAGACGAGCACCGTGGCGCCGCCGATCGGTTCGATCGTCAGCCCGTCCATCTGCACCTTCCCTGAGGCGACGAACGGCTGCAGCGCCGGGTCCTTTTTCAGCGCGTCGACGAAGTTGGTGTGGCAGGTCGGGTCTTCGACGCGGCAGATCTTCGGAGCGTGGGTTTCGAGCAGGGTCTGGGTGGCCAGGTACTCTTCGCCGGCCGCCCTCTCGCCACGCGGCAGTTCTTCCGGCGTCGGCAGGATCTTGCGGAAGCAGCCGGTCGCTTCCATCACGCCGAAGACGACGGTGCTGTTGGGGACGCACTGCGAGTTCTTGAGCGCTTCGACCAGCGTGTCGACCTCTTCCGCGGGGGTGAAGAAGCCGCTGTCCGGGAGGAATTTCGGCCGCGTCAGCACTCCCCCGCTCGACCCCGGCGATGCCTTGACGTTGACGCCGGTCGAAGCCGACGCGGTGGCGCCGCCGATCCCGAGCGCCGTCGCGGTGATCACGTGCTGGCCGAGCTGGCCGAGGTTGAGCCCGACGAACTTCGTGTCGGCGGGGACGGTGAAGGCGGGCTTGCCATCGAGCTTGATCTTCGTTTCGTTGACGGGGCCGCTGGTGTCGAGCTTCAGCAGCGTGATCCGGCTGTTGCTGATCTCGGCCGCCGGCCCGGTCCTGCTCAGCGACACCCCGAGCCTGCCCGGCGCCGGCCCGACCGGCTGGGGCGCCGGGCCCGGCCCCGGCTGCGCGCCGGCGTCGGGTTCGAGCACCGGCGGCACCGGCCCCGGGGCCGCGGCGAGGCGACCGAGCTCAGCCGCCGAGAGGGCGCGATCGTAGACGCGGACCTCGTCGATCTGGCCTGGGAACTCGGAGATGCCGCTGCAGAGGGCCTGCGGCGGGTAGCCGTCGACGTAGAAGCTCTGGTCGGTGATCGGCGCTTCGTAGCTGATCCCGCTGGCGGGCTTCGGGGTGCCGACTTCGTTGCCGTCGACGTAGAGGTGGATCGCCGAGCCGTCGAAGGTGCCGGCGACGAGGTGCCATTTGCCGTCGAAGACGGCCGAGTCCGGCGGCGAGTCGCTGAGCACGCCGGGCGCTTCCGGTCCCGGCTGGCGGACGTAGAAGTGCAGCCCGGCGACCGCCGTGTAGCCCGAGTAGAGGGCGTAGGAGGAGCCGCTGCAGGTCGGCCCGTCGTTGCCCCGGCCGGCGATGTAGCGCAGCGTCCCCGGGTAGCCGCTCTGCTTGATCCAGGCCAAGAGCGTCAGCTGCTGCTGGGCCAGGAGCGGCGAGGTGACCTGCGGCGGCGTCGTGGTGGCGCCGGTCATGTAGCCGCCGAACTTGGCTTCGGCGGTGCCGAATTTCATCGTGTTGGCCGGCCCGCTCAGGCTCAGTCCGTTGCCGGAGACGTCTTCGGTGAATTCGGTGCCGCCCGAGGTCGTCGCCCCGTCGAGCGGCCACTGGGCGACCAGCGGCGAAGCCGCGGAGGCGCCCGCCGCCGCGGTCGCGGCGCCGAGCGCGCAGGAAAACAGGACAAGGACGAAAACACGGCGCATCCGTGGGCCGGATCATTCGGCCCCGCGCCGCACCCCGCAACGTGGTCGTACCGAAGGATTTACGGCCGCGCCGCGCTCCGTCTACCCCTCCTGCGGCTCGAGCTTCTCCTCGGGCGGCTCGATCGAGAGGTGCGGCAGCCGCCGCTCGAGCCAGGCGGGGAGCATCCAGGTCGCCCGCCCGAGCAGCTGCAGCGTCGCCGGCACCAGCAGGCTGCGGACGACGAAGGCGTCGAGGAAGACCGCCGCCGAGAGGCTGACGCCGAACATCTTGATCACCCGCTGGTCGAGCAGGACGAAGGAGAGGAAGACGCAGACCATGATCGTCGCCGCCGCGGTGATCACCCGGCCGGTCGAGCCCAGACCCCGGACCATCGCCACCGACGGGTCGCGGGCGTGCGTCCACTCCTCGTGGACCCGCGAGATCAGGAAGACCTCGTAGTCCATCGAGAGGCCGAAGACGATCGCGAAGACGAAGACCGGGATGAAGGCGTCGATCGGGCCGGGCTCGACCCCGAGCAGGCCGCCGAGCCAGCCCTGCTGGAAGATCAGCACGACGACGCCGAGCGACGCGCCGATCGAGAGCAGGTTCATCAGCGCCGCCTGCAGCGGGATCAGCAGCGAGCGGAAGACGATCATCAGGAGCAGCGCCGAGAGCAGGACCACGATCGCGATGAACAGCGGCAGCTTTTCAGCCAGCACGCCGTTGAAGTCGACCTGGCTCGCGGTCGTCCCGGCGACCATCAGGTCCGCCCCGGACTGGGACTCGACCGGCGGCAGGACCTCGTCGCGCAGCTGATGGACCAGGTCGGTCGTCGCCGCGTCCTGGGGCGCCGAGCTCGGGTAGGCGGTGATCAGCGCGGTGCGGCCGTTCGGCGAGAGCTGCGGCGAGCCGACCGAGACGATGCCGGGGTCGGCTTCGACCGCCTTCGTCACCTGCGCCAGCGCCGCTTCGTCGCCCGCGCTCGGCAGCGCCGCGACGATCTGCAGCGGTCCGTTGAAGCCGGGGCCGAAGCCCTCGGCGAGCAGGTCGAAGGCGCGGCGCGTGGTCTGGCTGGTGGAGTCGTTGCCGGCGTCGCTGCTCGCCAGCCGCATCCCCAGCACCGGCGCGGTCAGCGCCAGCAGCAGGGCGAGGCCGGCGACCGCCGCCCCCCAGGGGTGGCGCTGGACGAACTGGGCCCAGCGCTCCCAGAGGGTCGGGTTCGCAACCGCGCGGCGGCGTTCGAGCCGGGCGGTGGCGTCGTCGCCACGGCGCCGGCGGCTGCCGCCGATCCGCTCGCCGAAGCGCGAGAGCAGCGCCGGCAGCGCGGTCAGCGCCGCGGCCATCGTCATCAGCACCGCCAGCGCGGCGGCGACCGCGGCGCCGGAGAGGAAGCTGACGCCGAGCGCCAGCATCCCGAGCAGGGCGATGATCACCGTGCAGCCGGCGAAGACGATCGCCCGCCCGGCGGTGTTCATCGCGCCGACCACCGCGGTCGTCACGTCCTGGCCGCTGTTGTAGTTCTCGCGGAAGCGGGTGACGGCGAAGAGCGAGTAGTCGATCCCGACCCCGAGCCCGATCATCACCGCCAGCTCGGTTGCGAAGTCGGGCATGTCGACGACGTAGGAGCCGAAGGCGATCAGCCCGAGCCCGGTGCCGAGGCCGAGCAGCGCGGTCAGGATCGGCAGCCCCATCGCGACCAGCGAGCCGAAGCTGATCAGCAGCACGACCATCGCCGCGAGGATCCCGATCAGCGTCGTGAAGCCGAAGTCGGGCTCCTGCACCTGCTCGATCGCCTGCCCCCCGAGCTCGACCTGGAGCTGGCTCGAGCGGGCGCCTTCGGCGATCGAGACGACGTGTTCGATCGCGTCTTTCGGCAGTTCGTCGGCGCGTTCGTCGAAGGTGACGGAGGCGAAGGCGATCTCGCCGTCTTCGGAGATCTGGCCGGCGCCTTCGCGGCTGAACGGGCTGGTCACCGATTCGACGTGCGGCGCCGCCGCGATCGCGGCGAGCAGCTTGCTCACTTCGGCCCGCCGCGCGGGGGTGTCGATCCCGCCCTGCTTGGCGCGGAGCACGACCTGGTCGACGTCGCCGGAGCGGGCCGGGAAGTCGCTCTGCAGCAGGTCGATCGCTTCCTGGCTCTCGGTTCCCGGCAGGGTGAAGTTGCTCGCGGTGCGGGTGCCGACCGAGGAAGAGATCGCCAGGATCGCGACCATGGCGACGACCCAGCCGATCAGCGTCATCCGGCGGTGGGCGATCGTCCAGCGGGCGACGCGGGCGACGAGGCCCTCGCCGGCCCGGGCGTCTTCCTGCGGGGATACGGTCTGCTCGAGGGTGCTCATCTGACTTCCTCCGGCGGCACGATAGACTTGATCTACAAACCTTCAAGGCTTCAAATACTTTGAAAGCCGACGCAATTTGTAGCACAGGCTGATGGCGGGAGCGAAAGAGAGCACGGGCGCGCAGGCGCGCAAAGGGTCCAAACGCGGCCTCGACGAGAGCGCGGTCGAGCTCGCGACCCTGCTCACCGGCGTCTTCCACGCCGCCAAGAAACGCGGTCCCTCGGCCCCTCAGCTGGCCGAGGCGGCGGAGCGCGAGAACCTCGGCCCGCGCCACGCCCCGGTCCTCTTCGCGGTCGCGCTGGACGAAGGGCAGAGCGTCAGCGAAATCGCCGAGCGGGTCGGGCTCAGCGTCGCGACGACGAGCCTGCTGGTCGGCGAGCTGAGCCGCGCCGGGATCGTCGCCCGGGCCGAGGACGAGCGCGACCGCCGCCGCACGATCGTCACCATCCCCGACCCGCTGAAAGAGCAGATCGAGTCCTGGAAGCGCGAGGTGCTGGAGCCGATGCGGCGCACGCTCGAACGCCTCCCGGCCGACGACCGGGAGGCGTTCATGCGCGGGATCCGCCTCCTCGCCGAGGAGACCGGCCTGGTCACGATGTGCTGCGGCGGCGGCCTCGGCACCGGCACGCTTATTCAGCGCGTCTAGTCGCTACATGAGAGTCGGGAGGCTGCTTTTCATGCGGCCTCTTGACAAAATCCGCCGTCTGCGAAAAGTTGCGGAACCGTC
>DASXOF010000181.1:0-54169 GCA_036494495.1 Solirubrobacterales bacterium | reverse complement strand
GGCCCGGAATCGACCAGCAGGTCGGCCTCGGGATCGACCAGTTGGCTCGGGCGCAGCGCGACCGGGCCGTCGCTGCCGACCCTGACTTCGCCGGCCCGCACCCCGGCGGCCGCCGCGCTCCGCGAAGGGAACAGGCCGCGCTCGGCCAGAACCGCGTCGATCCGCGCCTTCTTCACCGGCCGAAAGCTACAGACGACCCCCCTAATTGGCCGTTTATTCGATCTTTCGCACGCTCGTGCAACATTTTCTTTACGAATCGAGCGCGCTCTTGCGCTTGGCTTCTTCTGCGATGGGAAACCGGCTTGAAATCCCCCACCTCGAGCCCGATCCCCCCGCCCAGGGGGGCTCTGTGATCCCACTCACACACAAATCGCACGTATGTTCGTACGCTGGTCAAGGATTCGGATGGAGAAACCGATGAAAGGCATTAACTAAGACTTCTTGGCTGAGTTCTGCGTCGTACATATGGCCCCCGGTGCTTCCCACACCAGGCGCCCCACGACACAAACTGGACTCACCTACCTCCCACGGATCCACATATATAGAGATACATATCTCTCCTCCCTGTAGTAACCCCAGAAGCGCCCCGCCTCCCCGGCGGGGCGTTTTCTGTTGTGTGGGTTCGACAGACACATCCCTTGTCACTGTCAGCCGGATCGGCTTCACCCCTGCGCCTTGCGGTGCGCCGGCAGGGACGGCTTCGTCGTTGGTGCGGCCGACCTCAGCGCGCCGGGACCCTGAAGAGCGGCAGGCGGTCCGCGGAAGGCTCGCAGAGCGCCGCCGGGGCTTCATCGCGGGTGAGGGTGCGGCGGAGCTGGAGGAAGGCGACCGAGCCGAGGATCGCCGGCAGGCCGAGCTGGACGACCCGGTAGGCGAGGACCGCGGCGGTCGCCAGGGCGAGGGGGCTGCCGTAGAGGGCGAGGGCGCCGATCAGGCCGCCTTCGATGCCGCCGATCCCGCCCGGCAGCGGGACCAGGCCGCCGAGCTGGCCGATCACGTAGGCGAAGGCGAAGGCGGCGAACGAGGGGCCGACGCCGAAGGCCTCGAAGGAGGCGGCGAGGGCGGCGAGGTCGAAGCCCATGTAGCCGACCGCGCCGAGGAGGGCTTCGGGCTGGCGGCGGCGCAGCAGCAGGCCGGTGTCCTCCACCCCGCCCGCGACCGCGCCGGCGGCGCGGCGGGCGAGGCGGCGGGCGCGGGTCCGCAGGTTGTCCTCGTGGAGGGGTCCGTCGTGGTCGGGGTCGACCCGCCGCAGCCCCTGTGGAAGCACCGCGACGACGACGATCGCCGCCAGCGCCAGGAGGCCGAAGATCAACCCCACCAGCCGCGGGCCGGAGCTCGGCACGACACCGCTGCCGAGCAGGATCCCGAGCACCGCGGCGCAGAGGAAGTTGGGGATGCTGGTGAGGACGAAGAAGGAGACGCTGCGGCGGGCGATCCGCTCCGATGACATCCCGCCCTGGCGCAGGACCCAGGCGCCGAGCGCGAGGCCGCCGAGCCCGCCCGCCGGCACCAGCACGTTGGTCCCCTGCTCGGCCATCCCCACCTCGTAGCTGAAGCGCCAGTCGAGACGGGCGCAGAAGACGCCTTTGAAGGCGACCACGTAGGAGAGGCAGGAGCAGACCTCGAGCACCACCATCAGCACCAGCCAGCCGACGCTGGCATCGGCGAAGCGGTCGCGGACTTCGCCGATCCCCGGCACCGTCGCGATCAGCAGGCCGATCACCGCGAACAGCAACCCCAGGAGGCCGATCCGCTTCGCCAGGCCGGCCGCGCCGAGCTCGCGCGGCAGCGCTTCCGGGGTCGGGCGAGACGTGGACACCTAGCCGGCGCCCACCTCGACGGTCAGCTTGGTCGAGGCCTTCACCGCGCGGCCCCCGGTCGGCGCGAAGCGGGCCCGCAGCACGAGGCCGGTGCTGCCGGTGGCCCTCAGCCGCAGACGCTTCGCTCCGAAGGTCGAGACTTCGAATTCGAGGCTGGTGGCGCCCGGGATCCATTTCGAGACCGGCGCCCGGGCGAACCTCGGCGCGGTGAGGAACCTGACCCGCACGCCGCGCCCGTAGAGCTGCAGCTTTCCCGCGCTGGGAAGCATGACCGAGACCCTGGCGGTCCCTTCGTGCGCGCCCGGTTCGACGTCACCAAAGGCGACCGCCGGCTTCGACCCCGGTTCGCTGCCGCTGCCGGCCGCGGCCGGTGGGGCCGAGCCGTCGCTGGGCGGGGTCGGTTGACCGGGGTGCGCCGGAGCACCAGGTTCGCTCGTCCCCGGCCAGGCGGGCGCCGGCACTTTGGCGAGCGGCGTCAGCCGTGGCAGCACCGAGAGAAAGGTGTTGCTCTGGATGCCTTCGTGGAACGCCGCCTGGGCCGCCGGCGAGGACTCGATCGGCCAGTCGAAGTTCCCTTCCACCCCGGGCTTCGTGTCGTTCCAGTTGAACCACAGGTAGGCCTTGATCGCGGGGTGCGACGGCAGGTACTGGTCGAGCATTTCGTGGATCCAGAGGGCCTTGTTTTCACGGGGGCCGCCTTCGCCGAACTCGGTCGAGGCGCTCTCGCAGATGCAGACCGGCTTGCCGGGGGCGAGGCCTTCGAGCAGTTCCAGCGTCGGCTCGATCGATTCTTCCGCCGTCAGCCAGCGATCCGACTGGATCGGGCTCTTGCCCCAGTTGTAGGCGTCCATCCCGACCCAGTCGACGTAGGCGGCGCCGGGGTAGTACGGCGTCGGATTCGAGAGCGGGTCGCCCCAGATCGCGTTGACTACCCAGGCCCAGGTGACGTTGGTCGCACCGACTTCTTCGACCAGGTCGTGGAAGTGCCGCCAGGCGGCGACGTATTCGGCTTTGCGCCCCCAGGGATACCATTCGCCGTTCGGCTCCCACCAGGGCCGGAACAGGAACGGGTAAGCGAACGCCTTGGCCGCTTTCGCCCAGCTGCGGATCTTCGCGTCCTGCTTGCCTTCGATCACTTCCTGGAGAGTCGCCCCTTCGAGCCGCATCGTCACCAGCGGGATGGCGCCGACCGCGATCGCCGCGTTCATCGTCGTCGCGTCGAAGGAGCCCCAGCTCTGGCCGGTGTTGACCATCGTGATCGCCTTGCCGGCATCGGCCTCGAACCTGCCGAGGACGGCGGCGCTGGTCGGGGCTTCGCCGGGCATGTTGTAGGTCTCGCCCTTGATCGTCCCGCCCCAGTACATGGCGTCGGCGGCGGCTCCGCTCGGCGCGGCGAGCGCTGCGGCCGCGAGCAGGGCGAGGACGAGGAGGCCGGCACGCCGATCCGACCGTGGCTCGCACCTGGACCTGAGACCTGCGTACACGGAGGCAGGGATTGTCGCATAGGGTCTCGGGATGCCCTGGTTCTCCTCCGAGCCCGTCGACGAGAGCTTCTTCGAGACCGCACCGGTGCGGATGAGCGCCCACTTCGAGGTGCCGCGGCCGGCGGCCGAGGTGTGGGGCGAGCTGACCGGCGAGCGCCCGCTGCACTGGTGCCGGATCCTGCAGGACGTGCGCTGGACCTCGCCGCGGCCGTTCGGCGTCGGCACCACCCGCGAAGTGAAGGCGCTGTGGGGCGCCAACCTCCTCCGCGAGCACTACTTCCGCTGGGAGGAGGGCCGCCAGCACTCCTTCTACGTGGTCGAGTCGACCGCGCCGCTGGCCAAGCGCTTCGCCGAGGACTACCTGGTCGAGCCGACCGGCGAGGGCTCCTGCCGCTTCACCTGGAAGATCGTCTTCGAGCCGAAGACGCTGACGATCCCGGCGGTGCCGATGAACAAGCTGCTGCTGCGGACGCTCTACAGCGACACCCGCGACCACTACGGGCTCGGCTAGGCGCCTCCGGGCAGCCCCGGGTCGGGCTCGGGCCCGATCCGCCCCAGCAGGTGGCGGTAGTAGGGCCCGAAACCGGCGCGCTCGTAGAGCCTGGCGGCGCCCTCGTTGGCCTCGACCACGGCGACGCTCCACCACTCGATCCCGGCGGCGCGGAAGTGCTCGCGGGCGGCGTCGAGCAGCGCCGTGCCGACCCCGAGGTCGCGCGCCGCGGGGGCGACCGCGAGCGACTCGATCTCCCCCACCCGGTCGCCCAGCTCCCAGGTGGCGCCGGCCGGGTTCGGCAGCAGGACCGCGTAGCCGAGCGGCTCCGCCCCGGGGTCGCCGGCGGGGAGCGCCGCCAGCATCGTCCCCTCGCCGGAGGAGAGCCAGTCGACGTACTCGGCCCGGCGCAGCTGCCAGGCGCCCTCCTCGTCGCGGACCGGGAAGGCGCCGTCGACGACGCCGCGGTGGTGGGCGACCATCGACTTCCAGAGCGGCTCGACCCGGTCGACCTCGGCCAGGGTCAGCGCGACGATCTCGAGCTCAGGCGCCGGCGCGGCTCAGTCTTCCTTGGCCGGGTCCTCGCCCGGCCAGCTGCCGGTGGCGCCGGCGAAGGCGCGGCGGGCGCCGTAGTCGGTCATTCCTTTGACGACGCGGAAGATCGCGCCCTCGATCGCCAGCGCGGCGATCAGCTTCGCGGTCGGCGCGTCGCGCTGGTCGGGCTCGGGCGGGTCCTCGTCGTCGATCGCCGCCCAGAGGCGTTCGAAGGCCTTCTTGCCGAGCATCCCGGCGACCAGGCCGGCGCCGATCCCGACGGGTGCGAAGAGGAGCTTCATGCCGGCAGCCTACCCGGATTTCGACTTTCCATAATCGAACTGTTACGATATATCGCGTTAGTTACCGATAGAAAGGTTTTGGAATGCATCACAGACACCGACACAGGGATCCCCGGGCAGGCCGGGACGATCCCCGTTTCCACCGCCGCGCCGAGTTCGGCCGCGGCTCCTGGGGCGGCCACGGCGGCGGCCGGCGGCGGGCCCGCCGCGGCGACGTCCGCGCCGCCGTCCTCGCCCTCCTCGCCGAGCGGCCGATGCACGGCTACGAGATGATCAAGGAGATCGAGGAGCGGACCGAGGGGGCCTGGACCCCGAGCGCCGGCTCGATCTACCCGACCCTCCAGATGCTCGAGGACGAGGGGCTGATCCGCGGCGAGGAGTCCGAGGGCAAACGCCGCTTCGCCCTGACCGAGACCGGCGAGAGCGAGCAGCAGGAGAAGGCCGGCGATGAGACGCCCTGGGACGCTGCCCGCGAGGGAGTCGCCCCCGAGGCCTTCGCGCTGCGGAACTCGCTGCGCAAGCTCCTGCACTCGGTCCGCCAGGTCTTCGACGCCGACGCCGAGCAGCAGCGGCAGGTCCGCGAGCTCCTCGACGAGACCCGGCGCAAGGTCTACGCGGTCCTCGCCGAGCAGGACTAGCTCGGCCGGGCCTCCCCACCGGGTACCGCGCGCGCTCCCAGGCGCGCCTCGTGGCCCGCTCCGCCTAGGCGGGGGGCCACGAGAGGTCCGTTCCCCTTACGGACCCACATATAGAGATACGCATCCCTCCTCCCTGTGGTGATTTCCCCCAGAAGCGCGGCCCAAGATCCGCGTGCTTCTCCTGATCACCGGAGAGACAGCGGCAGGCTAGTCGATTGCGCGAATTGAGGCAATCGTGAATTTCGATGAGGAGTGTTTCCCCTGCATACGCGGGGTTTCCTGATTAGGACGCGGCCGATCTCAGCCGAGAACGGGATGCTGGAAGGGCTGCGCGGCGAGCACCCGCTCGGCCACCGCCTCGCCCGTCAGGCCCGCCTCGGCGCGCAGCAGCGCCGGCTTGCCGTGGGTGACGAAGCGGTCCGGCAGCCCCACCCGCAGGACCCGCGCCCGCTCCCCCGGGCCCTCGGCGAAGGCGTCCTCGAGGTGCTCCAGCACCGCCGAGCCGAAGCCGCCGGGAAGGACGTTCTCCTCGATCGTCACCACCAGGTCATGGTCGCGCGCCAGGCGCTCGCAGAGGGCGCCGTCGAGCGGCTTGGCGAAGCGGGCATCGGCGACGGTCGCCTGCAGGCCGTGGTCGGCGAGGATCGCCGCCGCCTCGAGCGCCACCGCGACCCCGTAGCCGTAGCCGAGGAGCGCCACCCGCTTGCCCTCGGCCAGGACCTCGCCCTGGCCGATCGGGATCAGCTCCGGCGCCGCCGGCAGCTCGACTCCCTCGGCCGCGCCGCGCGGGTAGCGCAGCGCCGCCGGGCCGTCGTGGGCGATCGCGGTGTGCAGCATGTGGACCAGCATCGCCTCGTCGCGCGGCGCCATCACCACCACGTTCGGGATCGCCCGGAAGTAGGAGACGTCGAAGGAGCCGTGGTGGGTCGGGCCGTCGTCGCCGACCAGCCCGGCGCGGTCCATCGCGAAGGTGACGTCGAGCTGCTGCAGGCAGACGTCGTGGATGATCTGGTCGTAGGCGCGCTGGAGGAAGGTCGAGTAGATCGCGCAGACCGGCTTTGCCCCCTGCAGCGCCAGCCCGCAGGCCAGCAGGACCGCGTTCTGCTCGGCGATCCCGACGTCGTAGTACTGCTCGGGGCGCTGATCGGCGAGCGCCTGCAGCCCGGTCCCCCCCGCCATCGCGGCGGTGATCCCGATCACCCGCTCGTCGCGCTCGGCCTCGGCCACGATCGCCTCGCCGAAGACCTTCGTGTACTGCGGCGGGGAGCCGGCGGGCTGCGGCTTCTCGAGCCGCTCGATCCCCTCCGGCGAGTCGGTTTCGGTCACCGGCACCGGCTTCGAGGCGGCCGGCTTGCCGTCGACGATCGAGTGCGGCTTGGCCGCGTGCCACTCCTCCATCGAGGCGAGGCCGCCGTCTTCGGCGGCGGCGAAGCCCTTGCCCTTGACGGTGTGGATGTGGACGACGACCGGGCGGTCGGCCTCGAAGGCCTCGGTCAGCGCGAGGCGCAAAGCGTGCACGTCGTGGCCGTCGATCACGCCCATGTAGGCGAGGTCGAGCTCCTCGAAGAAGAGGCCCGGGGCCCAGTAGGCCTTGATCGCCGCCTTGATCTCCGGCCCCAGCCGCTCGATCCGCCGGCCCATCCCCAGCGGCAGCTTGGTCAGCCGGTCCTCGACCTCCTCGCGGGCGTGGTAGAGGCGCGGGTTCAGGCGAATCCGGTTGAAGTAGCGCGAGAGGGCGCCGACGTTGGGCGAGATCGACATCCCGTTGTCGTTGAGGACGATCACCACCGGCGTCTGCAGGCCGCCGGCGGCCTGCAGGGACTCGTAGGCGACCCCGCCGGTGAGGGCGCCGTCGCCGATCACCGCGGCAACCTTGCCGTCCTCGCCGAGGCCCTTGCGCATCGCCTCCTTCAACCCGACCGCGTAGCCGATCGAGGTCGAGGCGTGGCCGGCGCCCATGACGTCGTGCTCGGACTCGGGGATCGAGCAGAACGGGGCGAGGCCGCCGTACTGGCGGATCGTCGACAGCCGCTCGCGGCGGCCGGTGAGGATCTTGTGCGGGTAGGCCTGATGGCCGACGTCCCAGAGGACCTTGTCGCGGGGCGAGTCGAGCAGGCTGTGCAGGGCGACGGCGAGCTCGCAGGTGCCGAGGTTGGCGCCGAAGTGGCCGCCGATCTCGCCGATCGTGTCGATCACGTATGTCCGCATCTCCTCGGCGACCTGCTGCAGCTCGGCGTCGTCGAGGCCGTGAAGGTCCTGTGGGCCTTCGATGCGCTCCAGGAGCGAATGCGTGCGTTTGTCGTCTTCGTTGCCCTGGGTGGGGGGCTCTTGGCTCATGAGTTCCTCGTGAAGATGTAGTCGGCTACGCGCCTCAGGTCGTCCGTCTCCCCTCGGGCCTCGGCCAGCGCCGCGGTCGCCTTCTGGTGGGACTCGGCGGCCAGCTCGCGCGCCCGCTCCAGCCCGAAGAGGCTGACGTAGGTGAGTTTGCCGTGTCGCTCGTCGCTTCCATGTGGCTTGCCGAGCCGCTCGTCGCTCTCGGTGACGTCGAGGATGTCGTCGACGATCTGGAACAGGACGCCGAGCTCCTCGGCGAAACGCCCGTAGGGGATTGTCTCAGGTTCGGCGGTTCCTTCGAGGATCAGCACGACGTTGACGCTGGCGGCGATCAGGCGGCCGGTCTTCAGCGCGTGAAGCGCCCGCAGGCCCTCGGCGTCGTGCTCGGAGCCGATCACGTCGACGTACTGGCCGCCGACCATGCCGTCGACCCCGGTCGCCGCCGCCAGCTCGGCGAGGGCGGCGAGGACGCGGTCGGGCGGGCCGGGCTGGGTCGCGAAGAGGCGCACCGCCTCGGCGAAGAGGCCATCGCCGGCGAGGATCGCGACGTCCTCGCCGAACTTGACGTGGGCGGTCGGCTTGCCGCGGCGCAGCTCGTCGTCGTCCATCGCCGGCAGGTCGTCGTGGATCAGCGAGTAGGTGTGGATCAGCTCGATCGCCGCGGCGACCGGGAGGAAGCGCTCCGGCGGGGCGCCGAGGGCGCGAGCCGTGGCGAGGGCGAGGACCGGTCGGACGCGCTTGCCGCCGGCGAGCAGCGAGTAGCGCATCGCCTCCTCGAGGCCGGCGGTGTTGGCGGCGGCGGCGAAGCGCAGCCGCTCCAGCTCTCCCTCGACCAGCGCCCGCAGGTCGTCGGGGTAACTCACCCGGCGCTCGAGGATTCGCGCGCCGCGCGGTTGGCCTCCTCGACCGCCTCGCCGGCCAGCTCCGCCGCTTCCGCCGCCAGCTCGGCGGCGCGGGCGTCGGCGAGCTCCTCGCCGCCCTCGAGCTCGGCCGAGATCTCGCGCAGGCGGGTGGCGATCTGGCGCAGGCGGTCGGTCACTTGGCCGTCTCGCGGTCGCGGGCGATCGCCCCGAGGACGCCGTTGACGAAGCCGGGCGCGTCGGCGCCGCAGTACTCCTTGGCCAGCTCAACCGCCTCGGAGATCGCCACCTCGACCGGAGTCTCGGCGTGCTCGATCTCGTACAGGGCGACCCGCATCACGTTGAGGTCGAGCGGCGCGATCCGGTCGACCGACCAGCCCTTGGCGTGGGCTTCGATCTCGTCGTCGAGCTCTTCGCGGTACTCGTCGACGCCCTCGGCCAGCTCGCGGGTGAGCGGCCGCGCGTCGGCGATCAGCTCCTCGAGCGGGCGGCCGGTGACGTCGCGCTGGTAGGAGGCGAAGACGGCGTCGCGGCGTTGGTCGGATCTGCGCATCAGGGCATTCTCTCAATCGCGGCGGCTCCGGCCCTCGCCGCGCCGCGCGCCCTTCGCTACCGCAGGATCTCGACCAAGAGCACCCAGGCGCCGGCGATCGCCGCGACCGTCGCCAGGACGATGCCGGCTGCCAGCCAGTAGAGGCCGCCGCCGGCTTCGAGCGCGAGGCTGAGGCCGGCGATCGCGATCGGGGCGAGGCCGGCGAGGCGCACGGTCCAACGGGTGACCTTCCAGCTCACCGGCTCGCGGCCGCTCTCGTCGGTGACGACGATCGGCTGGTGCAGGACGATCGCGGCGATGACCGCGGTGATCAGCAGCAGCTCTAGCCCGAGGGCGACATGGCTCTGGGCGGGAACCAGGCCGGCGAAGGAGGCGAGGAGGACGCAGGTCAGCATCATCATCGCTTCCAGCGCCCGCCCCGGCAGCCCCTCGTACTTGAGGATCCGCTCGAGGTTGATCGAGATCGCGACGAAGAGGAGCCCGAGCAGGGCGGCGGAGGCGCCGGCGGCGGCGACGAAGAGGTCGTGCCACTCCGTCGGGTCGTAGGCGGTCAAGCTAAGCGCGCGAGATGTACTCGCCGGAGCGGGTGTCGACGCGGACCGTCTCCCCCTCCTCGATGAACAGCGGCACCTGGACGACGGCGCCCGACTCGAGCGTCGCCGGCTTGTTGCCGCCGCCCGAAGCGGTGTCGCCCTTGAGCCCGGGGTCGGTCTGCGTCACCTTCATCTCGACCGCGCCCGGGACATAGACGTCGCTGGGCTGCTCGTCGACGAACAGCACCTCGACCTCGCTGTTCGGCAGCACCCACTTCATCGACTCGCCGAGCGCCTCGACCGGGATTTCGATCTGGTCGTAGTCGCGGCTGTCCATGAAGACCGCGGCCTCGCCGGAGTCGTAGAGGTACTGCATCTTTTTCGCTTCGGTGCGAACCGAGCGGAACTTCTCGCCGGCGCGGAAGGTTTTGTCGATCACCGCGCCATCCTCGATCCGCCGCAGCTTGGTCCGCACGAACGCGCCGCCCTTGCCCGGCTTGACGTGCTGGAACTCGATGATCTTCCAGACCTTGCCGTCGATCTCGATGTGCGAGCCGTTCTTGAATTGGTTGGTGGTAACCGTCATGGGCGGGCACTTTAGATGTTCGGACCTATGGCTGGGCCCGCGGGCCCAATGCATAGTTCAGTGACCCTATATAGACATTTAGCAAAGGGCTATGTAGACTCGTAGCTATGCCCTCTCCTCGGATCACTTTGCAGACCGTGGAAATCCTAGCCGCCATGCTCGACGATCCGTACGCACAGTGGTACGGCCTGGAGCTCGCTAAGGCCTCGGGTCTCAAACCCGGCACGATCTACCCGGCGCTCGCACGCCTCGAGAGCGCTGGATGGCTGTCCAGCTACTGGGAGGACGTCGATCCGAGCGAGGCTGGACGACCTCGCCGGAGGCTCTACAGGCTCACCGGAGAGGGTGCCGATTCGGCGCGCGTCATCGTCGACCAGCATCTACAGCGCCTGGCAGGCAGCCGTGAACGGGCTGGTCGCTTGGGCCTGCGACCAGAGGGTCGCACCGCAATATGAACGAGACGCTTGCGGTTGCAGTCATCGGCGTGCTCGGAGTTCTGTCGCTCACCGTCGCAACGGGCGTAATCGTCCAATTGATCGCCGAGGAGGTCTCGGGCTGGCTGCCAATCTGGAGCCGGGCCCTCCTCTCCGGGGCGATTAAGCGGTTGCCCGCAGCACAACGGGATCGCTATCGCGATGAGTGGCTGGCCGAGCTTTCGGCATATCGGGGTCGCCCACTGGGAGGAGCCCTCTTCGCATGGCGGCTTCGGCGCCGCGCCAATTCGCTCTCCGAGGCGATCCTCGACGAAGAGGATCTCGGCCAATTTCCAGAGCTTAACCCTTTCCCTCACCTCAAGCCGCTTACGCCCGAGGCAATAGCCGAGATCGTGCGCCGCGTCGTCGAGCGCAGCCGGCCGGAGGACCTGCGGTCGAGCCGCCAGATCATCAACTCGATCAGGTCCTCGCTGGAGGAGTTGGAGGTCGCGGCACCGCTCAAATTCTTCCTCGCCAGATACCTGCGCGACGTCGACCCGGCGTGGCCAAGTCTGCTGAACCAAAGGCAGGACAAGGAGGCCGAAGACTTCGGCTTTGACGAAGACGGTCTGGCCAAAGACCTCGAGCGGATGGCGCGCTGGGTTGACCGTGAAAGGCGCCGCCGCTTCTTCTCCGAGGATTGACGACTACAACAGGCGTCGAGGCCGCAAGCCTCGCCCTCAGATTGATTCCGCCGTCCTAGATCGCCGTCCTAGATGTGTAACTTCCGACGAACCAGAACTGATTCGTGCTGACCGTCATGGGCGGGGACTCTAGCGACGGAGGCGACGAACGGCGCTTTGGACGTAGGTGCGAGTGAAAGCCCGCAGACCGGATGCAGCACGTTCCGATGGATCGAACAGGCGCTGATCCGTGGCGAGTGCATTCAACGTCACAATTTGTCGGTGGCGCCGAAACGGAAATGCATTTTCTGCGGTGGAGGCCCGCTGACGAAAGAGCACATCTTCGGAGAATGGTTCCGAAAGTTAGTGGGTATTCAGGAACCGAAACCCGGGTCCGTGACGCACCACGTCCCCGGCAAGGCCATCGAGTTCGACTTCGAAGCAATCCCCGTAACCCGGACGGCGCGAGTCGTTTGTGCGGCGTGCAATAACGGCTGGATGGCGGAACTTGAGGAGAGAGCGGCAGAAATTCTTACCCCCCTTCTCCACGGGCAATCCGGCGTATTGAGCGAGAATGACCTCGGGCTACTCGCACGCTGGGCATTTAAGACGGCCTTCGTGATCGACGCTGCCAGCCCTGGATCCCAAGCTGGCTTCCCACGTGACCACCGCGAACTCCTGCGTGAATCCGGGGAGCTGCCGCCCCGTAGCGCGGTTTGGATGACTACTTGGCCAGGGTCAACGACGACCTGGACGGCTCATTGGGGATGCTCACTGGCAGTTCGGGAGGGCGAAGAACCTGAAGACTTCAATACCTACGGGGCGACCTTTGCCCTCGGTCCGATCGCCTTCCGCGTTTACGCAACGACGCAGGAGCCCATTGATCCAGAGTATTTCCACGAGCTACTGCCGGGGATATTCAAAATTCACCCTCGCTCCGCCCCAATCGAGTGGGTGGGCCGCTTCTGGATCACCGCAGAACAGTTGGAGATCTGGGCCTTCTCTATCCCACGCCAGATTCAAATTAATTCCGTCGAGGGAGCGGCCGGAATGCCTTTCTGGATGGGAGAAGAATCGGCCCCCATTCGTGGCCCCGAATAGGAGCCCCCTCGCGCAACCGGCTCCGAGCTCTGCGCTCAAACCGATATGCGAACTCCGACGGACCTCAACTGACTCGTGCTGACCGGCATGGGCGGGACTCTAGGTCGCGGGCTCGGGGCTCGGCTCGCGGGCGAGGAGGGCGAGGGCGGTGGCGGCGAGGGCGGCGACCACGGCGGCGAAGACGAGGCCGGCGGTGCGGAGGTTGGCGAGGTCGGCGAGGACGCCGATGCCGATCACCGGCAGTGAGAGGGCGACGAAGGCGACGACGAAGAAGCTCGAGGCGACCTCGGCGCGGCGCTCGGCCGGGGCGGCGGCGTTGACGGCGCCGAGGCCGGCGCGGAAGCTGAGTCCCTGGCCGCAGCCGGCGACGATGCCGCCGGCGATCAGCGGGGCGAGGGATTCGGCCAGCATCGCGGCGAAGATGAAGGCCAGGCCGAGGACCATCGCGGCGCAGCCGAGGCGCAGCGAGCGCCCCTCCCCCAGCCTGCCGACCAGCAGCTGGCCGGCGGTCGAGCTGGCGAAGACGATGAAGGCGACGAGGCCGACGACGAAGTGGTTGGTGACGCCGAGGACCTCGGCCAGGAAGCCGGGCGAGGCGCCGCTGAAGGTGCCGAGGACGGCGAAGCCGGCAAAGCCGGCGAGGGAGGCGCGGAGGAAGATCGGCCGCATCTCCGCCGGGACGCTGAGCGCCTGCGGGGTGAGGCGGGGGCGGCCGGAGCGCGCGACCGGCTCGGGGATCGCCCAGATCGCCAGCGCCGCCGGGGCCAGCAGCGCCAGGTCGACCCAGAAGGGCAGGTGGAGCGGGTCGGTCGCCCACTCGGCGAGGGCGCCCGCGATCAGCGGGCCGAGGCCGAGGCCGCCCATGTTGGCGACGGTCGAGGCGAGGGTGGCGCGCCCGCTTTCCCCGGGGCCGGCGAAGTCGATCAGCGCCGCGGTCGCGGTGCCGGTGAAGATCCCGATCGAGAGGCCGGAGAGGACGCGGCCGAGGAAGAGCGGCGCCAGGCCCTTCGCCAGCAGGAAGACGACCGCGCTGGCCGCCGAGACCGCGATTCCCGGCAGCAGCGTGCGGCGGCGGCCGATCTGGTCCGAGAGGCTGCCGAAGAGCAGCAGGCCGGCGATCACCCCGGCCGCGTAGGTGCCGTAGATCAGCGTGATCGTCAGCTCCGAGAAGCCGAAGCGTTCCTGGTAGATGCCGTAGAGCGGGGTCGGGATCGTGGTCCCGAGGGCGGTCACCGCGAAGGCGTAGGCGACGGCGAAGAAGGCGGCGCGGCGGCCGAGCCGCATCAGTCGTCGATGGCGGTGCTCGTCGTCAGCGCTTTGGCGCTGCCGCCGCCGAGGACGCGGCGGGTGAGGCTCGGGGCGATGATCCGCAGCACCGCGGCGACCGCGTAGGGCCGCGGCCCGTAGCGCTCGGCGCGGCCGCCCGGGCCCGCCTGGTGGATCGCCTCGGCGACCTTCTCCGGGCTGGAGAGGATCAGGCGGGTGAGGGCTTTCTCGCGCAGCTCGGTGGCCGGGAAGCCCTCGGTGGGGACGAAGCCCGGCAGCACCATGCCGACGTGGACGCCGTTCGGCGCCTCCTCCAGGTGGAGGGCGTCGGTCCAGCCGATCAGCGCGAACTTGCTGGCCGAGTAGGCGCCGGTGCGGGCGCGGGAGACGCGGCCGGCGGTGCTGGCGACGTTGACGATCGCGCTCGGGGCCGAGCGACGGAGCAGCGGCAGGAGCGCCTCGGTGAGGCGGACGACGGCGTCAAAGTTGAGCTCCATGTGGCGCTGGACGTTGGCGTGGCCGCTCTCCTCGAAGCTGCCCCGCCAGGCGGCGCCGGCGTTGTTGACGAGCAGGTCGAGGCGGCCGTGGCGCTCCTCGACGTGGGCGAGGACCCGGGCCGGCGCGTCGGGGTCGGTGAGGTCGGCGGCGACGTGGGTGGCCGGGCACGGCAGCGCGGCGGCGAGGTCGCGCAGCAGCTCCTCGCGGCGGGCGACGAGGACCAGCTCGGTCCCGGGATCGCGGGCGAGCCGCATCGCGGTCGCCTTGCCGATCCCGCTCGAGGCCCCAGTCACCAGTGCCACCCCACCGGTCTTCATGCCGCCACGCTACTCGACGCCGCGCCGAGCCGGCGAATTGCAAGGATTGGCGGCGTGGAGGGCTCGTCCGAACCGCATCGCTCGCGGCTGAGCACGGCTCGGCGCGAGGGCGAGCGGGTGACGCCGCTCGAGCTCTTCCTCGACCTCGTCTTCGTCCTCGCGATCACCCAATGCACGGCGCTGATGGCCCATCACCCGACCTGGGCGGGGATGGCGCAGGGGCTGCTGGTGCTCGGCGTCCTCTGGTGGGCCTGGGTCGGCTACGCCTGGCTGACCAGCGTGATCGACCCCGAGCAGGGGGCGACGCGGCTGGTGATCTTCGCCGCGATGGCGGCGATGCTGGTCGCCTCGCTCTGCGTGCCCGAGGCCTTCGACAACCTCGGCCTCGCCTTCGCGCTCGCGATCGGGGTCTTCCGCAGCCTGCAGATCGCGCTCTTCGTCCTTGCCAGCCCCGACGACCCCGACCTGCGCCACAGCGTCATCGGGCTGGCGATCAGCACCGCGATCGGCTGCGGCCTGCTGGCCGTCGCCTCGCTCTTCGACGGCGCCGTCCAGGCGGGCGTCTGGGTGCTGGCGCTGGCCCTCGACATGAGCGGGCCCTACTTCTTCGGCTCCGACGGCTGGCGGCTCGTCCCCGGCCACTTCGCCGAGCGCCACGGGCTGATCGTGCTGATCGCGCTGGGCGAGTCGATCGTCGCGATCGGCACCGGCGCCGCCGGCCACCTCGACCTCGGGATCGTCGTCGCCGCGGTGCTCGGGGTCGGCATCGCCGCCGGCCTCTGGTGGATCTACTTCGACCTCGTCGCCCTGATCTCGTCGCGGCGGCTGACGGAAGCCCCGGTCGGCCGGGTCCAGAACACCCTCGCCCGCGACTCCTACTCCTACATCCACCTGCTGCTGGTCGCCGGCATCGTCCTCGTCGCCTACGGGCTGAAGACCGTCCTCGCCCACACCGCCGACCACCTCCACAGCGTCCAGGCCTTCGCCCTGCTCGGCGGCACCGCGCTCTACCTGCTCGGCCTCGTCTGCTTCCGCCTCCGTCACGTGCGGACGCTGAACACCCGCCGCTTCGTCCTCGCGATCCTGCTGCTGGCGCTGTTCCCGCTGGCGACCAAGGTCCCGGCGCTGGCCACCGAGGCCTTCGTCTTCGCCCTCCTCTGGGCGCTGATCGCGCTCGAGCTGCGGGGCTACGACGAGCGCCGGGTCCGCCTGCGGGAGGAATTCTCGGTCGCCGCGCACGATTAGTCCGCCGCGGTCGATTGGTGAGAAATAGTCACGGAAATACGAACTTCGTAATACTCCCGCCCTTGGAAACTCCGGCCCTCCTCGACGAACTCCTCCGCGCCGGCGCTCCGTCGGGCTACGAGGGCCCCGCTGCCGAGGTCTGGCGCACGGCCGCGAGCTTCGCCGACGAGCTCGAGAGCGACGGCCTCGGCTCCTCGATCGCCCGGGTCGGGAGCGCCCAGCCGCTGCTGGCGATCGTCGGCCACATCGACGAGATCGGCCTGATCGTCACCCACGTCGACGAGAAGGGCTTCCTCTGGTTCACCTCGATCGGCGGCTGGGACCCGCAGATCCTGGTCGGCCAGCGGGTCCAGGTGCTGACCAAGGACGGCCCGGTCGCCGGCGTCGCCGGGCGCAAGCCGATCCACCTGCTCGATCCAGACCAGCGCAAGAAGGTCGTCGAGCTGAAAGGCATGCACATCGACATCGGCGCCGCCGACGGCGAGGAGGCCTCCTCCCTGGTCCGCGTCGGCGACCCGGTGGTGATCGCCGCCGAGCCGCAGCCGGTGCTCGGCGACCGCCTCGTCTCGAAGTCGATGGACAACCGGCTCGGCGCCTACGTCGCGCTCGAGAGCCTGCGCCGCTGCGCCGAGGGCAAGGGCCCCGGCGGCTCGATGGCCGCGGTCGCCGCGGTCCAGGAGGAGATCGGCCTCTTCGGCGCCCGCACCGCCGCCTTCCAGCTGCGTCCCGAGGTCGCGATCGCGGTCGACGTCACCCACGCCACCGACGCCCCGGGCGTCGACGAGAAGGAGCTCGGCTCGAGCCCGCTCGGCTCCGGCCCGGTGATCGGCCGCGGCTCGACCCTCTCGCCGCGCGTCTTCGAGCTCTTGGTCGAGACCGCGGAGGCGGAGGGGATCGAGTACTCGGTCAGCGCCAGCGGCCGCGGCACCTCGACCGACGCCGACGTCCTGCAGATCTCCCGCGCGGGGATCCCGACCGGGCTCGTCTCGATCCCGCTCCGCTACATGCACTCGCCGGTCGAGATGTGCGACCTGCGCGACGTCGAGGCTGTGATCGACCTCTTGGCCGCCGTCGGCTCACGCCTCAACGCCGACTTCGACCTCAGCCGCTGAACGCCCCCGCGATGGCCGGCGGCGACACCGGGAGCGTCCCGGCGATTCGCATGCGCGGCGTCCAGGTCTGGCGCTGGGTCGCATCGGAGGGACGGCGGGCGGTGCTGCTCGACGAGATCGAGTGGACGGTGGCGGGCGGCGAGCACTGGGTGGTGCTGGGTCCGAACGGGGCCGGCAAGACGACGCTGCTGAACCTCGCCGCGGCGGTCTCGCATCCCTCCGAGGGCGTGGTCGAGGTGCTCGGCGAGCGCCTGGGCAAGGTCGACATGCGGGCGCTGCGGGAGCGGATCGGGACCGTCGAGGCGAAGCTCGGGCGGGCGATCCGCGGCCGCTCGACCGGGATCGAGGTCGTGCTCACCGGCGCCTACGGCTCGATCGCCCTCCAGCACAAGCGGATCGAGCCAGCCGACGAAGCGCGGGCCGAGCGGCTGCTCGGGGAGATCGGCGCCGCCGCCCTCCACGACCGCCGCTACGAAGACTGCTCGCAGGGCGAGCGCCAGCGACTGCTGCTGGCGCGGGCGCTGATGGACGAGCCGGAGCTGCTGCTGCTCGACGAGCCGACCGCCGGCCTCGACCTGCCCTCGCGCGAGCGGCTGATCGCCTCGCTCGACGCGATGGCGGCGACCAACCCGGGCCTGCCGACCCTCACCGTCACCCACCACCTCGAGGATATCCCGTCCTCCTCGACCCACGCACTGCTCCTCGCCGGCGGCCGCGTCGTCGCCCAGGGCCCGATCGCCGCGGCGCTGACCGCGGCCAACGTCTCGCGCTGCTTCGAGATCGAGGTCGAGGTGGCGCGCCACGGCGACCGCTGGGCCGCGCGCGTCGCCTAGCGTTCGTTATTTCTCCCTCGAACGAGGTAGAAAAAACGAACGGCTACTCGACGATCTGCAGGTCCTTCGGCAGGGTGCTGAGGTTTTCGCAGCCTTGGGGCGTGACGATGACGAAGTCCTCGATCCGGACTCCGAGCTCGCCGGCGAGGTAGATGCCGGGCTCGACCGTGACGACTTCGCCGGGGGCGAGGACGTCGTCGGACTTCTGCGCCAGCCGCGGGCCCTCGTGGACCTCGAGGCCGACTCCGTGGCCGAGCGCGTGGCCGAACGCCTCGCCGTAGCCGGCCTCGGCGATCACGTCGCGGGCGACCTTGTCGATCTGCTCGCCGTTGACGCCGGCCTCGATCGCCGCGAGCGCCGCCAGCTGGGCCCGCAGGACCGTCTCGTAGACCTCGCGCCCCTTCTCGCCGGGGTCGCCGGTGGCGAAGGTGCGGGTGCCGTCGGAGCAGTAGCCGTCGAGCTTCGCGCCCATGTCGAAGACGACCAGCTCGCCGGCGCCGATCTCGCGCTCGCCCGGCTCGGCGTGCGGCAGGGCGCCGTTGGCGGCAGTGGCGACGATCGCCGGGAAGGAGGGCTCGCCGCCGAGCTCGCGGATCTTCGCTTCGGTGGCGAGGGCGACGTCGCGCTCGGTCCGGCCCTTGAAGCCCCGCTCGATCGCCCAGCGCCAGGCCTCCTCGGCCAGCTTCGAGGCCTCGGCGATCGCCTTCAACTCGTCGGGGTCCTTGACCCGGCGCAGCCTCTCGACCTCGCCGCCGGCGGCGAGGAGCTCGGTCCCCTCCTCCAGTTTGGCCGTCAGTTTCTCCAGCATCCGCACCGACATCTGGTCGTCCTCGAAGCCGGTCTTGCCCTGCAGGCGCTCGGCGATGCCGCCGAGCCAGTCGGCGGTGACGGTGATCGTCTCCCACCCGGAGACCTCGGCTGCGGCCCGCTCGGTGTAGCGGAAGTCGGTGAGGAAGAGGCGCGTGCCGGGGCCGCAGACGACGGCCCCGTTGGTGCCGGTGAAGCCGGTCAGGTAGCGGACGTTGGTGAGGTCGGTGACCAGCATCCGGTCGAGCTCGCGGGCGGTGAGCGCCGCCTCCAGCTTGTCGCCGCGGCCGCGCATCAACTCGCCCCCAGCTCCTGCGCGAGGCGCTCGAGCGCCTCGCGGTAGCCGTCGGCGCCCTTGCCGGAGATCTTCGCCAGCACCAGCCCGTCGAAGACCGAGATCCGGCGCCAGTCGTCGCGGTTCTCGACGTCGGAGAGGTGGACCTCGACGGCCGGCTTGCCGACGATCGCCAGCGCGTCGGCGATCGCCCGGCTGTAGTGGGTCCAGGCACCGGCGTTGATCAGCGCCGCGTCGGCCAGCTCGCGCAGCTGGTGCAGCTGCTCGACGAACTCGCCCTCGTGGTTGGTCTGGAAGAAGATCGGTTCGAGGCCGAGCTCGCGCGCCCAGCCGCTGATCTGCCCTTCGAGCTGGGAGAGCGAGCCGCCGCCGTAGAAGCTCGGGTCGCGCCGCTCGAGCACGTCGAAGTTGACCCCGTGGAGGACGGCGACGCGGTTGCGGGTGATCGGGCTCACGCGTACAACTCTTCCACCGCGGCGCGGAGATCGTCGGGCGCCACCAGCTGGCCGGTCTGCGGCTTGCCGGGCTCGGCGAGGAGGACGAAGCCGACCCCGGCGGCGGTGCGCTTCTTGTCGCGGCCGAGGGCATCGAGGATCGGGTCGACGCCGATCGCCGGGTCGAGCTCGACCGGGAGGCCGAGCCGGCGCTGGATCTCCTCCACCTCATCGCGCAGCTCGGGGGCGCCGGAGAGGCGGAGCGCCGCCAGCAGGCCGAGGGCGATCGCCTCGCCGTGGCGGTAGCGCTCGTAGCCGCTCGCCGCCTCGATCGCGTGGCCGACGGTGTGGCCGAGGTTAAGGACGTTGCGCAGGCCGGAGTCGCGCTCGTCGGCGGCGACGATCTCGCACTTGTAGCGGGCGCAGGCGAAAACGACGTCGTCGAACCCGGCGGGGTCGATCGAGTCGACCGCGCGGACCCGCTCCCAGAGCGGGCCGCCGGCCAGGAGGCCGGTCTTCAGCGCCTCGACGAAGCCGGCGGCGAGCTCGGCCGGCGGCAGCGAGGCGAGCGTCTCGGTGTCGGCGATCACCGCGGCGGGGAGCTGGTAGGCGCCGGCGTAGTTCTTGCCCTCGGGCAGGTCGACGCCGGTCTTGCCGCCGTAGGCGGAGTCGACCTGGGCGACGAGCGTGGTCGGCACCTGGACGACCGGAACGCCGCGCTGGTAGAGGTGCGCACAGAAGCCGCCGAGGTCGCCGACGACGCCGCCGCCGAGGGCGGCCAGGTGGTCGGAGCGGGTCATCCCGGCGGCCGCCAAATCGCGGAGGACGCGCTCGGCCTCGGCCATCGTCTTCGCTCCCTCGCCCGGCGGCACCTCGACCGTGCCCTCGAGCGGCACCAGGCGGCCGGCGTAGAGCGCGGCGACGTCGCTGTCGGAGACGAGGAAGCGGCGGCCCTCGAGCGGCCACCAGCCGGCGCCGAGCAGGCCGCGGCCGACCAGGATCGGGTACTCGCCGGAGGCGCTCGTCGCCCAGAGGAGCCTGGTTCCGGCGGGGAGGTCGGCGAGCGCCTGGATCGCCGGCAGCGCCCGGGCGACGAGGCCGCGGTCGCCGGGCATCAGGACGGCGTCGGCGAGCTCTTCGTAGAGGGGGAGCCTGGTCGCCAGCAGCTGGTCGACGTCGGCGGCGCTGGTCGCCAGCGGCCGGTCGGAGCCGGCGATCCGACTCCAGGCTGCGGCCGAGTCGACCTGCAGCCAGACGACGGTGTGGCGGCCGAGCGCCGCGCGGATCCGCGGCGAGAGGATGCTGCCTCCGCCGAGCGCGATCGCGCCGCCCTCGGCCCGCTCGAGCAGGCCGCCGACGACCTCGGCCTCGCGCTCGCGGAAGCCCTCCTCGCCGAGCTGCTCGAAGGCGGCGGTGATCGGCATCTCCATCTCCCGCGCCATCAGGTCGTCCACCTCGGTCGTCTCGAGGCCGGCCTCGCGGGCGGCGGCCAGGGCCGTCGACTTGCCGGCCCCCATGAAGCCGATGAAGACGATCGCGGGGGCGCCTGCTCGCGGGGCGCTCATCGGCTCAGCGCCGCCAGTCGATGCGGGCCTTGTAGGCCTCGATCGCCGCGCGCACGTCGTCGATGTGGTCGCCGCCGAACTTCTCGCGGTAGGCGCGGGCGAGGGTCAGGCAGACCATCGCCTCGGCGACCACGGCGGCGGCGGGGACGACCGCGGAGTCGGTGCGCTCGCGCAGCGCCTGCGCCGGCTCGTGGGTGGCGGTGTCGACCGAGCGCAGCGGCTTGGTCAGGGTCGAGATCGGCTTGATCGCGGCCCGCACCGAGAGCGGCTCGCCGGTGGTCATCCCGCCCTCGAGGCCACCGGCGCGGTTGGTCTCGCGGTAGTAGCCGCGCTCCTCGGACCAGAAGATCTCGTCGTGGGCCTCCGAGCCGGGGCGACCGGCAACGTCCCAGGCTTCGCCGATCGCGGCGCCCTTCACCGCCTGGATCGAGCAGACGGCGCCGGCGAGGCGGCCGTCGAGCCGGTCTTCCCAGGAGATATGGGAGCCGAGGCCGGGGACGAGGCCGAAGGCGATCACCTCGAAGCTCCCGCCGAGGCTCTCGTTCGCCTTGCGCAGGCGGTTGATCTCGGCGACCATCGCCTTGCTGGCCTCGGGGTCGAGGCAGCGGACCGGGTCGTCGTCGACCCCGTCGAAGTCGGAGGGCTGCAGGTCGGCGCGCTCCTCGGCGTGGACCGAGGCGATCTGCAGCACGTGGCTGCGGACATCGACCCCGAGCGCGGCGAGGAAGCTGCGGGCCAGGGCACCGGCGGCGACGCGGGCGGCGGTCTCGCGGGCGCTGGCGCGCTCCAGCACGTTGCGGATGTCGGTGTGGCCGTATTTCCAGGAGCCGACGAGGTCGGCGTGGCCGGGCCGAGGCAGGTGCACCTCGTCTGGCTCGAAGCCCTCGACCGGCCAGGGGTTCATCCGCTCCTCCCAGTTGGCGTAGTCGCGGTTGGCGACGAGGACGGCAACCGGGCTGCCGAGCGTGCGGCCGTGGCGGACGCCGGAGCGGACGTCGGCGGTGTCGGTCTCGATCCGCATCCGGCCGCCGCGGCCGTGGCCGAGCTGGCGGCGGGCCATGTCGCGGTCGAGCACCTCCTGCTCGAGCTCCAGCCCGGCCGGCAGGCCCTCGACGATCGCGACGAGCCCCGGCCCGTGCGACTCCCCCGCGGTGGTGAAGCTGAACGTGGTCATGAGGGCCGAACGTTATAGGTGGAGCTCAACCGCGGGCGGCGGCGCGCATGACGCCGAGCGGCGCCTTGCGGCCGGTCCACAGTTCGAGCGAGAGGGCGCCCTGCTGGACGAGGATCTCGAGCCCGTCGACGGTGGCGGCGCCGGCCGCGTCGGCGGCTGCCAGCAGGGCGCTCGGGCGCTTGCCGTAGACCATGTCGACGATGACCTGCTCGGGCTCGAAGCCGTCGGCTGCGAGCGGCAGGTGGGCGAAGGGGTCCTCGCCGTGCAGGCCGACCGCGGAGGTGTTGACGATCAGCTCGTAGTCGCCGGCCGCGGGGTCGGCGACGGGCGCGCCCCCCAGCTCGGCGGCGATCCGCTCGGCCCGCTCCGCGGTCCGGTTCCAGACCGCGACCGTGGCCCCGGCGCTGACCAGCGCCCAGACCACCGCCCGGGCGGCGCCGCCGGCGCCGAGGACCAGCGCCCGCTTGCCGCGCGGCGGGCTCGGCAGCGCCGCCAGCAGGCCGCCGGCGTCGGTGTTCTCGGCGGCGATCGTCGGCACCCCGGTTTCCGCCCCGTGGCCGAAGCTGAGCGTGTTGGCGGCGCCGATCGCGCTCGCCGTCTCGCTTGCCGAGTCGGCCAGCGCCAGCGCCGCTTCCTTGTGGGGGACGGTGACGTTGGCGCCGGCGTAGCCCTCGGCGGCAAGCTCCCGAACCCGCGACTCGAAGCCCTCCGGCTCGACCTCGACCGCCCCGTACCGCCACTCGCTCGCCAGCCCCAGCTCGGCCAGCGCCGCGTTCTGCATCGCCGGCGAGCGCGAGTGCGAAACCGGGTACCCGATCACCGCCAGGCTCGGCACCGCCTATTCCCCGCAGGTGCTCGGGGCGTTGCCGCCGTTGGCTTCCCGCGCCTTTTCGTACTTCGCCACCGCCGCTTCGAATTCGGCGTCGGTCTTGGCGAAGGTCAGTTCGTTGCACGAGTCGGGATCGTTGACGTAGTAGATGTAGTCGGTCTCGGCCGGGTGGGCGGCGGCCTGCAGGGCGGCGAGGCCGGGGCTGTTGATCGGGCCCGGTGGCAGGCCGGCGTTGAGGCGGGTGTTGTAGGGCGAGTCGGTCGCCAATTCGGATTCGGTCAGCGGCTTTTCGTAGTTGCCCGTGGCGAAGCGGATCGTCGCGTCGATCCCCAGCGGAATCCCTTCCCGCAGGCGGTTGTAGATCACCGAGGCGACCAGCTTGCGCTGCTTCGCCACCCCCGCCTCGCGCTCGATCATCGAGGCGATCGTGACCACGTCGAAGACCGTCAGGTTCTTCGACTTGGCGTACTTCATGTTGACCTTCTTGATTTTGCGCTTGAAGTCCTGGAGCTGGAGCTGGACCAGGTCCTTTACCGGCGCCTTCGGCTTCAGTTCGAAGGTGTCGGGGAAGAGGAAGCCCTCGAGGTCCTTGGCGCCCTTGCCGCCGTATTCGGCCGGGCTCAGGTACTTCGACCTCACCGTCGCCTTCTCGTAGTTGCCGGGGACGCCGTCTTCGCGGATCACCTGGGCGGCCTGGCCGCGGGTGTAGCCCTCGGGGACGGTGACGGTGGTGACGCCGGGCTTCGCCGCCTTCGGTTCCTGCGAGAGGGCATCGATCGCGGCGCCGTAGCTCATGTCCTTCTGCAGGGTGAAGTGGCCGGCGAAGAGGTCGGAGCGCTTGCCGGCGAGGGTGACGCGGATCTGGAACATGGTCGAGGCGTCGGGGCCGATCGCCGGGCCCTCGAGGACGCCGCGCCTTTCGAGGATTTCGCCGACTTCGCTGACGCTGGCGCCCTTCGGGATCCGGACCGCGACGTGGCCGTGGCCGTCGCCGTGGAAGGGCTGGAAGAGGGCGGCGAGGAGATAGAGGACGACGAGCAGGATGACCACCGCGGCGATCCGGAAGGGGTGGCGGAGCAGGGCGCCGAGGATGCCGCCGCGCCCGCGTCCGCCGCCGTCGCCACTGCGACGGCCGGTGCGGGCGGCACCGGTCATCTCCGGCCGGCCCTCGTCGTCGAGCTCGTCGTCGAGGGCCTCGGCGCGGGCGGCGGGAACGACGGCCCACTCCTCGGAGGTCTGGCCGCGGCCGCGCGGCGCGCCGGGGTCGGGGACGAGGTGCTCGCCGCTGGCCGGGCGGGTCGGGTCGGCGGCGACCGGGACCGGCTCGAGGACGGGGTCGGCTGACGGGGGCTCGGGCGCCGCGTGCTCCTGAGGCGGCGGGACCGGCTTGAGGGCCGGGTCGGTGGCGGGGGGCTCGGGCGCCGGGCTCTGCGGAGGCGGCGGCACCGGGTCGGCGCCTGGCGGCTCGGGCTCCTCCGTCCGCGCTGACCTCCTCGCGCCGGAACCGGGCTCCTCGGCAGCGGGCGCCTCGACGGCGGGGGGGCGGTGCTCGCGATCGGCAGCGGGCGGAGCGGGCTCCTTCGCCGCGGGTTCGGCAGGCTCCGGGGGCGGCGTCGGATCTTCGTCCCAGAATTCCTGCTCAGGCGAGCGCTTCGGCTTCGGCGGCTCGGCCGCGGCCGGCGGCTCCGGCGCGGGAGCCGGCTCCTGCTTGGCCTCCTTGGCGGCCTTCTCCTGGCGCTTGCGTTCGCGCTCTTCGCGCCGTTCGGCCCGCTCGCGCGCGGCCGGATCCTCCTCGTCGGCGAACGGATCCTCGGTGAGCCAGTCGTCGCTCACGACTCCCCCTCCTCCCCGCTCTCCTCCGGCTGAAACGGAGGCGCCGCCGAGGCCAGGTATGACTCGAGCAGATGCGCTGCGGCCAGCGAGTCACGGGCCGCGCCGGCGCCGGCGCGGCGGCTGGCGTCGGCCATCCGCGAGGTCAGGCGCTCGTCGTAGGTCTCGACCGGGACGTCGAGCATCGCTTCGAGTTCGCCGCAGAAGGTCCGGGCCAGCGCCGCCTGGCTCCCCTCCTCGCCGCTGAGGTGGAGCGGCAGGCCGACGACGACGCGCTCGACCCCGTGCTCGCGGACGATTTCGGCGACCGCGCTCGGCTCCGGCGGCTCGATCACCGGCAGCGGCCGCGCCAGGGTCCCACTCGGGTCGGAGATCGCGGCGCCGATGCGAACGGTCCCGTGATCGAGGGCGAGCACGCGCATCGAGTCCTTGGGCTCCTAGCGATCCCCGCCGAGCTCTGCCTCGAGCGCCGCCCGGGCCGCGGCCAGGGCCTCGTCGAGCTTGGCCGGGTCGCGGCCGCCTGCCTGGGCCATGTCGTCGCGGCCGCCCCCGCCGCCGCCGACGACCGCCGCCGCCCTGCGCACCAGCGTCGCCGCCGAGAGCCCGCGCTCGACCGCCTCCTTGCTGACCAGCGAGACCAGCGCCACTTTCTCCTCCTCGCCGCCGCCGAGGACCAGCGCCGAGGCGCCGCCCAACGTCGACTGCACCCGGTTCGCCACGTCGAGCAGGAGCTTCTGGTTGCCGAGCTCGGTGCCGGCGACGACGACCTGGACCCCGCCGATCTCCTGCGCCGTGCCCGCCAGCCGCTTCGCCTCCTCGCCGAGCTGGGCGCGCTGCGCCTTCTCGGCGCCGGCACCGGCCTCGCGCAGCTTCTCGGCGGCGCGGCGGGCACCGGCCAGCGGGTCCTGCGGCGCCCCCAGCAGCTCGCCGGCCTCGCGCAGCTCGCCGTCGCGCCGGCGGAAGAAGTCGATCGCGGCGGGGCCGGTGATCGCCTCGACCCGGCGCACGTTGGCGGCGCTCGACCCCTCCGAGGTCAGCTTGAAGATCCCGATCTCGGCGGTGTTGGCGACGTGGGTGCCACCGCAGAGCTCGCGTGAGACGCCGTCGATCTCCACCACCCGCACCCACTCGCCGTATTTCTCGCCGAAGAGGGCCATCGCGCCGAGCTCTTCGGCCTCCTCGCGGCCCATCTCGAGCCAGCGGACCGGAGCGCTCGCCTTGATCCACTCGTTGACCCGGTCCTCGACGTCGCGCAGCTCCTCGGGGCTGAGCGAGGAGCCGTGGGTGAAGTCGAAGCGCAGTTTGTCGGGGCGGACCGCGGAGCCGGCCTGGCGCACGTGGGTGCCGAGCCGCTCGCGCAGCGCCGCGTGCAGCAGGTGGGTCGCGGTGTGGTTGCGCATCGTCGCGAAGCGGGTCTCGTGGTCGACCAGGGCTTCGACCGGCACCCCCGGCTCGATCGCGCCGCCCGCCGGCGGCTCGACCGCGAGAGCCTGGTCCTCGCCGACCCGGTAGACGTCGAGCACCCGCGCCTCGGAGCCGTTCCAGCGCAGCACTCCCGCGTCGGCGACCTGGCCGCCGCCCTCGGCGTAGAAGGGGCTCTCCTCGAGCTTGACCAGGGTTCGGCCCTCGACCGGGGTCACCGCCGCCAGCCCGGTTGAGGTCCGCAGCGTCTCGTAGCCGACGAAGCGGGTCGGCGGCGCCTCGGCGGCAAAGGCCAGCACCCGCTCATGGCTGTTCTCGGAGCCGTGGGCGGTGGCGGCCCCCATCCGCGCCCGCGTCCGCTGCTCCTCCATCAGCTCCTCGAAACCGTCGTCGTCAACCGCCAGCCCCTGCTCGGAGAGCAGCTCCTTGGTCAGGTCGTAGGGGAAGCCGTAGGTGTCGTGCAATTTGAAGGCCTCGGCGGCGTCGATCCAGGAGGTCTCCTGCTCCTTGGCTTCGACGATCAGCCGCTCCAGCAGCTCGGTGCCGCGCTCGAGGGTGCGGCCGAAGCTCTCCTCCTCGTCGCCGACCCAGCGGGCGATCGTCTCCCGCTCGGCCGCCAGCTCGGGGTAGCTCGACCCCATCAGCTCGATCGTGCGCTCGGCGAACCGCCCGAGCCAGGGGGACTCGAGGCCGAGGGTGCGGCCCTGCTGGATCGCCCGCCGCATGATCCGCCGCAGGATGTAGCCGCGGTCCTCGTTCGAGGGGACGACACCGTCGGCGAGCAGGAAGGCGGCCCCGCGCGAGTGGTCGGCGACGATCCGCATCGCCCGCGTCACCGCCCCGCCCTCGTCGTAGCGGCGGCCGGAGAGCTCCTCGGCGAGATCGAGCAGCGAGCGGAGCTGGTCGGTCTCGTAGGTGGAGGGGACGTCCTGGAGGATCGCCGCCATCCGGTCGAGCCCCATCCCGGTGTCGATGTTCTTGGTCGGCAGCTCGGTCAGCGAGCCGTCGTCGTGCAGGTCATAGCTCATGAAGACGTGGTTCCAGAACTCGAGGAAGCGCTCGCCCTCGTCGCCGGGGCGTTCGCTGTCGGGGCCGAAGTCGGGGCCGCGGTCGTAGTAGAGCTCCGAGCAGGGCCCACACGGGCCGGTCGGGCCGCCCTGCCAGAAGTTGTCCTCGCGGCCGAGCTGGACGATCCGCTCGGCGGGGACGCCGGTCGCTTCCCAGATCGCGATCGCCTCGGTGTCGGGGCCGAGCCCGAGCTCCTCGTCGCCGCCGAAGACCGTCGGCCAGATCCGCTCCGGGTCCATCCCGAAGCCCTGGGTCACCAGTTCCCAGCCCCACGGGATCGACTCGGCCTTGAAGTAGTCGCCGAAGCTCCAGTTGCCGAGCATCTCGAAGAAGGTGTGGTGGCGGGCGGTGTTGCCGACCTCCTCGATGTCGGTGGTGCGGAAGCACTTCTGGACGTCGGTGAGGCGCGGCGCCGGCGGCCGCTCGAGGCCGAGGAAGTAGGACCGGAAGGGCTGCATGCCGGCGGTCGTCAGCAGCACCGAAGGGTCGTGGACGCTCGGCACCAGGGAGGCCGAAGGGACGATCTTGTGGCCCCGTTCCGCGAAGAACGAGAGGTAGGTGTCGCGGATCTCCTGGGCCCTCATGTGAAGGAGCCTAAATAGTTTCTTAGGACGCGGCTATGGTGCCGTGCCCGACGATCGTCTCGCCGGCGAGCAGGACCGCGGTCTGTCCGGGAGAAGCTCCGGCGAAGTCCTCGCCGAGCTCGAGCTCCAGGGCGTCGTGGCGGCCGGGGCCGGCGGCGGCTGCGCCTGCGCCGAGCTGGGCCGGCAGGGCGCGCGAGTGGTAGCGCAGGCGGACGCCGTCGACCCGGTCGCCGTCGCGGTGCAGGACCGCGTTGCGGACGTGGACCCGGCGGGTGAGGAGCTCCTCGCGGGTGCCGATCGTGACCGTGTTGGCGGCGGCGTCGGTGGCGATCACGTAAGCGGGCTGGTTGAGCGAGACGCCGGTGCCGCGGCGCTGGCCGACGGTGAAGTTGTGGTGGCCGCGGTGGCGGCCGAGGCGGCGGCCGGAGCTGTCGACCACGTCGCCCTCGGCGTCGAGGAGGCCGCCGTGGCGGCGCAGGAAGCGGCGCTTGCCCTGGCCGGCGAGGAAGCAGAGGTCCTGGCTCTCGGGCTTCTTCGCGACCGCGAGTCCGTGGCGGGCGGCGATCGCGCGGACCTCCTCCTTGGTCAGGTCGGTGAGCGGGAAATCGAGCCGGTCGAGGAGGTGCGGCGGCAGGGCGGCGAGCATGTAGGCCTGGTCCTTGGCGGCGTCGGCGCCGGAGGCGAGCAGGCGCCCGTCGCCGTCCTCGACGATGCGGGCGTAGTGGCCCGTCAGCAGGCGGCTGGCGCCGGCGCGCTCGGCGAGCGCGACCATCGCCGCGATGCGAACCTCGCCGTTGCAGAGGATGCAGGGGTTCGGCGTGCGGCCCTCCGCGTAGCCGGAGACGAAGCGGTCGACGACCTGGGCGCGGAACTGCTGCTCGAGGTCGAGGGTGAAGTGCGGGATGCCGAGCGAGTGGGCGACGGCGCGGGCGCCGAGGACGGCCTCGGGCGAGCAGCAGGCCTTGGTCCCGTCGGTCTCGGGGTCGGCCCAGAGCTTTACGGTGATCGCGATTACCTCGTGGCCTTGGTCACGGGCGAGGAGGGCGGCGACGGCGGAGTCGACGCCGCCGGAGAGGGCGACTGCGACGCGTTGGGGCGGGCTTTGGGGCGGCTGCCGGCGGACACCCAGGGCAGGTATGTCCGCCAGCAGCCGCCCTGAGCTCGCCGCGGCTGAAAGGGCACGGTGCAGGGCGTCGGTGGCTAGCTGGGCGGCATGCCTTTTCGAGGGATCGAGACCCCCCAGGAGTGATTCGGCGTCGTCGACGGAGAGGGCGGCGGCACGGAGCACTGGCTCGCCCTCGATCGCCTCGGCGACCGCGGCCGTGGCGGCGCGCGTGGCGCCGCAGCCCTCCGACTCGAAGGTCACGGATTCCACATGTCCGTTGCGGATCGTGAGGGAGAGACGAGCGAGATCGCCGCAGGCGGCGCCGCCGGCGGCGCCGGTGAAGGCGCCATCGGGCGCGGGACCGCGGCGGGTCTCGTCAGCGAGGTAGTGCTCGAACAGCTCTCGGTCCATGTGCAAAGGGTACGTGGGGAGCGAGGAGCGCCCGAAGGTCCGCCGCAATCTCCTCCGGCTGGTCCCGCAGCTGCCGCCAGGTGACCCGGGTCGTCCGCCATCCCTCGGCGAGCAGGATGCGGTCCCGCTCGCGGTCCGATTCGAAGGCGTCGTCGGTGTCGTGGACTTCGCGGCTGTCGAGCTCCACCGCCAACCGCTCCGCTCGCCAGAGCGCATCGATCTCGAAAAACCGCTCCCGCACCGCGAGCGCCGCGTTCATCTCGGCCCGTGGCAACTCGTGTTCGTCGAGGAACGCCACGAAGGACTCCTCGAACTCGTTCCGCGTGATCCCGACCGGCGCTTTCGAAGCTCGGACCTCGCTCAGCATGCGCACCCCTCGCTTGCGGGGATGCCGCCGCAGGAGCTCCTCGAACGAGACCGCCTCGGCGATCCGCTTCACCTCGATCTCGTGGACCACGACCTCCAGCAGCCGCCGATCCCCCAGCCCCGCCACGTCGAAAGCGGTCCGAAACGCCGTCGTCACCGGAATCTCGTCGACCTCCGTCACTTCGTCCGGAAGCAACGCGGCTTGGTGGGAGCGGATCCCTGACCTGCGGCGATGGGGGCGGGACCGCGTCACTTCAGGGTCGAGTTCCCTGGGCCAAAGCAGCCCCCAGGCCTGCGCCGCCGAGCGATGGCTGAGCACGCCGCCCGGGCCTCCGGCCAGCACGGCGGCATGCCAGCGACCGCTGCGATCGAGGTCGGCGTGCCCCACCGCGTACACACCGACATGAAGCCGCTGCAGATGGCCTCGCGCAATGAGGCCCTCGATCTCGTGCGACGTCAGGCCGCGCCGCAGTAACTGCCAGCGCGCCACGACTCCATGCTGCGCAGCGCCGGCGCGCGCGAGCAGCGCCCCAAGCGGCTCGGCCCGCCCCGCGCGCGCCGCTGTCCCCGGGGCGGCCACGGCGCTCCTGACCGGACGAGTCGTGCATTTTCCCGCGTAGGGCGGGAGGATGCATGAGTCTTGGGGCATGGGGCCCATGGTTGACGGCGAAAGCGCACTTGTGGTGCGCACTGTGTGCCAACTTTGTCAACGGGGGCGCGAAAAAGGCCCCAGCCCGCCGTTGCCGCCTCTAGCTTTGATCCCTTCATAAGAAGGTGGGTGCCTGATCCTGGCCCCGAGGGGACCATGGATACGGTGGCTCCCGCGCCGTTTGTGTTGGGTCAAACGGTGAGACGGCTCTCGTACGGGCTCGAGCCTTGGCGCGAGATTAGCACCGGACCGGTCCGGGGCCAATCGCGGCTAATAGGGCTCGTCGTCGAGGTTGGAGAGGTGCCACTCGGCCTCGCTCCAGCGCTCGGATGGGACCCGGAGGGCGATGTCGCCGCGGCCGAAGCGGTCGATCGGCCAGTCGGAGGTGAGGGCGGCCTCGATGCCGGCCTCCTCCAGGGCCTGGTGCCAGGCGCGGGCGGTGCGAACGTCGGCGAAGTCGCGGACGACCTCCCAGGAGTCGTAGCCGGGATCGTCGACGTGGATCGGGGTCTGGCCGGGCCCGGGCACCGGGCGCCACCTGCGGGGGATCCAGTCCCGCAGGGACATCTCAGTGCCCGGCGAGGTCGGGTTTGTGGACGGCGACGCCGAGCTCCTGCAGCTGCCCGTGGTCGACCGGGGCGGGCGCGCCGGTGAGGGGGTCGAAGCCGGAGGCGGTCTTCGGGAAGGCGATCACGTCGCGGATCGTCTCCGCCCCCCAGAGCCGCTGCACGATGCGGTCGATCCCGTAGGCGATGCCGCCGTGCGGAGGCGCGCCGTAGCGGAGCGCGTCGAGCAGGAAGCCGAAGCGGGCCTCTGCCGTCTCGTCGTCGATCCCGAGGGCACGGAAGATCGCCCGCTGCACCTCGGAGTCGTGGTTGCGGATCGAGCCGCCGCCCAGCTCCTGGCCGTTCCAGACGACGTCGTAGGCGAGGGCGCGGGCCGCCCCCGGGTCGTCGGGGTCGAACTCGCCGTCGGGCGAGGTGAACGGGTGGTGGACGGCGTCCCAGCGGCGCTCGTCCTCGTTCCACTCGAACAGCGGCCAGTCGACGATCCAGACCAGCCGGTGGTCGTCGGGGTCGATCAGGTCGAAGCGCTCGGCCAGGTCGATCCGCATCTGCCCCAGCACCGCGTTGGTCACCGCCGGCTTGTCGGCGACCAGCAGCAGCAGGTCGCCCTCCTCGGCGCCGAGGCGGCGGTTCAGCTCGGCCAGCTCCTCGGCGCTGAGGAACTTGGCGGTCGGCGAGCGCCAGCCGTCGCCCTCGCGGAAGGCCCAGACGAGGCCCTTCGCCCCCAGCTCCTGCGCCCGCGAGATCAGCCCGTCGAGCTCTTTGCGCGCCATCTCGCGCTTGCCGGCGTTGATGCCGCGGATCGTGCCGCCGCCCTCCAACACCGAGTTGAAGACCTTGAACCCGGTCCCGCGCAGGGCGTCGCCGAGGTCGACCAGCTCGAGGCCGAAGCGCAGGTCCGGGCGGTCGGTGCCGAATCGCGACATCGCCTCGTCGAAGCCCATCCGCTGCATCGGCAGCTCGACCTTCGGCCCGCCGACGCGCTCGAAGACGTAGGCCAGCATCCGTTCGTTGACCGCGATCACGTCCTCTTTCTCGACGAAGGCCATCTCGACGTCGAGCTGGGTGAACTCGGGCTGGCGGTCGGCCCGGGTCGCCTCGTCCCGGAAGCAGCGGGGGATCTGGTAGTAGCGCTCGAAGCCCGAGACCATCAGCAGCTGCTTGAAGAGCTGCGGCGACTGCGGCAGCGCGTAGAAGGAGCCCTGCTGGATCCGGCTGGGGACGAGGAAGTCGCGCGCGCCCTCCGGGGTCGAGCGGGTCAGCATCGGCGTTTCGACTTCGATGAAGCCCTCGCTGTCGTAGAAGGCGCGGATCGCCGCGACCACCCGGTGGCGCAGCATCAGCCCCTCGCGCATCTGCTCGCGGCGCAGGTCGAGGTAGCGGTAGCGGAGCCGCAGGTCCTCGCTCGCCTCGCCCGAGTAGCCCTCGATCTGGAAGGGCGGCGTCTCGGCGTCGGCCAGCAGCTCGGCGTCACTCACCAGCAGCTCGACCTCGCCGGTCGGCAGCTCCGGGTTGACGGTCTCCGGCGAGCGCCGGACGACGGCGCCGGCGGCGCTCAGCACGTCCTCGGCCCGCAGCTTGTGGGCGAGCTCGAAGGAGGCGCCGGAGCTGTCGGGGTTGAAGACCAGCTGGACGATCCCGGTGCGGTCGCGGAGGTCGATGAAGATCAGGCCGCCGTGGTCGCGGCGGCGGTGGACCCAGCCGGCGACGCGCGTCTGCGAGTCGACCCGGTCCGGCAGCACCGCCCCGCACCAGGTGTCGCGGTAGCCGTTCGCGTGCAGTGTCGGCAGCTCGCTCACGACTCGCCTCCCGTCAGCTCGCCGACCAGGTTGGCGGTGTCGGCGGGGCGCTGCTCGCCGCTCTCCATGTCGCGCAGCTGGGCGCTGCCGTCCTCATCGAGGATCAGGACCTGCCGCGCCCCGAGCCGGTCGGCGTGCTTCAGCTGGCCCTTCAGCCCGCGGCCGGCGAGGTCGACCTCGGCCGAGAGCCCGGCCCGGCGCAGCTCCCGGGTCAGCGCCACCGCCCGCTGCCGCTGCCCCTCGGCGGCGATCGCGACGAAGGCGTCGCGCCCCGGCGCCGCCACCTCCTCGTCGAGCGCCAGCAGGATCCGCTCGATCCCGCAGGCCCAGCCGACCGCCGGCGTCGCCGGCCCGCCGAGCTGCTCGACCAGGCCGTCGTAGCGGCCGCCGCCGCCGAGCTCCGACTGCGCCCCGAGCACGTCGCAGTCGAAGGTGAAGATCGTCCGCGTGTAGTAGTCGATCCCGCGCACCAGGGTGCCGTCAATCGCGTAGTCGATGCCCGCGGCGTCGAGCAGCGCCCGCACCTCGGCGAAGTGCTCGGCGTCCTCGCCGGCGAGCTGCTCGACCAGCAGCGGCGCGCTCGCCATCACCTCCCGCGTCCCCTCGTCGTCGGCGTCGAAGGCCCGCAGCGGGTTGATGTCGATCCGCTCGCGCACGTCGCCCGAGAGCTGCTCCTCGTTCTTGCGCAGGTGGGCCCGCAGCTCGTCCAGGTACTGGCGCCGCGCCTCCAGCGAGCCGAGGCTGCCGAGCTTCAGCTCCACCCCCGGCACGCCGAGCTCGCTCAGCAGATCGGCGAGCAGCATGATCACCTCGGCGTCGGCGAGCGGCGAGTCGGTCCCGATCGCCTCGACCCCGAGCTGGTGGAACTGCCGGTAGCGGCCGGCCTGCGGGCGCTCGTGGCGGAAGAACGGCCCGCAGTAGGAGAGCTTCACCGGCTGCGCCAGTTTGTGCATGCCGTGCTCGAGGTAGGCGCGGGCGACCGGCGCCGTCCCCTCCGGCCGCAGGGTGAGGCTGCGCTCGCCCTTGTCCTCGAAGGTGAACATCTCCTTGCGGACGATGTCGGTCGACTTGCCGACGCCGCGTTCGAACAGGTCGGTGTGCTCGAAGGCCGGGGTCTGGATCGGCTCGTAGCCGGCGCGGGCGAAGAGCTCGGCCGCGACCCGCTCGAGCCGCGCCCGCGCGCGGCCCTGCTCGGGGAGGACGTCGAACGTCCCTCGGGGCGCCTGGAATTTGCTCGCCATCTCGGCTGCGACCTTAGATGAAGTGTCCGGGCCGGCGCCCTAGGCCGTCAGCTGGGCGAGGAAGGGATTGGTCGCGCGCTCGGCGCCGAGCGTCGTGATCCCCATGTGGCCGGGGTGGACGACGGTCTCGTCGGAGTGGCCGTCGAGCAGGGCCTGGATCGAGCGCGCCAGAGTCGGCCAGTCGCCGCCGGGCAGGTCGACGCGGCCGACCGAGCCCTGGAACAGGACGTCGCCGGAGAAGATCGCATCCTCGCCGCGGGCCGAGTAGGTGACGTGGCCCGGGCTGTGGCCCGGAGTGAAGACCACGTCGAGCTCGAGCCCGGCCAGCGACAGCGTCTCGCCGCCGGCGACGGTCTCGTCGGCCTCGTAGCCCTCGTACGGCCCGAACCCGGGCAGCACGTAGGAGTTGATGTCGGCCAGCACCGGCACCTCGATCTCCGGGCAGTAGACCGGGGCCCCGGTCGCCCGCGCCACCGCGGCCACCGCGCCGACGTGGTCGAAGTGGGTGTGGGTGAGGAGGATCGCCTCGACCTCTCCCCCCATCGCCGCCACCGTGGCGAGGATCCGCTCCGCCTCCTCGCCGGGGTCGACGACGACCAGCTTCCCGGCGCCCTCGGCGCAGGCGATGAAGGTGTTCTCGGCGATCGGGCCGACCGTCAGCATCTCGACCTCGATCGCCATTACTTCTCCTGGGCGCTCCGTTCGCGGATCCGTTTGCGCTCGCGTTTGCGCCACATCGCCAGGTCGATGTAGTAGCCGGTCGGGATGTAGAAGGCGAGCATGAAGGCGCCGAAGATCAGCGAGACGCCGACCGGGCGCTGGAAGATCAGGATCAGAAGCAGGGCGAAGATGACCGCGGCGCCGAGGCCACGGACGATCGAGTTGCGCCAGGTCGGCGGCAGGTCCGCTTTGGGGCGGCTGGAGCCGGCGGCGCGTCCCGAGCGGGCCCGGGCTTTCGCCTCCTCGCGGCTGCGCGGGCGGCTGGCGCGGCGGCGGGCGTCGACACTGCCGCCCTGCGTGCCCCGGCGCTTGCGGCGACGCCGTTTCTGGTTCTGGGCCATCTCATGAATGTACCTGTCCCGGGCCTGCCAGCCGCCGCTCGATCACGTGCCGCGCGGGGTCGAAGCCGCGCATCGGCACGTCCTCCGGGTAGTCGCGCAGGGCCGCGGCCGGGATCAACCCGACCAGCTCGGCCTCCACGGGTCGCGCCCCGAGCGGCGCCGCCAGCGCCCGCACCCTCTCCACCACCTCGCCCAGCGGCACGCTCAGCGGGTCGTGGACGTTGGTCGAGACCTGGGCGCGGCCGCTCGAGAGCAGGAGCCCGATCGCCCGCACCCCGCGCGGGCCGCCGCCCGCCTCGCGCAGCGCCGCCGCCACCGACCGCGCGACCTCGACCTCGCCGCTGTCGAGCTCGACGTTGAAGGCGGCCAGCGGCGGCCGCGCCGTGACCAGGGTGGCGCCGCCGCGCGGGTGCGGCACCTCGGGCCCGAAGTCCGGCCGCAGCTCGCCGCTCTCCATCCGCAGCCAGAGCTCGGCCAGGCCGCCGTTGCGGAAGTAGGCGCGCTCGCTCCGCCCCTGCTCCCGCGCCAGCTCGCCGTAGAGGAAGACCGGCACCCCGAGGCCGCCGATCTGCGCCGCCACCGCGACCGCCTCGGTCCGGGCCGCCTCGCGGTCGCCGGGGTCGAGCCAGACGACCGGGCAGACGTCGAGCGCCCCGATCGCCGGGTGGACGCCGCGGTAGGCATCCATGTCGATCGTCTCCAGCGCCACCTCGGCGCCGGCGAGGAGCGCTTCGGTCAGGACCCCGGCGGCGCCCGCGGCGAGGGTGAAGACGGTGCGCTCGTGGTCCTCGTCGCTGTGGCGGTCGAGCAGCGTGGCGCCGCGCCCGAAGGCCTCCTCCAGCTCGGCCAGCCGCACCTCGTCGCTGCCCTCGGAGACGTTCGGGACCGCGAGCAGAGCCGCCATGCCCGGCAGGCTAGCCTGTGAGGAGATGGCGGCGGAGGCGATCAGCGACGGGACCGCGGGGACGATCGCCCTCGGCGAGCTCACCGTCCGCCGGCTCGGCTTCGGCACGATGCGAATCACCGGCAAGGGCGTCTGGGGACCGCCGGCCGACCGCGACGAAGCGATCCGGGTGCTGCGCCGCGCGGTCGAGCTGGGGATCAACCTGATCGACACCGCCGACTCCTACGGGCCGAACGTCAGCGAGGAGCTGATCGCCGAGGCGCTGCGGCCCTACCCCGAGGACCTGGTGATCGCGACCAAGGGCGGCCTCACCCGCACCGGCCCCAACGTCTGGCCCCGCAACGGGCGCCCCGAACACCTGCGGGCGGCCTGCGAGGGCTCTCTGCGCCGGCTCGGCCTCGAGCGGATCGACCTCTACCAGCTGCACTCGCCCGACAAGGAAGTCCCCTACGAGGAGTCGATCGGGGCGATGAAGGAGCTGCAGGAGGAGGGCAAGGTCCACCACGTCGGCGTCTCCAACGTCGACCTCGAGCAGCTCGCGACCGCGCGCGGGATCGTCGAGGTCGTCTCGGTCCAGAACCGCTACAACCTCGGCGACCGTCACTCGGCCGACGTGCTCGAGGTCTGCCAGCGCGACGGCCTCGCCTTCATCCCCTGGTTCCCGCTGAACGCCGGCAAGGCCGCCGACCCGGGCGTGGCGCTGGCCTGGCTGCTGGCGCAGGAGCAGACCCTGCCGATCCCCGGCACCAGCAGCGTCGCCCACCTCGAAGAGAACGTCGAAGCGGCGCGGATCGAGCTCAGCGACGACGAGGTCGCCGAGCTGACGGCGTCCGCCTAGCCGGGCTCAAAGCAGGAGCTCGCGGCCGCGAACCACGACTTCGCCGTCGATTTCGACCGTCGGCTCGAGCAGCACGCAGTCGAGGTGGACCGGGACCTGGACGGTGCCGCCGATCGCCGCCGAGGCGCCGAAGGCGACGTGGGCGGTGCCGAGGATCTTCTCGTCCTCGAGCACGTTGCCGGTCAGGGTCGCCTCTTCGTTGGTGCCGATCCCGAGCTCAGCGACCGTGGTCGCCTCCTCGCCGTGCGGGGTCAGGAGACTCATCAGCTTCTTGCCGGCCCGGCCGTCGACCTCGGTCAGGCGGCCGCCGCTGATCGTCAGCTTGGTCGGGGTCTCGAGCAGGCCGACTTCGGCGATCGAGCCGTCGACCACCAGCGTCCCTTCGCAGCTCCCCTCGACCGGGGCGATGAAGCCCTCGCCGCAGGGCAGGTTGCCGAAGGCGCCGCGGGTCGAGAGTTCGCCGCCGTCGACGATGCCGCTGCGGCCCTCGAGCCCGAGCCGGAAGTCGCTGCCGCGGGCGCAGGTGATCCGCGCCTCGGTCCCTCTGTTCAGCGCCGAGACCAGCGCCCAGCCGCGGCGCCGGATCTCCTCGAGGTCGCCGGTCATCAGCCGTTCCAGCATCGCCTCGGTGACCCCGGGGAGGGTGCCGATCCGAACCCCGTTCTCGCTGGCGCGCTTGCGGGCGTCGGTATGGGACAGGGACTGCACGGTCGGGGCGAGGACAACGTCGGCCGCGGCCATCGCCGCCGCCACCGCGACGGGCGGCTCGGCGGCCGCGGATTCGCGCTCGGAGATCACCGCCAGGGTCGCGTCGGCGCCGTCGCCCTGGGCCTCGATCCGCATCAGGGCGCCGATCTCTTCGGTCACCGGGTTGCAGACGACGAGCACGTCCTCACCCGGGGCGACCCCCATGCACTGGCGGACGACGGTCCGTATCGCCCTGTCCAGCTCCGAGCTCACGCACCCACCCTAGCCATGATTAGAGAAATCCGCCTCACCAATGCACCAACCGATATCAGTCGTCGTCGTGACGATGGGCGAGCGCCCAGCCCTCGAGCCAAACCAGCCCCACCAGGATCGCACCGAAAGCGATGAACGGCGGCAGCCAGCCGTGCTTCTGGGTGAGGACGAGCGCCGCCACCACCCCCGCGTCGGCGACCAGGAGCAGGGCCACCATCACCGGCCGGATCGCCGCCCACCCCGTCTGCCGGCCGCCGCCAGAGCCGCTCGCCATCGTGGGTCCACCGTCTCACATAGGCTGCGCCCGCCGATGAACGCCGGGAGCGCCGAAGCGTGAGCTGGGTCGAGGTCTACGCGGTGCTGGTCGTCTCCCACCTGGTCGGCGACTTCATCCTGCAGACCGATTCGCAGGCGCGCTGGAAGGAAGGCGGGCTCGGGCCCGACCCGGTGCGCCGGCGGGCGCTGCGCAACCACGTCGCCACCTACACGGCGGCCTTCCTGCCGGCGCTGATCTGGATCGCCGGCGAGACCAGCGTCGCCAAGGCGGTGCTGATCGCGATCGTCGTCGCGGCCCCGCACTGGATCCAGGACGACGGCCGGCTGCTGAACGCCTGGATGGTGGTGGTCAAGGGGACCGACCCGGCCGAGAACCCCGGCCTACGGGTCGCCGTCGACCAGTCCTTTCACCTGGTCTTCCTCTTCGCCGCCGCGCTGCTCGCCGCGGCTTGACAGGGTCGGCTCGGCGGGCGCCGCCGGCTGGGGCGCGGCCGGCCCGATCGGCGCCGCCGCGGTGTCCGGCAGCGTCCAGACCGTGATCGCGTGGGCGCGGCCGCGGACGTCGCGCTCGCCGACCAGCTCGAGGTCGGCGACTTCCCGCTGCAGTGCCCGCACCGTCGCGTCGGCGACGAAGAGCTGGTGGCCGGAGCCCTTGGTCATCCCCTCGAGGCGGGCGGCGGTGTTGGTGGTGTCGCCGATCGCGGTGTACTCGATCCGCCGTTTCGAGCCGACCTGCCCCGACATCACCGGGCCGCTGTTCAGGCCCACGCCCATTCCGAAGCCGGCCCCCATCCCCTCGCTCTCCATCCACTGGTTGAAGCGCGGCAGCCGCACCTCGACCATCTCGCGGGCGGCGGCGAGGGCGCGGTCGGCGTGGTCACCCTGCGGGATCGGCGCCCCGAAGACGGCCATGATCCCGTCGCCCATGTAGGCGACGAGGGTGCCGCCGTGGTCCATGATCGCGTCGCTCATCTCCTCCAGGTAGCGGTTCAGGACCTCGATCACCGCGTCCGGGTGAAGGCTCTCGGCGAAGCCGGTGAAGCCGCGCAGGTCGCTGAACAGGACCGTGCCCTCGCGGCGGACGCCGCCGAGGCGGAGATCGTCGTCGGTGCGCTCGAGCACTTCGGAGACGACCGCCTCGGGGACGAAGCGGGCGAAGGTGTCGTGGACGCGCTGGCGTTCGAAGGCGGTGAGCACGTAGTTGACCGCGAGGGCGCCGAGCGCGGCGAGGGCGAGGGCGAGCAGCGGGTAGACGAAGGGCAGGACCGTGCCGGCTTCGAAGGCGAGCTGGCAGGCGAGCGCGTAGAGCGCGGCGAGGGCGACGGCGGCGAGCAGCGAGGGGATCGGGGCCAGGCGCAGCGTCACCGCGGCGGGGACGGCGGCGAGGAGGAGGATCAGCAGCAGGTCGACGGCGAGGCCCGAGGAGCCGAGCGGGAAGCCCTCCTCGGCGGTCCAGACCTCGTTGGCGACGAGTTCCGGCCCCGACATCAGTTCGTTTTCGCTGGTGGTCGAGGTCGGGTGCACGTCCTGCAGCGAGGGAGCGGTGGCGCCGACGATCGCCGTCTTGCCGCGCAGCGCCGCGTCGGGCACTTCGCCGCGCAGGACCCGCGAGAAGGGGATGTTGCGGAAGGTGCTCGCCGGGCCGCGGTAGTCGATCCAGGCCTTGCCGTCGCCTTCCATCTCACCCGGGTCGATCTCTTCGCCGCTCGCCGCTTCGGCGAGCGCGATCGGGAAGGTGACGAGCCCTTCGATTTCGTAGGCCATCTTGCGAGCGATGCCGCCGGGGTCGAGGAGGATGTTGCCGTTGGCGGCACGGGCGTGGACTTCGTGCACCACTTCTTCGCCGCCGAAGATCCGCGATTCGCCGTGCCTGTCGACTTCGGTCGTCGAGAGGACGATCCCGGGGTCGCGGGCCACCGCTTCGATCAGGGCGTTGTCCTGCTTCGGCACGGTCGGCTCGGTGAACTGCACGTCGTAGCCGATCGCCTTGACCCCCGCCTCACGCAACCGGTCGATGACCCGGCCGTGCAGCGAGCGCGGGAACGGCCAGCGGATCCCGAGCTTGGTGAAGGTCGCGTCATCCACCCCGACCACGACGATGTCGTCGGGCTGCTCCTGCGTGCCCCGCACCGAGAAGCGCGCGTCGACGCTCTGCAGCTCCAGCGAGCGCAGCAGGTGGGTCGCGTAGACGGCGGCCGCGATCGCCGCGGCGCCGACGACGACGAGCAGGATCGCCACTTCGCGGCGGCGCCGGAGGCTCCCGGCGAGCTTCACGGTCCGGCGGTGTAGGTGTGTCCGGCCGTCACCGGGATCGTCTTGTTCAGGGTGAAGTCACGGACGCTGACGATGCCGCGGCGGACCCTGAAGAAGGTCGAGCCGTCGCAGCGGTCTTCGGTCAGCCAGATCGTCCCCCGCACCGTCGCCGAGCCGCTGCTGCCTTCGGTGCGGAAGTTGCCGTGGCCGCTGCCCCAGAGCTGGCGGCCGGACTTGCCCGAGGCGGTCGCGAAGACGCTCGAGCTGCGGGCGGCGGCGGAGCAGCTGAGCGAGCCGCGCAGCTTGAGCACGACGAGGCCGCTGCCTTCGTGCTGGGTGACGAGGAACTTGCCGCCGAAGAAGTAGGCGCTCTGCGCTTCGCCGTTGGCGTTGACCGAGGTCAGCAGCACTTTGCCGTTGGTCGCGTCGACGAGCGAGCCGACCGGGATCGTTTCGCCTTCCTTCAGTTCGGTCGGCTTCTTCTGGCCCGGCCGCTGGACGAAGACCTTGCCGCCTTCGGGGGCGACCGCGACGCTTTCGCCGTTGCTCGGAGCGGGCGCCAAGAGCTCCTGCGGCGCGCTGTCGCCGGGCGGCTGCGACGACGGCTTGCCGGGTTCGACGGTCCACGAGTAGGCGACCGGCATGGCGGTGTTGCCGGCGGCGTCGACGGCGCGCACCTCGAAGGTGTGGGGGCCCTCGGAGAGGCCGCTGTATTCCTGCGGCGAGGCGCAGGGCGCGAAGGGCGCGCTGTCGAGGCTGCATTCGAAGCCGGAGACGCCGGAGCCGCTTTCGTCGCCGCCGCTGAATTCGAAGCTGGCGGCGCCGGAGCCGGAGGAGCTGGCCGGTTGCGACTCGATCGCCGTGGTCGGTGCGGTCGAGTCGACGGTCCAGCCGTAGGCCGCCGGCGGGCCGGCGTTGCCGACCGCGTCGAGCGCCTGCACTTCGAAGACGTGCGGGCCGTCGTCGAGGCCGTCGTAGACCTGCGGCGAGGCGCAGGCTTCGAACGGCGAGCCGTCGAGGCTGCATTCGAAACCGGCCGTGGTGTCGTCACCGGCGAAGGTGAAGCTCGGGTCGCCGTTGTCGGCGAGGCTCGCCGGCCGGGTTTCGATCGTCGCTTCCGGGCCGCTGGTGTCGACGACCCAAGCCGACGCCGCCGGGCTGGCGTCGGCGTTGCCGGCGTTGTCGACGGCGCGGACTTCGAAGCTGTGCGGGCCGTCGGCCAGGCCGGTGTAACCCTGCGGTGAGGCGCAGGTCGCGAAGGTGGCGCCGTCGAGGCTGCATTCGAAGCGGGCTACGCCGGAGCCGGCACCGTCGTCGCCGCTGAACGTGAAGGTCGCCGCGGTGGAGCCCGAGGCCGGCGGCGGTTCGGTCTGGATCGTGGTCGTCGGCGCGGTCGAGTCCTCGCGGTAGGAGATCGGCGTCGAGCAGGCCGATCGGACCAGCGCCGGCGAGGTCGAGGTGGCGCTGAATTCGGTCACCGCGTTGGCGGCGACGGTGACCTCGATCCCGGCGGCGAGCTGCGCCGGCGTCGCGGTCGGCACCACCGGCTCACCGCTGCAGTTGCCGTTGGCGAAGAGGCTGACGGCGGTGCCGGCCGGGGCGCTGCCTTCGACCAGCGGCATCGTGTCGGCCGCCGGCGAGGCGGGCGCGGTCCCGCTCAGCTGCGGCGCCGCCGGGACCGCGGTTTCGATCGTCCAGCTGTAGACGGCCGGGCTGGCGTCGGTGTTGCCGGCAGCGTCGGCCGCCTTCACTTCGAAGCTGTGCGGGCCGTCGCCGAGGCCGGTGTATTCCTGCGGCGAGGTGCAGGGCGCGAACTCGCCGCCGTCGAGGCTGCAATCGAAGCTCGCCACCCCGGAGCCGTCGCCGTCGTCGCCGCTGAAGCCGAAGCTCGGGCTGGCGCTGCTCGACGGGTTGGCAGGTTGCGATTCGATCGTCGTCTGCGGCGCAGTGGTGTCGACGGTCCATTCGAAGGTTTCGCTCTTCGCGTTGCCGGCGTTGTCGGTGGCGCGGACTTCGAAGACGTGGCGGCCGTCGGCGAGCGGCGAGATGCTGTCGGGCGAGGTGCAGGTCGTCAGCACGGTGCCGTCGAAGCGGCATTTGGTGCTGGCGATCCCGGAGCCGCCGGGGTCCGAGGCGCTGAATTCGATCGTCGCGAAGGCCTGGCTGGTCGGGTCCGACGGCGTGCTTTCGAGGGTGATCGTCGGCTGCGTGGTGTCGACGGTCCAGCTGTAGGAAGCGGGAGCGCTCGTGTTGCCGGCCGCATCGACGGAGCGGACTTCGAAGCTGTGCGGGCCCTCGGCGAGGCCGGTGAGTTCCCGCGGCGAGGTGCAGGTCGTGAACTGCCCGCCGTCGAGGCTGCATTCGAAGCGGGCGACACCCGAGCCGTCGCCGTCGTCGCCGCTGAAGTCGAAGCTCGCCGCCGCGGAGCCGGAGCTGCTCGGCGGCTGGGCTTCGATCGCCGCCGTCGGCGCCTCGGTGTCGATCGTCCAGACGTAGGTTTCGACCGAGGTGTGGCCGGCCCAGTCGGTCGCCCAGAGCTGGAATTCGTGCGTGCCCTCGGAGAGCCCGGCGTAGGTCCGGGGCGAGGTGCACGGCCCCAGTTGCCCGCCGTCGATCTCGCATTCGACTTTTCTCACCCCGGAGCCTTCGGCCCCGTCGCCGGTGCTGAACTGGAATTCGGCCCCGGTCTGGTTGGTCGGGTTCGCCGGCGCAGCTTCGATCGTCTCGCTCGGGTAGGTCGTGTCGACGGTCCAGCTGTAGGAGAAGGGTTCGGCCTGAACCGTCCCCACCTGGTCGATCGCCCGCAGTTCGAAGTGGTGGCTGCCGTCGTCGAGATCGGTGTAGGTCTGCGGCGAGGTGCAGGTTTCGAAGGCCCCGCCATCGAGCCGGCATTCGAAGCCGGCGACGCTGCCGTTGGCGTCGATGCCGATGAATTCGAAAGTGCCTTCGGCCGACGAGGAGATCCCGTTGGGGACGGTTCCGACGGCGACGCCCGGCGGCTGGTCCCAGCAGTGCGAGACCAGCGAGGTCTCCCTGGTCGCGTCCGACGTCGCGGTCGCGGTCACGTATTCGTAGCCGGCAGGCGGCGATTCCAGCGCTTCTTCGACGAATTCGACTTCACCGCCGTCGTCGGTGGTGACGAAGATGGTCCCGATGTACTTCGTCGCCTCGCCCTCGGTGCTCGCGTAGCAGCTCGGGCTGGCGAAGACGTCGATTTCGTATTCGCTGGTCGGCTCGGCGTGCAGAACCCCCGCGACGGTGCTGGCCCCGGCTCCGAGCGAGTTGAAGCTCAGCTCCGGCTGCGCCATTTCCGGGCCGGTGAGGATTTCGATCGCGGCGATGGTGTTGCCGTGGATCGAGTTGGCGCGCATTTCGACATTCGAGGCGCCGTCTTCGATCAGGATCCCGTAGCCGCTGTTGAAGGCGATCGCGTTGCCGAGTTCGCCGCCCTCGCCGGGGAGCCCGCCGATCGTCGTTTCCGTCGCGACGCTGCTGACCAGGATGCCCGCCGCCACACCGCCTTCGGGCCCGTTCGGCAGCGGCGCCCCGGTCGCGTCAACGCCGATCCGGTTGCGGACGATCGTGGTGAATTCGCCGAAGTCGACGACGCCGTACGCGTTGTTGCCGGAGATCAGGTTGCCGCCGTTGGTGAAGCAGTTGCCGCCGACCTCGGCCCCTTCGCCGATCGTTTCGACCCCGTTGAAGTTCGGCAGCGCCGTCGTCCCGTCGAGCTCGACCCCGACGTAGCTGGCACAGAGCTGGCTCGAGCCGACCAGGCGGACGCCGGTCTCGAAGCCGCCAATCGCGAGGCCTTCGATCCGGCTGCCTTCCGAGCCGGCGAACATCGAGATCCCTTCGGTGGCGCCCTCGGTCTGGGCGTTGCTGCCGTCGATCTCCACCAACGGGACGCCGTCGTAGGCCGGCAGCGTCGTCGCGTCGATGATCACCGGGTCGGTGATCCCCGGCAGCGTTTCGGGTTCGAGGTGGATCGTCCCGGCGACCGAGAATTCGATCGTGTCGGTCCCCTCGTTCTGGTTCGCCTTGACGATCGCCGTCCGCAGCGAGCAGGGTTCCGAGGCGACGCAGCCGGAGGGGCTGTATTCGTCGCCGAGCGTGTTGACCGTGAAGGTCGAGGCCGAGGCGAGCGCCGGCAGCGCGAGCATGCCGGCGGCGAGGATCAGGGCGCCCAGCGCAGCACGACACCACCTGGATACGAGCGGTTTCCTCCGATTCGGCATTTGGACGAATATCCCAGGCAGAAAGTGAGAGAACCTTATCCATCCGTCCAGGAGCGGCTTGTGAATTCTTCGAATTCTGCTCGTTGCTTCTCGCCAATTCTGAGCTTGATGAACGGGGTCCGATGACTATCTTGCGAGCGCAATGAACCACCGGGGTGGACGCGAGCTGAAGCTGGTCGTCAGCGCGCTGACGATCGACCTCGGCAACCGCAATCTCGCCCTCCTCGGCCTCAGCCGCCTCAGCGTCTCCTTCGCCAACTGGTGCTTCGCGATCGCCCTCGGCGTCTACGGCTTCGAGGCGCACGGCGCCGTCGGCGTCGGCCTGGTCGCCGTCGTCCGGCTCCTCCCCGGCGCCATCGCGGCCCCGTTCGGCGGCGCGCTCAGCGACCGCAACCCGCGGCGGCTGGTGATGTTCTGGAGCGCCGCCGCGATGACGGTGACCCTGCTCGGCGCCACGATCGCGGCCGCCGCCGATGCGCCCTCGGCCGTCGTCTTCGTCTTCCCCGCCCTCTTTGCGATCGGCGCCAGCGCCTACGGCCCGGCCGAGTCGGCCCTCTCCCCCGTGCTCGCCCGCACGCCCCAGGAGCTCTCGGCCGGCAACGTCACCCACAGCGCCCTGGAGACCGGCGGCTTCTTCCTCGCCGCCCTCCTGACCGGCCTCCTCCTGCACTCGACCTCGACCGCCCTGATCTTCGGCATCGCCGCCGCGGCGGCGGTCGCAGCCGCGGCGATGCTGGCCACGGTCACCCCCGACCGGCGCCCCCACTACGACCCCGACGAGGACGAGCTGGTCGGCGTCGTGCACGAGATCCGCTCCGGCCTGGCGGGGATGAAGGAGCACCCCGGCGTGCGCCTGGCGGTGGCGGTGATGGTGGCGCTCGTCTTCTTCGAGGGCCTGGCCGAGGTGATCGTCGTCGTGATGGCGCTGCACCTGCTGCACCTCAGCGAGGGCAGCGTCGGCTTCCTCAACGCGAGCTGGGGCGTCGGGGCGCTGGTCGGCGGCGCCGCCCTGGCCCTCCTCATCGACCGCAGCCGCCTCGTGATCGCGATCGCCGCCGGCAGCCTCGTCCTCGGGGCTGCCGCCTTCGTCCCCGCTCTCTGGCCCGTCGCGGTCGCCGCCTACATCGGCTGGGCCGGTCTGGGGGCGGGCTACAACGTCTCCGAGGTCGCCGCCAAGACCCTGCTGCAGCGGCTGTCCTCCGACGAGATCCTCGGCCGCGTCCTCAGCGCCCTCGAAAGCGCCAGGTTGACGGCGATGGCCCTCGGCTCGATCGTGGCCACGGTCCTGCTCGAGCTGGTCGACGTCCGCGTCACCCTCATCGCCCTCGGCGCCCTGATGCCGATCTTCATGCTCTTCTGCTGGTCGCGCCTGCGCACCTACGAAGTCGGCGCCCCCGTGGCGGAGGACCGCTACAACCTCCTCCGCGAAAGCTCGATCTTCGCCCCCCTCCCCATAGCGACCGTCGAGCGCCTCTCCCACGACCTCGTCCCCCTCGAAGCCCCAGCCGGCCAGCAGCTCATCGTCCAGGGCGAGATCGGCGATCGCTTCTACCTCATAGAGAGCGGCCAGGTCGAGGTCTTCGAAAACGGCCTCTTCCGCCGCAACGAGGGCCCCGGCGAATCCTTCGGCGAGATCGCCCTCCTCCGCGACGTCCCCCGCACCGCGACCGTCCAGACCACCGAGCCCTCCCGCCTCCTCGTCCTCGAGCGCGACCAATTCCTCGGCGCCGTCACCGGCCATCGCCGCAGCACCAAGATCGCCCACACCGTGATCGACGAGCGCTGGCCCGGCCAAGAGCTCCCCGCCGGCGCCACCGACTGACCCATCGCTACCATGCCCTCCCCCGCCGGAGTAGCTCAGCTGGTTAGAGCAGCGGAATCATAATCCGCGTGTCGGGGGTTCGAGTCCCTCCTCCGGCATCGCAGAAGGGTGGCGAGGGCTGACGTAAAGCCCCGCGCTCAGCGGATTAACTTGACCACGACACCCACCTCAGGCAACTTCTGCCAGTCGCGATCAGCAGTCACAGCGGGCACCTCGAAACGAGTTGCGAGGGCCAAGCAGGCGCGGTCGCCAAAGGACAGTCCTTGAGCCTTGGATCGAGGTCGGAGGTCGGCGGCTTGGGCAGCATCATCCTCAGTGAACGGCTCGATTTGTAGAGCGCCTTCAGCGGCCTCGTGGATTGACCCAAGCGCTACGACGGCGGGCTGTCCGTGTTCGGCGAGTTTCGCCAAGACCTCGGAGAGGTTGACGGTGCTGATTGTGGCGCCGTCAGCGATTGCCTCCACCACCTCATCGGCTCCTTGCTCGTCTTGCAGCAGGGCCAACAGAGCAGAGGCGTCGATGACCGACGCAGGAGCATCGGCCATAGCCACGCTACCGCTGGGCGTCTGCCTGCTTCTCAGCTTGGGCTTCCGCTCGCCGTTCGGCGATCAACTCGTCAGCCAGGCTGACCCCAGGTGCAAGGTGCGCGAACATGCCACGCGTCCGCTCTGCAGCAGCGCGGCGCTTTGCGCTTGATTTTGCGGATTTGGTGGCCTGGGTCACCGTTTCAGGATAGCGGCAGGCGTCTGGTTCGGTGAGGTCAAGAGATTCCTTTTCTCGGGTGTGTCGGGAAGGATTGATCAAACGCGGAAACTAGGGCCGCCGGGTCTGGCGCTAGTTTTTCTGCGGTCGATGCGGTCGCATGGAACCGAGCCGCGGACTAGTAGGAGGACGTTCGATCGTGACCCTGAACTCGCAGCCCCGCTGGCAACGTGGTCTGATCGCCTTCGCGGCGGTTCTCGTACTGGCCGCCCTTGTCGTGCCGACGGTCGCCGGCGCTGCCGGCCCCGGCAACACCGCCACCTCGTCCGCGGAACGGCCGGTCCTCTTCTCCAAGCAGTGCGCCAACCGCAGTTACAAGCCGACCGAATTCATCATCGCCTGCGCCGACGCGAGCATCACCTTCAAGGTGCAGGAATACGCGACCTGGGACAGGAGCGATGCGCTGGCGTCGGGGGTCCTCAGCTTCCCCGACTGCGCTCCGAACGTGCCGCTGGTCGCCTGCAAGAAGACCGGGCACGACAGGGCGACGGTGCGGCTGTTCCGTCCCCGCCTCTGCCCGAAGGAGGGCCGGCGCTACTACACCCGGCTGCTGATGTTCGACTCCGAAGCGGCGACGAAGAGCATGCGGCGGATCAAGCTCCGCTTCAACTGCAGCGACGTCAGGTAGCGCGAGCGCTACTTGAAGCCCATCACGGCGCCCATGCCGGTGCCGACCGCGATCTGGTCGTGTTCGACGATGCTGGTCCCGGTGCTTTCCCGCGAGCGATAGATGCCGGCCTTGATGTAGGTCTGGCTGGTCTGGATCGTTTCGCCGTACATCCGGGTCGAGCCGTTGAGGAGCATCTGCTGGACCCCGTCCCACCAGAGTTCGACGAAGCCCTGGCTCGGATCCTGCGAGAGGTTCACCCGATAGACAAGGGTGTACCAGCGTTCGGGTTCGAGCTGGGGGCCTTGCCAGTATTTGGGATAGCCGTCGCCGGCTCCGAAGCGGATCTGGCGGTTCGGGTCGAGGAAGGTGGCGATCCCGGGTGAGCCGCTCCATTCCTCCTCGTGCAGCTGGTTGATCAGCTGCCAGGGCCCCTGGAAGGAATAGCCGTTGGGGACCCGGATCTCGTCGCGCACGTAGATGTCTTCGCCGGCGTTGAAGTCCGGCCCGCTGACCTCGGAGCGCTGGTCGCCGGTCTGCGGCTCGATGTCGCCCGGCTGCACTTCGAAGCGGCCGGCGCCGCTGCCGGCGAACGGGTGGGCGATGTTGATCGTCGCCCGCGCCGACAGGGACTGGACGTCGATCCAGGGCCGGAAGCTGCCGTCGAAGTTGCTCGCGAAGAGCAGCTGGCCGGGCGGTTCGGTGCTGCCCGCCGGCGCCGGCGCCGCGCCCGGCGCCGCCTGCTGGCCGGGATGCCGGTGCTTCTTGTGCCGACGCTTGTGATGGTGCCGGCGCTTGTGGTGGTGGGACTTGCTGACCGCCACCCCCTTCGAGACCGAGGGCTGGGGCGCGGGATCGGCACCGGCGCCGGCGGTGAAGACGGCTGCGACCGCGAGGGCGGCTGCGAGGAGCGTTGCGGCGAGGGATTTCATCTGGCCAACGTCATTTCTCAATTCGCTGATGCGCCGGCCGAGGTGGCGATCCTAGCCAAAGGCGCGGTCGGATCACCCTGGCGCGGGGACCGGGCTCGTACCGAGACCGCCGAATGAGTTGGCGAGCCAGCGCCCCCGGGCGACCCCGGCTGCGAAGGCCGCTTCGGCCGCCGCCGAGGTGGCGATCGGCCAGTCGTGGCCCTGGTCGGTGACGTCGAAGTAGAGCAGGGCGCGGAGCGCCGGGAAGCGGGTCGGCAGGGCCGCGAACATGTCTTCGATCCACTGCGCCTTCGAGCCTTCAGCCGGGCTGGCGACGGCCTCGCTGGAGGCGGTCTCGCCGATCAGCATCGGCTTCGCCGGCGCGATCCGCTCGACTTCGTCGTAGGTCGGGCCGAAGAGGTAGGAGAAGCTGCGCCAGCTCTGGTGGTTGGCCGGGTGGTAGCCCCAGTTGTAGCCGTCGAGGCAGGTCCAGTCCACGTATTCGTCGCCGGGATAGAACGGGGCGGTTTCGGCAGCGATGTTGGCGCTGTGGTTCGGATTGACGAACGGGCACCAGACCCAGGTCGCATTGGTCGCCCCGGCGGCGGCGAAGAGGTCGTGGACGTGCCGCCAGGCGGCGACGAACTGGCCGGGCTGGTTGCCGTTGGCGCCTTCGCCCCAGGGGAACCAGTTGCCGTTCATCTCCCAGTCGAAGCGGAGGAAGAAGGGATGGCCCCAGGCGGCGGCCGCTTCGGCGAAGTGCTCGATGTATTCGTCGTGCTGGCCGGCGATCAGGTCGGCGAGCTGGAATTCGGGGTCGTTCGGGCTGCCCGGAATCGACTGCGAGCCCCAGCTGAAGAACGGGATCGCGCCGTGGGCCCGGATGTCTTCGAAGGGGGTCAGCGGGAACGGCTCGTACTGGCACGGCAGGCTGGTGCAGTCGGCGAAGGGCGAGCTGAACTCGAGCAGCGAGAGCGGCTTGCCGGCCTCGGCCTCGAAGTCGCTGACCTTGCTCCAATCCCAGGGCGCGCCTTCGATCCAGGCGCCCCAGTACATCGGGCCTTCGTAGGGCTGCACCTCCGCCGGCGCCTGCGGCTCGGCAGGTCCCGACGGCGGGTCGATCGGCCCCGACGGCGCCGCGCTGCTCGCCGGCGGCTGGGCCTCGACGCTTGCCGCGCGTGGCCTCGGCTTCGCGGCCGGCGCCGCCCCACGGATGCGGACCGCCCGCACCGGGGACCTCGCAAGCTGCCGCCGCCCTTTCGTCAGCTGCGCCCGCACCCGCACCAGCCCGGCTCCGTCCGGCGGCGAGAAGGAGACGGCGAAGCGGCCGTGCCGCAGCGCCGCGGCTCCCACCGGCCGCCACTGCCCGCCCGTTGCGAGCTCGACCGTCGCCCGGCTCCCCGGCGGCGCGCCGAACGCGCGGCCGCTCGCCGTCACCGACTGGCCCTCGTCGACCCTCGCCGGCACTCGCAGCGAGAGGCGCACCGCGTCGCTGCCGCCGGCCGTCGCCGCCGAGGCCGCGACGGGGGCCGAGACGACGAGCGCGACGAGCAGGACGAGTATCCGGATCCCGGGTCCCATCCCCAAATGACCTTACGCCGCTCACCGGTCCGATGGCCGCCCACGCTTGTTTAGGGACGAGAGCGTGCCTCAGCGACCGGCCGTCGGAATGGATCTCCAATACCCTCGGACGAGGCCGCAGCAGCTCCCCGATCGTCCCCCCGAAACTCCCGACTCAGGCAACGAGGTCCAGATGCGCCGCAGCTTGCTCCCTTTCGCAGTACTCACAGCACTGCTCGTCCTTCCGACCGCCGCCCAGGCGGCAACGATCGTGGTCACCACCGCCGAACCGACCTCGGCGAGCGACTGCACGCTGGAAAGCGCCATCGACGCCGCCAACACGGCAGCTCCCTCCGGGAATTGCGTTCCCAATGGGCCCGGGCCGGGATACCGCATCGAATTCGCCCTGCCCTCGCTGCCGGCGACGATCACGCCCGTCGGCGGCCTGCCCACCGAACCGAAGCTGAGGATCGCGGCCGACGTCGAGGTAGTCGGTCCCGGCGCCTCGCAGCTGACGATCTCCGGCGGCTCGGTGTCCCGCGTCTTCGAAATCCAGAGCGGCATCGTCTCGCTCTCCGGCCTGACCGTCGCCGACGGCCAGTCGAAGGAAACCGGCGCCGGCCTGCTGATCCAGAACCCGGCGACGGTCCAGCTGACCCAGGTGACGGTCAGCCACAACGAAGTCCAGCCCGATCCCACCATGCCGAAACTCGCCGAGGGCGCGGGGATCATGAACCACGGCAGGCTGACGCTGACCGAGAGCACCGTCAGCGGCAACACCGCCCGGACCCCGACCCTGGAACCTGGAGTCGAGGCAAACGGCGGCGGCATCGCGACCGCCAGGAACGTCGCCACCGAATTCCTTCCGGACACCCTGACGCTCGACCGCTCGACCGTCAGCGGCAACCTTGCTGTGGCTGAAGGGTCGGGCACCACCGACACCCGTGGCGGCGGCATCTTCGTCTACGAAACCTCGACCCTGACCGTCCGCGGCAGCACCATCAGCGGCAACGAAGCCAAGGTCAACGGCGCGGTCGCGGGCGACGACGCCTCCGGGGGCGGGATCTTCATCTGGCCCAGCACGCCACAAGCGACGATCGAAAGCAGCACGATCGCCGCCAACTCGGCGGTCACGAGCGGCGCCAACCTCTTCGCCGCGGGCCCGACCGCGCTGCGCAGCACGATCGTCGCCGGGCCGGTCGGCAGCTCGAGCTGTGCCGGCGGCGCCGTCGCCTCCTCGGGCTACAACCTCGACGAAGGCACGAGCTGCAATTTCAACGTCGGAGGCGATCAGAGCGGCGTCGACCCGCGGCTCGGCCCTCTGGCAGGCAATGGCGGGCCGACCCAGACGATGGCGCTGCTGAACGGCAGCCCGGCGATCGATCGCGGCAGCGCGGCGGTCGGCGAAACGAGCGACCAGCGCGGCCTGCGGCGGCCGGTCGACATTCCGAGCGTGCCGAACGTCGCGGACGGCGCCGACGTCGGGGCCTTCGAGGTCCAGGTGCCGCACGTGGACATCACCAGCGGCCCGCGCGACGGCGAGACGATCGCCGACGCGCAGCCGACCTTCGAGTTCGCGGCCGCCGACGCCAGCGGCTTCGCCTGCACCATCGACGGTGCCGCGACCCCGTGCAGCAGCCCCTTCAAGACCTCCCCGCTCGCCAACGGCGGCCACACCTTCACGGTGGCTGCGATCGGCGAATCCGGTTACGCGGGCGACGCCGCCTCGAGGTCGTTCACCGTCGAGGTGAAGACCGAGACGAAGCCGCCGGTGGCGGTCAAGCCGTTGAAGGCGCCGCAAACCAAGCTCGGCAGCCTGGCGTCCAAGACGACCAAGCGCCGGCTGACGATCCGCTTCTCGGCAAGCGAAGCGGGCTCGACCTTCCAGTGCAAGCTCGACCAGCGCAAGTGGCAGAGCTGCCGCTCGCCCTACAAGACCCCGAAGCTGGCGCTCGGCAAGCACGTCTTCAAGGTCAAAGCGAAGGGGAAGACCGGCCTGGTCGATTCGAGCCCGGCGACGAAGAAGTTCCGCGTCGTAGCGCCGAGCTGGCGCTGAAGCGGCCGGCAAAGCGCCAGGTGCGCCCCGCTGGAAAAGCCGGAATTTGCGGCTTTTCCCGCGGCTGACTCCAACATCCGTCCGGCAATTGCGGGTAGCCGCGGCCAGAGCGGCAAACAGGGAGTCGGTCATGGGTCAGCGGCGCAGCGAAATCAGTCCCCGCAGCTTCATCTTGGTGCTCGCAACGTGGGTCCTGTTCGGGTGGGCATCACTCCCCTGCGCCTCGGTCGCGAGCGCCGATCCGTTGGGCGCCCTGACCGAACCGGTCAGAGAAGCAACGGCGCCCTTCGTCGAAACGGTCGAAACCGTGGTCCCGCCGGCCAGCACGCCGCCGGCTTCGCCGGGGCCGGCGCCGGCCCCGGAAGCGAGCTCACCCGCCGTCCATCCGCCAACCCCTTCGGCAGTGACGGGGACGGTGAACCACGCCACCAAAGCGGCAGCCGAAACCGTGACGAAGACCGCCGCCACGGTGACCTCGGCCGCCGCCGGCGCCACCTCGGCCGCCCACGCGGCCACTCGTGAAGCCGAAGAGGGTGCCGGGGGAGTCACCGCTGGGGTCGAGGAAGCCGCTGGTCAGGCGACCGCCTCGGCAGGGAACGGCCTGCTCGGGGCGCCGGCGGGCAGGGGCGCCAACCAGGCCCAAGGCCGGTCGGAGCAGGCGCCCACGAGAGCCGCGGCTTCGAGCGCGGAACGCGATCCGGAGGGCATCCGCCCGCCCGGCATCGACTCCGCCCCGGCCGGTGCAACGAATCCCACCGCCCTCCCCGCGAGGCTCTGGCATCCGTTCATACGCGTCTGGCCCGCAATCGCCCTGACCCTGGAACATGCCTTGGCCGAATTCGACCGGCGCGGGTCACGGTCGCTGCTTGTGGCGCTCCTCGGAGCGATCGGCGGCGGCTCGCTGCGAGGCCAAGGCGCGGCGCTCACCGGAGCGGCGCCTGCCGCCTCCCACGCGTCGGCGCAGCCTCCGTTCTCCTGGTTCTCCCCTCCCTCCCTGTCCCCCTACGACTGGGTCGGAGAGAAAGCGGCGTTGCCGGTGCTGGTGTTCTTCCTGATCCTGGCCGCGGGCGCGCTCGCGATCCTGCTCGCCATGCGGCGGGAGCTCGGCGAGCCGTTGCTTCCGCAGCGGCTCCGGCACTGGTGGCGCTAGCGGCTCTGCCGGCCTCCGCGGGCCAGGCGGGCGCTCGCTAGTAGTAGCCGAGGCGGCCGTTGGGCTTGCAGGTGAATCCGGCGCGGTGATACGCGGCGGCGTAGCCGGGTTTGTGCGAGCAGAACTCGCCGGCCTGCAGACATTTGACGCCGCCCGGCGTCTGCGCGTTGACGCATGACGCGGTCGCTACCGGCGCGGTGGCGACGGCGGTGCCCGACGGGCCGAACGCGGCCGCGATCGCCACCGCGATGATGGCCAGGTACCTCTTCATGGCTCTCCCCCTGGTTGACGGCGACGAGCAACCTACGACGAAATGCGCACGAAAGCAGGGAGAAACTGCACGAAAGACGCACGGAATTTCTACTTTTCGACCGCTGGGTTCCCAAGAACTGCGATTGCGGCCGCGAGTTCGCGATAAAACGGATGGATGGACCGGCTCGAAGGCGTCGCGATCCGACACCCGCTCCGGGTCCAGCTGCTGAACGCGCTGGCCGACGGCAAGCGGGTCGAGCTGCCGACGTTCGCCAAGGCCCTCGACCTGCCGCTGGGCCAGGTCGAGTACCACTGCGGCGCGCTGATCGAGGTCGGGGCGATCGAGCTCGACGGGAGCGTGGCGCGGATCACCGAGGAAGGCAGGGAGCTGCACCGGATCGCGCAGCGGCCCGAGCGGCGGCAGAGCCCGGACCGCAGGCAGAGCGATCGCCGCCGCGCCTGAAGGTCGACGCCGCGGGGCAAGCAGGAATCGCCTGGCCGATCGAGAACCCTAAATCGGTTCATCACGACTCTAGGGAAGGAGATCGACGATGGAGGCAAGCACTGCCGCAGGCGGTCGGCGCGAGGCGATGGGCTGGGCGGACTGGGTCGTGTATGTCCTCGCCTTGACGGGGATATATCTGCTGGTCGGCGTGCTCTTCTTCTACGCCGGGAAGGAGAAGCTGTTCGACGGGCTCGGCGCCCCGCCGCCGATCGAAAAGCAGTTCGCCGGCACCTTTCTGAACACGATCCCGGGCATCGACGCGGCCTG
>DASXOF010000180.1:0-10052 GCA_036494495.1 Solirubrobacterales bacterium | reverse complement strand
GGCCCATCCGCTCGGGGTCGAGCGGGGTCACCCGCAGCGTGTGCTCGGCCTCGGCGTAGTCGGCGGCGAGGTCGAGCGCCCACTCGACCCCGTGGGCGGCGCGCCAGTGCTCCAGCACCTCGCGCGGCGCCCGGAAGCAGGTGCCGGAGTTGATCACCGTGGTGCCGCCGACCACCTTCGCCACCGGCACCGGGATCGGCGGCTTGCCGGCGGCGATCGTCAGGCCGGCGTCGCGGTAGAGCTCGGCGATCGCCTCGAGGTGGTCGCTCGGGTAGCTGTCGCGGTCGTAATGGCGGCCTGCCTCCAGGACCAGCACGTCGAGCCCGGCCTCGGCCAGCTCGGCGGCGGCGACCGCGCCGCCCGCCCCGGAGCCGATCACCAGCACGTCGCATTCCTCGCCTTCGCCGCGCGGCTCGGTGTCGCCGAGGCTGCCCGCCGGCTCCGGCAGCGTCCCGTCGGTGAGCGCGCAGCTGACCTCGAATCCGATCCGCGCCTGCACCGGCGCCGTCACCGCGTAGCCGAGCGTCGCCAGGACCTTGGCCATCAGCAGCAGCTCGTGGTGGAGGGAGAGGCGCGAGCCCTCGAGCTTGCGCAGGTACTCCTCCGCCGCCTCGGGCGAGAGGCGGCTGAAGCGCCAGGGGAAGGGGAGCCACTCGAAGACCCGCAGCCCGAGCCGCAGCTGGGTGCGGACGCTGGGCGAGGTCGAGCGCAGGAACTCGGCGACCGGGCCGGAGACCTCGACCTCGCGCTCAGCTGCGGGCAGGCCATCGATGCCCGGCGCCATCGCCGCGCAGATCGCGCTCAGGGTGCGCTGCTCGGCGGCCGAGAGCCCCGGGGCGCGCCGTCAGCCCGGCTCGACCGGGCGGCCGATCCGCCCCGCCAGGACCCAGAGCCAGAGCGAGAGCAGCGCCAGGAAGCCGTCGACGAGGAAGTTCAGCAGGAGGATGAAGAACGGTTCGTCGATGACGAAGAAGGCGAGGGTCGCCAGCGAGGAGGCGGTCTTGCCGACGGCGAGGACCAGCAGCAGCGGCCGGTAGCGGACCACGTCGGCCTGGACGACGACGCAGATGCCGGCGATCACGACCATGTAGGCGAAGGCCAGCGCCAGCCAGAACTGCTGGTCGGTATGGACCGCGCGGGTGTCGTTGCCGAACCATTCGCCGACGTCGGAGATCACGTCGAGGACCCCGCTCGGCACGGCGATGAAGAGGATGCCGACGACGGCGAAGGTGACCGCGAGCAGCCGCAGGTTGAAGACGACGAATCTCTCGGCCCCCGGACCCTGCATCGCGCCGGGGACAATAACTGGCCGGGCGGCCAGGGTTCACGCCGGTCGGTTTGCGCTTACTATCGCTGTGTGATCGATCGCGACCAGGTACTGCACGTAGCCCGCCTCTCCCGGCTGCGGCTCACCGACGCCGAGGTCGAGGCGATGGTCGGCGAGCTCTCCGGGATCCTCGAGCACGTCGACCGGATCGGCCAGCTCGACCTCGACGGCGTCGAGCCGACCACCCACGTGGTGGCGCTGGAGAACGTCTGGCGCGCCGACGAGCCGATCCCCAGCCTGCCGCGCGAGGCCGCCCTCGCCAACGCTCCCGAACCTCAAGACGGCGCCTTCCGCGCCCCCTCGCCACAGGCCGAGTGATGGCCAGCCCGCTGGAGCTGACCGTCGCCGAGGCGGCGGCGAAGATCGCCGCGACCGAGCTCTCGGCCGCTGATTACTTCGAAGCCTGGCGAGCGGTCGCCGCCGGCGACGAGCTGAACGCCTACCTCTGGACCGCGCCCGCCGCGAACGGCGCCCACGAGGATCTCGAGGGCCCGCTCGGCGGCGTCCCGATCGCGGTCAAGGACATCTTCTGCACCGAGGGGGTGCCGACCACCGCCGGCTCCCGGATCCTCGAGGGCTACCTGCCGCCCTACTCCGCGACCGCGGTCAGGCGCATGCGCGAGGCCGGCGGGCGGATCCTCGGCAAGACCAACATGGACGAGTTCGCGATGGGCTCCTCGAACGAGAACTCGGCCTACGGGCCGGTGCTGAACCCATGGGACCGCGGCCGCGTCCCCGGCGGCTCCTCCGGCGGCTCGGCGGCGGCGGTCGCCGGCGGCCTCGCGCCGGCGGCGCTCGGCACCGACACCGGCGGCTCGATCCGCCAGCCCGCCGCGCTCTGCGGGATCGTCGGCCTGAAGCCGACCTACGGCGCGATCTCCCGCTACGGGATGATCGCCTTCGCCTCCTCGCTCGACCAGTGCGGGCCGCTGACCCGCGACGTCACCGACGCGGCGCTGCTGCTGGCGGCGCTGCAGGGCCGCGACTCCTGCGACACGACCTCGGTCGGGATCGCCGCCGAGGTGAGCGCGCCGAGCCGCGAGAGCCTCTCCGGCCTGCGCTTCGGGGTGCCGCCGTTGGCCGAGGCGGGGGTCGAGGCGGGCGTCCGCGAGGTCTTCGAGGCGACGCTGAAGCGGATCGAGGACCTCGGCGGCGAGCTCGTCGAGGTCGAGCTGCCGAGCTCCGAGCTCGGGATCTCCGCCTACTACGTCCTGGCCCCGGCCGAGGCCTCCTCGAACCTGGCCCGCTACGACGGCGTCCGCTACGGGGTGCGCCGCGGCGGCGACGGCGACCTGCTGCAGATGTACGAGACGACCCGCTCGGAGGGCTTCGGGCCCGAGGTGAAGCGGCGGATCATGCTCGGCACCTACGCGCTCTCCTCGGGCTACTACGACGCCTACTACGGCAAGGCGCAGAAGGTGCGGACGCGGATCGCCGAAGACTTCGAGGACGCGTTCGCCGCCGTCGACTTCGTCGTCACCCCGACCTCCCCCTCGGTCGCCTTCGAGCTGGGGTCGAAGACCGACGACCCGCTGGCGATGTACATGAACGACTTCTTCACGGTGCCGATGAGCCTCGCCGGGATCCCGGCGATCTCGATCCCGGCCGGGCTGGCGACGCCCGCCGGCGGCGGCGCCGAGCTGCCGGTCGGCTTCCAGATCGCCGCCCCCGCCTTCGCCGAGCAGAGCCTGCTGGAGGCGGCCTTCGCGCTGGAGACCGCGATCGGCTTCAACCGCGAGCACGCCGCTGCGATCCCCTGGAAGGGAGGGAACGGTGGCTGAGCTGGAGGCGGTGATCGGGCTCGAGATCCACGTCCAGCTGGCGACGCGGACGAAGATGTTCTGCGGCTGCGAGCTCTCCTTCGGCGACGAGCCCAACACCCACACCTGCCCGGTCTGCCTGGCCCAGCCGGGGTCGCTGCCGGTCCCGAACGAAAAGGCGATCCGCTACGCGCTGCAGATCGGCACAGCGCTGGGCTGCGAGATCGCGCCGTACTCGATTTTCCACCGCAAGAACTACTTCTATCCCGACAGCCCGAAGGCCTACCAGATCAGCCAGTACGACATCCCGATCTGCGGGGCGGGGAAGCTCGGCGAGGTCCGCATCCACCGCGCCCACCTGGAGGAGGACGCGGCGAAGACGATCCACGTCGGCTCCTCGGGGCGGATCCACGGCTCGGCCGCCTCGCTGGTCGACTTCAACCGCGGTGGCACGCCGCTGGTCGAGATCGTCACCGAGCCGGACCTGCGCGGCGCGGCGGAAGCGGCCGAGTGGGCGCGCCTGCTGCGCGAGACGGTGCGCCAGCTCGGCGTCTCCGACGTCAACATGGAGGAGGGGAGCCTGCGGATCGACGCCAACGTCTCGGTCCGGCCGGCGGGCAGCGAGGAGCTCGGGACCAAGACCGAGCTGAAGAACATGAACAGCTTCCGCTTCCTGCAGCGCGGGATCGAAGCCGAGCTCGAGCGCCAGCGCGGCCTGGTCGAGGCGGGGGAGAAGGTCGAGCAGGAGACGCTCCACTTCGACCCGGTCAGCGGCAGCCTGACCTCGCTGCGCTCGAAGGAGGAAGCCCACGACTACCGCTACTTCCCCGAGCCCGACCTGGTCCCGACCGCCCCCAGCGAGCAGATGATCCAGGAAGCGCGGGACGCCCTGCCGGAGCTGCCGGCGGCGCGGATCGAGCGCTACGTGGGGGAGATGGGCCTGGCCGAGGACGTCGCCGCCAAACTGGCCGGCGACCCGGAGACCGCCGCCTACTTCGAGGCCACCGCGGCCGAGGCCGACGGGGTCGAGCCCCGGGTCGTCGCCAATTGGGTGACGGGCGAGCTGGCCGGCGAGCTGCGCGCCGTCGAGGGCGGCTCGGCGGCCGACTCCAAGGTGACCCCGGCGACGCTGGCGGCGCTGGTGCGGATGGTCGCCGCCAAGGAGATCTCCCACAGCAGCGGCAAGACCGTGCTGGCGGCGATGGTCGCCGAGGGCGGCGAGCCCGGCCCGATCGTCGAGCGCGAGGGCCTGGCCCAGATGTCCGGCGGCGACGACGGCGAGCTGGCCGGCATCGTCGCCACCGCGATCGAGGGCGACCCCGCCGCGGTCGAGCAGATGCGCTCCGGCAACGCCCGCGCGATCGGCGCCATCGTCGGCGCCGTCATGCGCGAGACCAAGGGCCGCGCCGACGGCGGCGAGGTCACCCGCCTGATCCGCGAGCAGCTCGGCCTCTGACGCGCTGCAGCGGTTGCACCCCATATAGGGGGTAAAAGTGCGTCTTCGCACTTTGTAACACGTTGTTACAAAGTGCTACTTTGGAGCCATGGCTTGGGACGTGGTCATAGCTGGTGGCGGTTTCGGCGGCGCGGCGGCGGCGCGGGAGCTGGAGCGGCTGCTGCCGAAGCAGTCGGCGCGGCTGACGCTCGTCAACGAGACGAACTTCTCCCTCTACACGCCGTTCCTGCCGGAGGCGGCGGCCGGGACGCTGGAGCCGCGGCACGTGGTGACGCCGCTGCGGGAAACGCTGAAGCGGACCTATCTGCGGCTCGGTCGGATCGTCGCCCACGATCCGGAGGCGAAGACGCTGCAGCTGCGGAAGAAGTTCGGCGGCAGCGAGGAGATGCGCTACGACCAGCTGCTGCTGGCGCTGGGCTCGGTCTCGCGGACGCTGCCCGTGCCGGGGCTGGCCGAGCACGCGGTCGGCTTCAAGGGCCTGGCCGACGCGATCTACCTGCGCAACAACGTGGTCGAGACGCTGGAGGAAGCGAACGCGACCGAGGACCCGGCCCGGCGCGAACGGCTGCTGACCTACGTCTTCGTCGGCGGCGGCTACGCCGGGCTCGAGGCGCTGGCCGAGCTGCAGGACTTCGCCGCCGACGCGATGGACAGCTACCCGCGCGCCCGGCTGCACGGGATGCGCTGGGTGCTGGTCGAGGCCTCGGACCGGGTGCTGCCGGAGATCGACCGCCAGCTCGCCGACTACGCCCTGCGCGAGCTGCGCGGCCGCGGCATCGACATCCGCCTCAACACGACGCTGGAGGAGGTGACGGCGGACTCGGCGCGGCTCTCGAGCGGCGAGGTGCTGCCGACCGAGACCGTGGTCTGGACCGCCGGCGTCGCCCCGCAGCCGATTCTCCGCGAGCTGAACCTGCCGCTCGACGAGCGCGGCCGGGTCCCGGTCGACTCGTTCCTGCGGGTCGAGGGGATGGACTCGGTCTGGGCGATCGGCGACTGCGCCGCCGCCCCCGACCCGCGCGGCGGCACCTGCCCGCCGACCGCCCAGCACGCCGTCCGCCAGGGGCCGGTCGCCGCCCGCAACATCGCCGCCGAGCTCGGCGTCGGCTCGCCGGAGCCGTTCGACTTCAAGAGCTACGCCTCCTTCGTCAACCTCGGCCGCTACAAGGCGGTCGGCCGGATCGGCGGGCGCACCTTTCGCGGCTTTCCCGCCTGGTGGCTGGCCCGCAGCTACCACATGAGCCAGATCCCGGGCGCCGCCCGCAAGGTCCGCGCCGTGCTCGACTGGACCGCCGGCCTGCCGTTCAGCCGCGACATCTCCGAGGTCGGCACGATCGGCCACCCGAAGCGGCTGGACTAACGAGTCACCGGCGGTCTTCCCGTTCCAGGCAGGGCCCCTGTCGGGGGGTTCGATTGATCACAATGGGGACGTGGAATATCTCCTCATCGCTTTCTTCTTCGGCCTCGCCACCGGGATCATCGGCAAGGCGAAGGGAAGCTCGTTCTTCATCTGGTGGCTGATCGGCGCCGTCCTGCTCTTCTTCGGCCTCCTGGCGGTGATCTTCTACCGCCGCGAGAAGGACGAACCGGAACGGCTCTGCCCGCGCTGCCACAAGCCGCTGAAGCTCTACGTCCAGGTCTGCCCGCGCTGCGGCGAGGACCTCTACCTGCCCGACCCCTCTGCGGTCCGCCACCCGGGCGTCCGCTGACCCGCCGCTAGCGCAGCCAGGTCCGGACGATCGCGTTGGCGAAGCCGACGCCGTAGCGGAGCACCGCCGGCTTCTTCGAGTGGCCGTGGAGGCGCTGTTCGACCGTGATCGGGATCTCCTTGGCGGGGATGCCGCGCTTGATCGCCTCGATCATGAACTCGGACGTGTGGAACTGCTCCTGGCGCAGGACCAGCTGCGGCAGCACCCTGGTGCGGACGGCGCGGTAGCCGTTCGAGCAGTCGGTTACGTGGGTGCGGGTGATGAAGGAGACGAGGCGGTTGAAGAAGACGATCCCGAGCTCGCGGGCGAAGTGGTTGCGGTCGGCATGGCCGAGGACGCGGGAGCCGTGGGCGACGTCGACTTCGCCGTCGATCACCGGCTGCACCAGGCGCGACATCTCGGAGGGCAGGTGCTGGCCGTCGGCGTCGAGGGTGACGACGATCTCGGCCCCCGATTCGACCATCAGCCGGTAGCCGGTGCGGAGCGCGGCGCCGCCGCCGCGGTTGGTGACGTGGCGGGCGACCAGCGCCCCGTGCTCGGCGGCGACGTCGCCGGTGCCGTCGCGCGAGCCGTCGTCGACGACGAGGATCTCGGTGCGGACGCCGCAGACCTCGGCCGGCATCTGGTCGAGGACGACGCCGATGTTGTCGGCCTCGTTGTAGGCGGGGACGAGGATCGCGATCTTGCCCGCGAAGCGCTCCGGCAGGTGCGCCTGGCGGAACTCCTCCCACGCCAGCCCCTCGAGCGCCGCCGAGAGCTGGCGCGCGTTCCGCGCCCCGACCGCCAGCGCCCGCAAGCAGAGCACGAAGAGGATGAAGATGGCGAATACGGCGAGGCCGAGGATCCGCCCGCCGTTGCCCTTTTCGAAGGAGAAGGCGGAGAGCAGGCCGTCGACGATTTCGGTCCCGGAGACGATCAGCAGGGCGAGGCCGGCGAGGCCGAGAAGGATCACGTCGGCGTTGCGCAGGACCCGCCGGCGCCAGAGCGCGTAGGCGATCAGCAGCAGCCCGACGACGATGCCGGCGCTGCGAAGCGCCGTCAGCTCGGCTGGGAAGACGTTTCCGGCGGGGAGGGCGGCGGCGACCATTCGCGGCGAGAGGATAGGGCGGAAACGGCGCTGGAGAGGGCCAGGGCGGCAAGTGGAAAGACGAGCGTCATCAGCACCTCGTTGCGGCGCGGGGCGGCGAGCGAGATCGCGCCGACCGCGGTGACGACGACGATCGGGGCCGCCAGCGAGGCCAGCTCCCACCAGCGGCGGCGCACTCCGAGCAGGACGAAGCCGGCGAGGCCGGCGAAGACGACGATCAGCTGCACGGCGCGGCCGGGGGTCGAGCTCATCGCCTCGCCGACCCCGCTCGACCACATCCGGCCGACCTTGCGGGCGGTCATCCCCAGGTAACCGAGCGGGTCTTCGCCGAAGTACTCGGAGAAGTCTTCCTTGCCGAGCTTGCCGAGCGCGGCGTCGCGCGAGAGGCCGGGTTCTCCTTGTTCGGCCTTGTATTCGTTGGCGGCGCGGTCGAACAGCGGCGTCGGGTCGACTTCGTTCAGCGCTTCGGAATTCGGCGGCAGAGACTTGCCTTCGTAGCGTTCGTAGAGGATCGCCTTGACCCGCTGGTATTCGCCGTCGGCGGGGTAGAAGGTGCCGACGTAGAGCGCCTTGCCGCTGCCGGTCGAGATCGGGACCAGGCGTTCGAGCACGACCAGGTTGCGGACCGTCCAGGGGACGATCGCGACCAGCAGCGCCAGCAGCAGGGCTGCGGCGCCCGCGAGTGCCGGTCGCGGCCCGCGAGCGCTCCAGACCCGGACAGCGGCGAGGACGACGAAGACCGCGGCGACGAACAGGTACTCGGGCCGGAACATCGCGGTCAGCCCGAAGAGGAGGCCCGGCACCAGCCAGGCCCACCAGCGCTCCTTCTCGCCCGCCCAGAGGAAGGCGAGGACGGCGGCGGGGAGCGTGAGGACCGCAGGCGGCTCGCTCATCAGCTCGCCGGTCGAGTGGATGAAGGAGGGGTAGACGGCGACGGCGAAGGCGGCGAGCAGGCCGGTCGAGCGGGCGAGGGGGGAGACCGGGTCGGCCCTGGCAGGGTCGGCGCCCGGGGGCGCCTCGCCGCCGCCTCGCCGCCACCCGCGGCCGGCAAGCCGCGCCCCCAGCGCGAATACGACCAGGATCGCCGCCGTCCCCATCAGCGCCTCGACGATCCGCGCCGTCCCTTCGCGGGCGCCGCCGGTGAGGAAGAAGGAGGCGGCGTAGAGAAGTGGGGCGCCCGGCGACCAGTCGCTCGAGTCGCGGAATTCGGGGCCGCCGTAGCTGCCTTCGACGTACAGCGCCTTGGCGAGGCCGAAGTAGGCGTGCGAGTCGTCGGCCGGGTTGGCGACGGGGTGGACGACGGCGTAGGCGCGCAGGCCGAGGCCCAGCACCGCGATCAGCGCCAGCGCGATCAGGGTGCGGCGGCCGTAGCGCGCGGGCAGGGCGCGGATCCATTCCGGGGCGGTCAAGGGCGTTTCAGGCTATCCGGGGCGCTGGCCGGAGCCGCCGGGCGCGGTGCTGCAGGCGCAGGGCGCGGGGGTGGGGCGGCGAATCGTCCCCCAGCAACCAACCTTCCCCCAAGGAGGACCAAGTGAAGCGACTCGCTCTTCTCGCCGCGCTCGCGGCCTTCGGCGTCATGCTCGTCGCCGCCGGCGGCGCCAGCGCCAAGCCGATCGAACGGACCTGCACGACGACCTCGAAGAACGTCACCACCAAGAACGTCCAGGGCTTCGTCTACGCCACCGACGTCGACCCTTCGCAGGCCAGCTTCGCCCAGTGCCCGACCGTGAAGAAGGTCATGAACAAGATGCTCAGCCTGCGGATCGAGATGCCGAAGGTCTGGGAAGGCTTCCGCTGCACGCCGACGGTGGTCCAGACCGAACCGGACATCGTCAACTACAAGTGCGTGTTCAAAGGCGCCGACACGGCGACCTACATCAAGCTGATCTTCACCGCCAAGTACGACCAGGACTAGCGTTCGCTCGGGCTCGGGTCCGTTCGGACCCTGGCCTGGGGTTTCGGGTCGATCTGGCCGGGCGGGCCGAGCCGCAGGCTCTGCGCGTCCAGCCAGATGGCGCCGAAGCCGGCGCAGGCTGCGAGCAGCGGCAGCAGCACCAGCACCCGCCGCGGCGAGGCGACCAGCACCGCGCTGATCAGGGTGATCGCGAGGAAGACCGCGGCGATCAGCGCCGCCTCCCAGCGGCGGCGGTAGAGGAGGACGGCGAGGCCGAGCAGGCCGAAGCCGAGCAGCGCCCAGTGCAGGGCTTCCCAGAGCTCGTCGCGCATCACCGCCCGCGGGCCGTGGGACCAGACGCGGCCGATCTTGGTCGCGAGGAAGCCGGCGTATTCGAGCGGCTCTTCGCCGATGGCGTCCCAGAGCCGTTCCTTGCCCATCTTCGAGAGTGCTTCGTCCGTTTCCAGTTCGGGGTAGCGATGGTGGGCGAGGCGGGCGAGGATCTGCTCCAGCCGCAGCTTCTGCACCGCGTGCGGGGCGAACAGCTCCGGGTGCCGTTCGACCACCTCCGCCCCGACCTTTTCCGGGTTCCCGTCCGAGGGCAGATAGGTCCCCGCGAACAGCACCTGCCCACCACCGGTGGACACCGGCACGAACCGATGCAGCGCGACCGCATTCCGCACCGTCCAAGGAGCCACCACGACCACGATCCCCACGCAAACGAGCGCCGCCGCCCCCAACGACCGCCGCCACCCCGGGCCGCCGCGCTCCGAGGGGTTGTCTTTTCTTCGGGTCGCCGCGGTGTGGTTGTGCTTTGTT
>DASXOF010000179.1:0-3891 GCA_036494495.1 Solirubrobacterales bacterium | reverse complement strand
AAAGGCAAGGCCGAGGACGCAGAGATGCGAAGTGTGCCGGGCGTGTCATCCAGGCCTGCGTGGACGTGGGGTCGGCCACCTCAGTTAGTCCATCGAGAGCGGGCCGCTCACGTCGGCGTGCAGGAACTGGCTGACGAACGGATTGCTCGAGTCGAAGACCTCCTCTTTCGGCCCCGACTCGACGATCTTGCCGCTCCACAGCACCGCGATGAAGTCGGCGATCCGCCGCGCCGTGCCGAGGTCATGGGAGATCACGAGGTAGCAGCCGCCGTTCTCGGCGTGGACCTCGCGGATCAGCTCGCAGAGCAGCGCAGTGCGGACCGGGTCGAGGCCGGAATCGGGCTCGTCGAACATCACGATCGCCGGTTCCAGCACCAGCGCCCGGGCGAAGCCGGCGCGCTTGCGCATCCCGCCCGAGAGCTCGTTCGGCATCTTGTAGGTCGCCTCGGCCAGGCCCACCTCTTTGAGCCGGCGGTTGACGATCTCGCCGATCTCTTCCTCGCCTTTGTCGGTGTGCTGGCGCAGCGGGAAGGCGACGTTGTCGTAGATGTTCATCGAGCCGAACAGCGCCCCGTCCTGGAACAGCAGGCCGAACTTTTTGCGCACCTCGAAGAGTTCGTCGTCGGTCATGTTCGGGATCGACTCGCCGTGGACCAGGACGTCGCCGGAGTCCGGGTAGAGCAGGCCGACGATGTGCTTGATCAGCACGCTCTTGCCGGTACCCGAGGGGCCGAGCACCATCGAGACCTGGTCCTCGGGCAGGCCGAGGTTCAAACCGTTGAGGATGCGGGCGCGGCCGAACTGCTTGACCAGGTCGACGATCTCGATCGCGTCGGTGCCGCCGTGCTCGCGCTTGCGGCCGGTGTGGAAGCGGTAGGGGTCCTGTTCGGTCGGGTCGACCCCGGGGATGACGAAGTCGCGCCCCATCACCGCGCCGTCCTCGGCCACGTAGGGCCCCTCGCCGTTGCTCGAGCGCGGCGGCGCGACGGCGATCTCCGGCGGCTCTTCGCCGGACTCGGCCGCCTCGTCGCGGAGCTCCTCTTCTTCCCTGCGCTCGTCGTCCTCGATTGGCACCTGCACCTAGCCTCCTATCGGCGCTCTCGGGTTCGCGCCCCAGAATATGAGCGTTCCCAGCATCCCGACGATGTGGACCATGACGATGTTGAAGACCATCGACTTCGCCGTCGCCGTCCCCACCCCGACCGGCCCGCCCGAGGCGGTGTAGCCGTAGTAGCAGCCGACCAGCACGATCACGGTCGCCATCACCATCCCCTTGACCAGGCTGAATATGAGGTCCGGGGGATTCTGGAACTGCCAGAAGATCAATAAGTAGCCGCCGGAGGAGACGTCGCCGATCTGTTCGACCACGGCGATGTAGCTGGCCAGGTACATGACCCCGATCCCGACCAGGTACATGAACGGGAAGGCGATCCAGGCGGCGAGCAGGCGGGTCGCGCAGAGGAAGGTGACCGGCGGCACCCCCATCACCTCGAGCGCGTCGATCTCGTCGGAGATCCGCATCGCCCCGAGCTCGGCGACGATCCCGGTCCCGACCTTGGCCGCCAGCATGTAGCCGAAGGCGTAGGGCAGGATCTCGCGCAGGTCGCACCAGGCGGAGAAAAGGCCGGCGTAGGCCGGCGCGCCCTGGGCGCGCAGCAGGTAGGCGCCCTCGATCCCGCACTGCAGCCCGAGCACGAAGACCAGGCCCCAGATGATCAGCGCCGAGCCGAGGATCAGGATCCCGGCCTGGCGCAGGCTCTCGCCGAAGAAGCGCAGGACGCGGCCGCTGTAGACGAGGCCGGCGACGCGGGAGCTGAAGCGGGCGACCTCGCCGAAGGAGTCGAGCCAGCCGCGCGGGACCTCGAGCCAGGCGTTCACGCGCTCACCGGATCGTCTGCAGTTCGGGGTTGGTGGCGAGCAGGGTCTGGGTGAAGACGTAGTTGAAGGCGAAGACCGCCATGAAGGAGATGACGACGGCCTCGTTGACGGCGCGGCCGACGCCGGCGGCGCCGCCGGAGGCGGTCATCCCCTTGTAGGAGCAGACGACGGCGATGATCGCGCCGAACAGCGTGCACTTGATCACCGAGCCCCAGAGGTCGGTGACCGAGGCCTGCGAGAACAGCGTCGCGAAGAAGCCGCCGAGGCTCTGGTGGTAGACGAGCTCGGTGAGGATGCCGCCGGAGAGCCCGAAGACCAGGGCGTAGATGTCGAGCAGGCCGGTGATCAGCATCAGCGCCAGGAAGCGCGGCACGACCAGGTTCTTGATCGGGTCGACCCCGAGCACCTGCAGGGCATCGAGCTCCTCGCGGATCTTGCGGGCGCCGAGGTCGGCGGTGATCGCAGTGCCGGCGACGCCGGCGACGACCACGGCGGTCACGAAGGGGCCGATTTCTCGGATCGCGGCGAGGACGAAGAAGCCGCCGAGCCGGTCGAGGGTGCCGAACAGGGTCAGGGCGTTGGCGGCCTGCAGGCCGGGAGCGCCGAAGCAGATCGCCACGGTCGAGACCAGCAGCGGGAACCAGCAGAGCTGCAGGGCGAAGAGGAACTGGCCGATGAACTCCTCGCCGTAGGGGTAGGGCGCGCGGATCGCGGACGCGATCGTGCGCGAGGTGAGGATCACGAGGTCCCCCACCTCCTCGAAAACCGCCCGGGCGGGCAGGAACACCCTGTTCAGCGTTGCGACCATGATCTCCCTCAGCTGAGCCGCGCCGCGGCACGGCGCCCCACTCGCTGAGCCGCAGTCTAGGGGATGGCTGAGCGGCTTCCATTAGCCCAGTGTTGAGATCCGGCTAACCCTCTCCGAGCCCCTGAAATGGGGCTGGATGTGGCACAACCCCGTGCTATGTTCGGCTCGCTTTGGGAGGGGACGGAAGACATTTCCGGCGCACCCGCCTCCGCGCTGCCGCGACCGGCTTGGCGGCGCTGGCCTTGGCGGTGGGCCTGGCGGCCTGCGGGGAATCGTCCTCGGACAAGGAACCTGCCGGCGAATTCGAAGTCGGCGTCACCGCTGCCGCGTTCCCGAGCCTGCAGCGTCTCGGCCAGACCTCGCTGCTGAGGCTGAGCTTCGAGAACGAAGGCGAAAAGGAGCTGCCGAACCTGGTCGTCAGCTTCACCCTGGCCGGCAAGCAGGGGGCGACCGCCTCGCTGCCGTTCGGGATCCACGAACAGCAGACCGGCCTCGCCAACCCGACGCGGCCGGTCTGGGTGCTGGCCGAACACTTCCCGAAACTGGCCGGCTCGACCGCCAAGGGCGGCGCCACCACCTCGGACCCGAAGACCTTCGCCTTCGGCCCGCTGAAGGCGGGCGAATCGCGCTCGGCGGTCTGGAAGCTGAGCGCGGTGCGGCAGGGCAAGTACACGCTGCGCTACCAGGTCGGCGCCGGCCTCGGCACCGAAACCAAGGCGAAGACCGCGGGCGGGGTTGCGCCGGGCGGGACCTTCGTCACCGAGATCACCGCGCAGCTGCCGGAAACCGAAGTCAACGACGCCGGCGAAATCGTCGAGATCAAGAAAAAGGGGTAGAACCCCGGCGGATGCTCCGCCGCCTCGCAACCACATCGCTCGCGGCACTGGCCGTGGCGCTGGTCCTGCCGGCCTGCGGCTCCTCGGCCAGTGACTCCGGCCCGGCCGCGACCGGCGCCGGCACCTCGGCCACCGCCCCATCTGGCAGCGCGCCCGCCCGCGCCAAGGGCGGCGTCGGGCTGAAGAAGATCGGCGAGTTCGAATCGCCGATCTTCGTGACCGGCGCCCCGGGCTACCCGCAGCTCCTCTTCGTCGTCGAGCGGGCCGGCAAGATCGTCGTCCTCGACCACGGCAAGCGGCTCGCCAAGCCGTTCCTCGACATCTCCGACCAGACGACCACCGACGTCGAGCGCGGCCTGCTCTCGGTCG
>DASXOF010000178.1:0-6036 GCA_036494495.1 Solirubrobacterales bacterium | reverse complement strand
GTCGTGGAGCCCCCGCTCCCGCCGCCGCAGGCAGCTAGTCCAATTGCCCCCACCGCTGCAAATGCGGCGACCAGAAAAACTACAAGGCTCCTCTTCACTGTGACTCCCATCCCGGTCTTCACCGATCGAGCTTCGGGTCGGACTGCGCAGGCGCACCCCCAGGCAGCAACTCCAGCACAATTTTGTTACCCCCGTCAAGCGTGGACGAATCTGCAATTTTTGGGTTCCGGGGCCATGTCGTAGCAAGGATGGGGACCATCAGCGCCACAATGGCGAAGATCCCCAGGCCAGCGACGAGGAAGGTCGCACGGGGGTCGAGGACCGCGGCGATCACGCCGCCGAGGGCGAAACCGATCCCCGGCATCGCCGCCCCGATCGACTCCAGCACGCTCATCACCCGGGCCTGCATCTCGGCCGCCGTCAGCTCCTGCACGGCGCTGATCGCCGAGACCCACTGCACCCCGTTGCCCGCGCCGCCGAGCACCGAGGCGGCGCAGGCGAGCGCCAGGTTCGGGGCCGCCGCCAGCCCGAGGTAGCCGGCGCCGACCGCCAGCGTGCTGAGCAGCAGCAGCAGGCGCAGCGAGGCGCGGCGGACGGCGGCGAAGATGACGCTGCCGAGGAGCATGCCGACGCCCCAGCTGGCCAGCATCAGGCCGTAGCCGGAGTCGCCGGTGCCGAGCGTTTCCTTCGCGTAGACGACCTCGACGGGGATCACCGCGGCGAAGAAGACGAAGGCGGCGCCCTGGGCGATCAGCAGCCAGCGCAGCGCCACCCTCTCGCGCAGGTAGGAGACGCCGGCCCGGACCCGGTCGCGCATCCGGCCCGCTTCCGGCTCGGCCCGCGGCAGTTCGCCGGCGGTGAGCAGGATCCAGGCGATCACGTAGAAGGAGACCGCGTCGAGGAGCAGCGCCGTCTGCACGCTCGAGCCGGCGACGATCAGGCCCGCCAGTGCCGGCCCGAGGGCGGCGCCGCCGGTGAAGGCGACGTTGAGGAGCGCGTTGCCGGCCCGCAGTTCGCCGCTCTGCTCGAGCAGCTCGGCGACGACCGAGCGAGTCAGCGCACGGCCGGCTAAAGCCAGTGCACCGTCGATCGCCGCCACCGCGATCACCGCGGCGAGGGAGAAGTGGGAGGCGAGCAGGGCCAGCGCGCCGAAGGCCGCGGCCTCGCCGCAGTAGATCACCGGCAACGCGTAGCGGGGCTTCGGCTTCTCCGCCCTGGTGGTCAGGATCGGCGCGAAAAGCGCTGGAAGGAAGCGGGTTCCGAGGAAGAGGCCGGCGGTCGCGAGGGCGCTGTCGGTCTGTTCGAAGACCAGCACCGAGAGGGCGATGATCCCCATCCAGTCGCCGAGCTCGTTGACCGCGTACGTAGCGGCCAGCCGCCGGAAGAGCGGCCTGCGCAGCGGTGCCAAAAGTCCCTGCTCAGCCATGTCTGGACGCCTGTACTACCGACTTCATGCACAAGTTTCCGTGCAGATGCACAAGTTTCCGCCAGGTTGTGCTACAAAGTTGCCAGCGATTAGCAAGATTTTCGAAAGAGCGCACAGCTAGAGCGGCTTCAACTTGAAGGAGGGCACGAACATGGGCTACAAGCACTAGATCTTCTCCAGCGGACGCGAACTCTGCGTCCACGCGCCGACTAAGGCGCGCTTCAAGCTTCGAAGGGGCACCCACGTGGGTGCCCCTTCGCTTTTCCAGGGCCCCGGAGGGCTTCCTGCATGACGCCGGTCATACGGCTATATCGCTTGTAAGGGGTCTCTGAGCGGGGTAATTTCGTCCAACTCGCAACTTGCGAGCCCCACGCAGGGAACGGCTTCCGCTCGCTGAATCCCAGTCGGGAAGAGCCCCACCGCAGATGGACGACAACCGCCCCAGCAAACTCAGCACCGGCTTACAGGTGGCCGGCCTCCTGGTCGTGGTCGTGGCCGGCTTCCTCACCGCCGGCACCGCCGACTGGGACATGGCCCTGCTCGGGATCCTGCTCGCCTTCGCGATCTTCACCGACCTGACCGCGGTCACCACGACCTCGAAAGTACGGCTCTCGGGCAGCTTCCTGCCGATCGTCGTCGCGATGGTCCTGCTCGGCGGCCCGCCGGCGGCGCTGATCGGCCTGATCGTGATCACGATCGACTGGCTCACCGACCGCAAGGCGCTCCACCTCTTCATCAACAACCTCCTCACCTATACGGCCTTCCCGCTGATCACCGGCCTGGCCTTCCATTGGGTCACGACCGCCAACGGCATAACGCGCTCTGACCCCGCGTTCTACGCCTTCGTCTTCGGGGCCTTCCTGCTGGCCCTGGCGATCAACTTCACGATGATCGCCGGCTACGGCTGCTACCTCGAACGCAGCTCGTTCTGGCGCAAGGTCCGCACGGCGCTGGTGCCGCTGCTGCCGTCCGAGCTCGCGGCCGCGTTGATGGCGGTTGGCGTCGCCTACCTCTACATCCACGTCGGCATCACCGGGATCGCGCTGTTCGGCGTCGTCCTCGTCACCTTCCAGTACCTGCTCGGCGCCCTGCTCGTCTCCCAGGAGCGGGCGGAAGAGCTCGAGGTGCGCTCGAAGCAGCTGGCGAGCTTCCAGGTCGGGGTCTTGAGCGCGATGCTGCGGACGCTCGACCTGCGGGACCAGATGACCGCCCGCCACTCGGCGGCGGTGGCGCGCTACTCGCGGGCGATCGCCCAGCGGGCCGGGTTCTCGCGCCGCGACGAGGAGCTCGTGCACATCGCCGCGCTGCTGCACGACATCGGCAAGTTCATCCTCCCCGACCGGATCCTCAAGGCCAACGTGCCGCTCACCGACGAGGACTGGATGCTGATCAAGCGCCACCCGCAGCAGGGCGCCCGGGTCGTCTCCTCGCTCGACGGTTACGGCCCGGTGGCGGAGATCATCCTCGCCCACCACGAGCGGATCGACGGCAAAGGCTATCCGCGCGGCCTGGCCGGCAACGAAATCCCCGAGCTCTCGCGGATCATCTCGGTCGCCGACACCTACGACGTGATGACGGCGCGCGACTCCTACCGCACGCCGATGTCGAGCCACGACGCGATCATCGAGCTGCGGCGGGTCGCCGGCAAACAGCTCGACGCCCGCTTCGTCGAGGTCTTCATCGAGCTGCTCGAGGGCAAGGACGTCTCCTTCCAGCACGGCGAGGCGGCCGATTTCGAGAAGGAGCTGGCGCTCGAATCGCGGATCGCCGAGACCGCCAGCCCCGACGCCGAGGCGAACCGCTTCCAGGTCGCCGCCGGCGCGCGCAGCTGAGGTAGCGTTCGCACCATGCGGGCGGTCACTTTCCAAGCGCCGGGAGAGGTGCGGGTCGACGACGTGCCGGAGCCCGAGCTGAGCGCGGCGAGCGAGGCGATCGTCCGGGTCGAGGAGGCCGGCGTCTGCGGCTCGGACCTCCACATCTACCACGGCCGCTTTCCGGTCGAGCCCGGCTTCACGATCGGCCACGAGTTCGTCGGCACCGTGCTGGCGGTGGGGCCCGAGGTGACCCGGGTCGCCGTCGGCGACCGCGTCCTCGGCACCTTCCACGTCGCCTGCGCCACCTGCTCCTCCTGCCTGCGCGGCGAGTACCACCGCTGCCGCAACGGCCGCACCTTCGGCCACGGCTCGCGCCTCGGCGACCTCCAGGGCGCCCAGGCCGAGCAGCTCGTCTGCCCCTGGGCCGACGTCAACCTGCGCCGGGTGCCGGAGGGGATGTCGAGCGACGTCGCCCTGTTCGCCGGCGACGTGATGGGGACCGGCTACCACGCGGTCGCCAACGGCGGCATGCGGGAGGGGGACACGGTCGCGGTCCTCGGCCTCGGCCCGGTCGGCCTCTGCGCGGTGCAGGCGGCGCTCGCCGGCGGCGCCGCCCGGGTCTTCGCCGTCGACAGCGTCGCCGAGCGGCTGGCGATGGCCGAGTCGTTCGGGGCGACGCCGCTGCACCTGACCGAGTCGGACGTCAAAGCCGAGGTCCGCGCCGCCACCGACGGCGCCGGGGCCGACGTCGCCGTCGACGCGGTCGGCGACGGCGGGCCGCTGGCGATGGCGATCAGCCTCGCCCGGGACGCCGGCACCGTCTCCAGCGTCGGCGTCTACGCGGGCAAGGTCGAGGTCCCGCTCGGCCTCGCCTGGCTGAAGTCGCTCGACCTCCGGCTCGGGGTCGCCAACGTGATCGCCCACGTCGACCGGGTGCTCGGCCTGCTCGAGAGCGGCCGGCTCGACCCGGCGCCGCTGGTCAGCTCCCACATGGCGCTCGACGAGGCCGCCGAGGCCTACCGGATCTTCGACAACCGCGAAGCGCTGAAGATCGTCCTCACCCCCTGAGGGTTTCCCGCACCCCTTAACCGCCGCCTAACCGCGGCGACCAGCTCCGTACCTAAGCTCTGGCCCGGATGGCGGCGCAGGGAGAAGCCGCGGGGGCGGCGACGATGGTGAGGGCCGGTGTCGGCTCGGTTGGCGGCTGGTTCACCCAGGTCGGCCAGATGGTGATCCTGACGACGCGGACCCTGGTCTCCGCCGTGCGGCCGCCCTATCCCTACGGCGAGGAGCTCGTCTGGCAGTTCCTCTTCGTCCTCAAACTGTCCTGGTTCCCGCTCGTCATCACCACCTTCGCCCTCTGCCTCGGGGCGCCGGGGCTGCAGGCGGCCGGGATCCTCTCGCTGTTCGGCGCCCTCGACCGGCTCGGCGGCTTCTTCGTCCTGACCGCCGTGCGCTGGATCGGGCCGCTGGTGACGGCGGTGGTGGTCGGCGGCGTCGCCGGCACCGCGATCACCGCTGACCTCGGCGCCCGCAAGATCCGCGAGGAGCTCGACGCCCTGCAGGTGCTCGGCGTCGACCCGATCAAGAACCTGGTCGTGCCGCGCTTCCTGGCGCTGATGGTGGTCACCGCGCTGCTCGACATCTTCGCGATCGTCTTCGGCCTCACCGGCGGCATCGTCGCCGAGCTGCTCTACCACCAGTCGCTCGGCGGCTTCTTCGCGACCCTCTTCTCCAACGCCACGGTCACCGACCTCTGGGCCTCTGTCGTGATGTGCACCCTGTTCGGGGCGATCATCTCGATCGTCTGCTGCTTCAAGGGGATGACCGCCTCCGGCGGCGCCGAGGGAGTCGGGCGCGCGGTCAACCAGGCGGTGGTGATCTCCTTCGTCGCCGTCTTCTTCTTCCAGTTCGTCGCCACCTCGGTGCTGCTGGCGACCAATCCGGAACTGCAGGCGGTCAGGTGAACCCCGAGCGGCCGGCGATCGGCTGGTTCGACACGCCGCGCGAATGGCTCGACGGGTTCGGCGAGATGGCCGGCTTCGGCGCCCGGGTCGGGCGGCTGGTGCTGACCGGGCGCTCCTTCCGCTACCTCGGGGAGGGCCTGCGCCAGGCCGGGATCCTGATCTTCGGCTCGGCGCTGATCATCTGGGCCTTCGTCTTCATCCTCGGCCTCCAGTGCGGGCTGCAGGGGGCTTACTTCAACCGCTCGGTCGGGGCGCCGTCGCTGGCCGGGCTCTTCTCCGCCTACTGCGACCTGCGCGAGGGAGTCCCGTACGCCTTCGGCTACATCCTCTCGGCCAAGGTCGGGACCGGGATCGTCGCCGAGCTCGGGGCGATGCGGATCTCCGACGAGATCGACGCCCTGGAAGTGATGGGGGTCGAGCCGGTCACCTTCCTCGCCGCGAGCCGCCTGCTCGGCGCCTGGATCGCGATCCCGTTCCTCTACCTGATCGGGATCGGGGTCGCCTACCTGGCCAGCTACTTCGCCGTGGTCAAGCAGGTCGGCGACGTCTCCTCCGGCGGCTACCAGCTGATCTTCTGGATGTTCCAGAGCCCGCCCGACCTGCTCTTCAGCCTGACCAAGGGGATGGTGATGGCGACGGGGATCATCCTCGTCGGCTGTTACTACGGCTACACCGCCTCGGGCGGGCCGGTGGGCGTCGGCACCGCCACCGCGCAGTCGATGGTCGTCAACATCATCCTCGTCCACATCGTCGGCATGCTGGGAACGGTGATCTTCTGGGGAGCGAACCCGCGAGCGCCGATCGGCGGCTGAGGCTCACTCGGTTTTTG
>DASXOF010000177.1:0-14188 GCA_036494495.1 Solirubrobacterales bacterium | reverse complement strand
ACGAAGTTTTCGAGGCTCTCCGCGACCCCATGGCCAGACATACTCCCGGATCGATGCCCCCGGACCCCGAGCTCGAGCCGCCCGTGGCAGATGCCGCCCAGCACGAGCTGGCGATGGGCGTCGCGCTCGAGCAGGCGCGCGCCGCCGAGGCCCATGGCGACGTCCCGATCGGCGCCGCGATCTTCCGCCATGGCGAGCTGCTCGTCGCCGCCGGCAACGAGCGCGAGCTGCGCCGCGACCCGACCGCCCACGCCGAGATGCAGGCGATCCGCGCCGCCGCCGCGGCGCTCGGCGGCTGGCGGCTGCCGGGCACGATCCTCTACGTCACCCTCGAGCCCTGCGCGATGTGCGCCGGCGCGATCGTCCTGGCCCGCATCCCGACAGTCGTGATCGGCACCGCCGACCCCAAGGCCGGCGCCGCCGGCTCGGTCCTCGACGTCCTCGCCGAGCCGGCCCTGAACCATCGCCCGGACATCCTGCTCGGCGTCCGCGAAGCCGAGTGCGCGGCGCTCCTGCGCGAGTTCTTCGTCGCCCGCCGCCTCGCTCAGGGCTCGCCCGAGAGCGGGTAGCGCGGGTCCGGCAGGAAGGTCGCGCCGCCGGTCAGGAGGCCCCTGCCGGGGACGTGGTTCAGCTCCAGCCGGATGCCTTCGGGGTCGCGGAACGAGCACGAGTAGTAGCCCGGTGCCCAGGGCCCCTCGACCGGCGCCCGCACGATCTCCGCCCCGAGCCCGACGACGAACTCGTGCAGGCGGTCGACGTCCTCGCGCTCGCGCGCCCGGAAGCAGAGGTGGTCGAGGCCGGGCCCGGTCTCGAGGTGATCGGCGCCCACGTGCTCCGGGTCGGCCTTGCGAATCCCGACCGCGGTGCGCCCGCCGACGTAGTAGACGAACTCCTCCGAGCGCGGCTCGACCGGCGCCAGCCCGAGGAAGGGCATCAGCCGGTCGTAGAAGGCGATGCACTCGCCGATCCGGTTGACCCGGAGGATCAGGTGCGCCACCCCGTTCACCTCGATCATCCGCCCACCCTATGACGGTGCGGCGCCCAAGCAGTCAACCGGGGCGGAGCCGCCCTCGTTCTCGACATCGCCGTGTAGAGAATCGCGACGCGGCTCCGACCATCCCGTGAAGGCGCTAAAAGTGGCGCCCGGAGCAAAGGAGCGAGAACGTGAAATACATGCTGCTGATCTACGAGACCCCCGATACCCGCGAGATCTTCACCGGCGCCGAGGGGACCGAGCTGATGGGCCGGGTCGGGGAGCTGATGAGCGAGATCACCGAGGCCGGCGAGTTGGTCGGGACCAACGCCCTCGCCGACCCTTCGACCGCGAAGAGCGTCCGCACCGCCGGCGGCACCCCGGCCGTCACCGACGGCCCCTTCGCCGAGGCCAAGGAGCACCTCGGCGGCTACCTGATCCTCGAGTGCGACGAAGCCCGCGCCCTCGACATCGCCCGGCGCTGGCCGACGGTCGGCAGCGGCGGCCTCGAGGTGCGGCCGCTGATGGACGTCGGCGGCGCGGAGATGTAGCCGGTGCGGTGACCGCCTCGCCCGGGAGCGTCGAGGACCTGCTGCGGCCGCTGGCGCCGCGGGTCCTCGGCGCCCTGGTCCGCCGCCACGGCCAGTTCGACGCCTGCGAGGACGCGCTGCAGGAGGCGATGATCGAAGCGCTCGCGCAGTGGCCCCGCGACGGCATCCCCGACGACCCGCCCGTGTGGCTGTTCACGGTCGCTTCGCGGCGCCTGGTCGACCAGTGGCGCAGCGAGAGCGCCCGCCGCCGCCGCGAGGAGAGCGTCGCCCAGCTGGAGCCTGAGGGCGAGCCGTCGGAGCCCTCCCCGGCCGAGGCCGAGCGCCAGGGCCACGACGACACTCTCACCCTGCTCTTCCTCTGCTGCCACCCGGACCTGACCCCGCCCTCGCAGATCGCCCTCACCCTGCGCGCCGTCGGCGGCCTCAGCACCGCCGAGATCGGCAGCGCCTTCCTCGTCCCGGAGGCGACGATGGCGCAGCGGATCAGCCGCGCCAAGCAGCGGATCAAGGACGGCGGCGCGGTCTTCGAGCTGCCCGGCGCCGACGAGCGCGCCGAGCGCCTGAGGGCCGTCCTCCACGTCCTCTACCTGATCTTCAACGAGGGCTACACCGCCAGCTCCGGCCCCGACCTCCAACGGGCCGACCTGACCCGCGAAGCGATCCGCCTGACCCGGATGCTGCATCGCCTCCTGCCCGACGACGGCGAGGTCGCCGGCCTGCTGGCCCTGATGCTCCTCACCGACGCCCGCCGCGCCGCCCGCACCACCACCGCCGGCGACCTCGTCCCCCTCGCCGACCAGGACCGGTCCCGCTGGGACCAGGAGGCCATAGCCGAGGGGATCGAGCTGATCACCGCCGCCCTCCCCGGCGGGGTCATCGGCCCCTACCAACTGCAAGCGGCAATCGCCGCCGTCCACTCCGAAGCGGCCCGCGCCGAGGACACCGACTGGCCCCAGATCCTCGCCCTCTACGGCCTGCTCGAGCGGATCAGCCCCAGCCCGATAGTCACCCTCAACCACGCCGTCGCCCTGGCGATGGTCGATGGCCCCGAAGCCGGCCTCGAGCTGCTCGCCAGCCTCGACGGCGACTCCCGCCTCGCCGAGCACCACCGCCTCCTAGCCGTCCGCGCCCACCTGCTCGAGCTCGGCGGCGAGACCGACCGCGCCCGCACCGCCTACCGCGCCGCCGCCAAGGCCGCCACCAGCTTGCCCGAGCAGCGCTACCTGGAACGCCGCGCCTGCGCGCCGGACTGAGCTGGCCCAGGGGCGAAAAGTCGTCCCGAGATTCCTTTGCTCTGAGACCGCCAACGTCTCAGAGAGGATCTGCATGCCTACGATCAGCCGCTTCTTTGGAATCGCGATCGTGATGTTTTTCAGCGATCACGGGTTCCCCCATTTTCATGCGCGCCACGCCCAGGGCGAAGCAAAGGTCCGGATCGACACGCTCGAGGTGATCGACAGCGACCTCGGCCGCCGCCAGCTCCGTTTCGTGCTCGCCTGGGCAGAGCTCCATCAGGACGAGCTGGAGGAGAACTGGCGCCGAGCGCGAGTCGGTGAGAAACTCCTCAAGATCGAGCCATTGCGATGAACGGACCGACCCCCGACATCACTGCCGCAGAGGTCGTCCGTCACGGCGTCCTCAGATTGACCTTCGCCGACGGAACGGGCGGCGAAGTCGACGTTCTCGATCGCATGCGAGGTCCCGTCTTCGAAGAAGCTAGGACCCGCGAGGGCTTTGCCAGGGTCCAGGTTGATGAGGAGACGGGGACGGTCGCCTGGCCCGGGGGCGCCGACCTTGCCCCGGACACGCTCTTCGAGCGCGTCCGATCAGGCGTCTGGCCAGAACCCCACGCCGCCTGACGCCCGATCCCGACAACTGCTCGACGAGCAGAGCGGGTGGGGACCCCCCACTGCCCCCAGAGCCGCCACCAGCCTTCCCGAGCAGCGCTACCTCGAACGCCGCGCCTGCGCGTAGAGCGTCTCGGGTGCGATATCGGCCTCATTCGGCCAGGTGATCGTCGCGCCCTCGTCGTCGACCTTCAGCAGGGCGGAGAAGTCAGCGTCTCGCAGCGGCTCGAAGACGCCGCCGTAGTCGAGCAGGTGGGAGAGGTCGACCTTGGCCGCCGTGCCGTCCTCGAATCGAACCCGAGCGGCATAGCTTTCGCTCGGATTTGCTTCCAGCAGTCGGGGCGTTCCGCGCATCGGCTCATGGTAGGGGGTCTATTCTCCGCAACGCCCGGCGGCTGCGCGCACGGTCCCAGTTGTCTCGCTGCTCCTGGCGATGGGCCTTTGCCCAATCGAGGACCAACTTGCGCGGGCGCGAGTAGGCACGCAGCCGGTGATCCCAAAGAGGCGTTCGCTCCTACGTTGATATGATGATTTCATATGAGCCGCCTTCTCTCCGTCTCGCTGCCTGACGATCTCACTGAGGAGATCGACGCCCTCGCGCAGAGCCTGGGCAAGACCAAGAGCGAGGTTGTCCGCGACGCTCTGCGCCGGCAGCTGCAGGTGGAGCGATTTGCGGCGCTTCAGCGTTACGGACGCGAGCGTGCCGAGGAGCGGGGAATAGGCCCCGAGGAAACCGAGGCGCTGATCGACGACCTGCGCGCCGGGCGCCGCTGAGCCCTGCGCGTCGCTCCTGACACCAACGTGCTGGTCTCTGCGTTCATCGCGGCAGGCCCGCCGAGCCGGATCGTCGAGGAGGCCATCGACGGTCGCCTGGAACTGGTCCTCGCCGTCCCTGTCATGGACGAGCTGCAGCGGATCCTCACGGTTAAGCTCGGCTTCGACGCGGAGCGCTGGGAAGAAGTCGAGGCGCTTCTCTCCGGCCTGGCAGCGGAGCTGGTCTCGCCTCCGGCGGAGCCAGCCGATCCGGTCACTGGCGATCCCGACGACGACCTGATCCTTGCCTGCGCGGTGGAGGCGGGAGTCGCGGTCCTCGTGTCGGGAGACCGCGAGCACCTGCTCCCGCTCGCGACACATCGCGGCGTGCGGATCGTCACCCCGCAGGCCCTGCTCGCCGAGCTGGGTGGGCGACCGCGAGCGGAAAGCGGAGGGGGTGGGATTCGAACCCACGAGCCCCCTTACGAGGGCCAACAGTTTTCGAGACTGCCCCGTTCAACCACTCCGGCACCCCTCCAGGACACCTCACGGGACGGGTGATTTTAGAGATGTGCCGCTAACGACCCGGCCTGGCACTGCCGAAAGAGGGGTGTGGACGGTGGCGAGCAGACGCGAACCGGGCGGTTCTTCGACCGCCATCCCGCGCTGCTGCGCGGGCTGGTGCTGGTCGCGCTGGTCTGGGGCCTCGGATATCTGACCTGGCGGGTCGGCTGGAGCGGCAACGGGGCGAGCCCGGTCGCCTTCGCGATGCTGCTGGTGACCGAGATCTACGGGATCTACGCGCTGGCGACGCTCGCCTGGTTCTCCTGGTCGCGGCCGCCGCGGAAGCGCCCGGCGACGACGCCGGGGCGGGCGGTCGACGTCTACGTCTGCACTTATGACGAGCCGCCGGAGGTGGTCATGGCGACGCTGGCCGGCTGCCGCGCCCTCACCTATCCCCACACGACCTACCTGCTCGACGACGGGCGGCGGCCGGAGATGGCGAAGATCGCCGCGCTGGCCGGAGCCGAGTACCTGACCCGCCCCGACAACTCCCACGCCAAGGCCGGCAACATCAACGCCGCGCTGCCCCGCACCGAGGGTGAGCTGGTCCTCATGCTCGACGCCGACCACGTGCCGATGCCGGATGCCCTGGACGCTCTGGTCGGCTACTTCGATGACGAGCAGATGGCGCTGGTCCAGACCCCGCACGACTTCTTCAACCACGACTCGGTCCAGCACTACGTGGTCGGCCGCCACGAGCAGTCGCTCTTCTACCGCGTCGTCTGCCCCGGCAAGGACCGCCACGGCGCCGCCTACTGGTGCGGCTCGGCGGCGCTGATCAACCGCGAGGCGCTGCTCTCGATCGGCGGCGTCGCCACCGAGACGATCGCCGAGGACTTCCACACCACGATCCGCCTGCTGCGCCACGGCTGGCACAGCCGCTACCACGACGAGGTCCTGGTCCAGGGCCTCGCCCCGCACGACCTCGACGGCTACCTGCTGCAGCGCGATCGCTGGGCCCGCGGCAACCTCGCCGTCTTCACCCTGCCCGAGTCGCCGCTCCGCGCCCGCACCCTGAGCTGGCGCCAGCGCCTCTCCTACCTGGCCAGCCTGCTCGCCTACCTGGCGCCGCCGATGCGGCTGCTGCTCCTGCTCACCCTCGGCCTCGTCCTCTGGACCGGGGAGCTGCCGATGCGGGTCAGCGTCGTCGCCCTCGCCGCGCTCTGGCTGCCCTACGTCGTCCTCAACCTCGGCGCCGGCACCGCCCTCGCCCGGGGCTACATGCGGATCCCCGAGACCGCCCACTACGAGCTGCTGACGATGGAGATCTACACCCGCGCCCTGCGCTGCGCCGTGCGCCCCGGCAAGACCAAGTTCAAGGTGACGCCGAAGCAGGGCAACGACCCTGGCGGCTGGGATTCCCTCCGCAAGCTCCGCCTGGTCCTCTTCTGCACCGCCCTGATCGCCGTCGGGACCCTGCTGCGGCTGCTCGACCTGGCCGGGATCGGGCCGCTGCCGGACCTGCCGGGGATCGCCGCGATCATCGTGCCGCTGCTCGGCCTCTACGAGCTGCGGCGCCTGCTGACGACGGCTCGGGCGGTCGGCCGTCGCCGCCAGCGCCGCCTCGTCTACCGCTTCCAGGGCGACGCCGACGCCCACTGCTACGAGCCCGACGCCTACACCCAGGCCCGCCTCGTCGACGCCTCCGCCGCCGGCCTTGGCCTCGTCGCCGAGGGACCGATGCGGGTCGGCGCCCGGCCCGCCGTTCTGCTCCGGCTCGAGAGCGCCGCCGGCGAGCGCCATGAGGTAGCCGCCCAGGTCGAGGTGCGGAGCTGCCGCGAGGTCGACGGCCGCCACCTCGTCGGCGCCACGATCCTCGAGATCGACGACCACGACCGCCTGGCGCTGATGGAGTGGTGCTATGTCGTCTGCAGCCACGAGAGCCTGCGCGGCCACCGCCCCGCCGCGATGCCGCTGCCCGAGGCCGAGGCGATCGTCGTCTCGCTCGACGACCACCGCGACCGCCAGCCCGCCGAGCCGATGCTCGCCCCAGAGCCCGCCCTCGGCCAGGCGTAAGCGCCGCCCAGCGCCGCCGAGCTAGGCTTTCGTCAGCACCCCGGAGAGGTGTCCGAGTGGCTTAAGGAGCGCGATTGGAAATCGCGTGGGCGGGGTTAACTCGCCTCGAGGGTTCGAATCCCTCCCTCTCCGCTCGCTGTCCTGCGACGGCTCAGAACAGCGAGTCGACCTTTCGCCGCTTACCGCGCAGCCAGCAGCCGGCCAACACGAGGCCGGTCCCGGCCGGCCCGCTCCCTCACAGCTCCTCGCGCGCCGCCTCCTGCCCTTCGTAGGGCAGCACGGCGAAGTACATCAGCGAGGGGAGGAGCGTCTCGAGCTGGTCGGCCTCGCCGCGGCAGAGGCGGGCGTAGAGGACCGATTCGACGCCGCCGACGACGCCGGCGGCGGTCAGCGGGGAGCGGTGCGGGGGTGCGGGGAGGAGCTCCCGGGCCGACGCCTCGAGGCCGCTGGCGAAGCCGTCGAGGAGGTCGACCCGGCGCTGGGCGGCCTCCGGGCTGGCGGCGCGGGCCTCGACTATCAGGGTCCGGGCGGTCTGGGGTTCGGCGACGGCGAAGGTGAGGACGGCGGCCAGGGAGAGCCGCAGCTTCCCGCGCCAGACCACGGTGCCGGCCGCGGCCGAGGAGATCTTCGCCCGCAGCCGCCGGGCGCCGGCGTCGAAGGCGGCGAGGAAGCAGTCGTCTTTGTTGGCGAAGTGCTCGTAGAAGGTGGGGCGGGAGACGCCGGCCCGTTCGATCACGTCCTGGACGTTGGTTTCGCGGTAGCCGAGGGTCGCCGCCGCGTCCAGCATCGCCGCGATCAGGCGCTCACGTTGCACCGCCCGCACCAGCTCCACCGGTAGCTTCCTGGTCCCCGAGGGGAACTTGCCCTCGCTCGTCGCCAGCAGCTCGATCGCGGCGTCCACCTGCTCGGTGGGCCAGTCGTCCCCGATCGCTTCGACGAGGATCTCGGCGCTCAGTTTGACGCGGTCGGTGGGGGGCACCCGGAAACGTTAAGGTTCCTAATAAAAACCTACTAAGTTTCCCCACGGTACCAGAACAGAAGGACGAACGCATGGTCGCGCGCAGGCCGAGGCTATTGTTTGCGCCATGCTCCCACCAACGTCTTGGGAGCATTGGTGACCCCGGCCCGTCCAACTCTTCCCCGTGAGTTCGTCGCCGGTCACAAGCGCCGTCGCATGATGGACGCGATGGCGGAATTGACCGCCGAGCGGGGCTACGCGGCCACCAAGATCGCCGATGTCGTCTCCCGTGCCGGCGTCGCCCGCAAAACGCTCTACGACAACTTCGCCGGCAAGGAGGAGCTCTTCCTGGCCGCCTTCGAGACCACCGCGAACGAAGCGCAGCAAGCCGTCGAGGCGGCCTGCGAGCAGGCGGGAGAAGGGGACGGCAGCCGGGTCGAAGCGGGCCTCGAGGCGCTGCTCGGGTTCCTCGCCGCCCATCCCTCCCAGGCGCGGATGTGCATGGTCGAGGCGCTCTCGGCGACGCCGGCCACCGCTGCCCGCTACGAGCGGGCGATCCACGACTTCGTCGAGCTGCTGCGCGACAGCACACCGCGGGCGCCGGGACGGCCGGAAACCCTGGAGGAGACCCTGGTCGGCGGCGTCGCCTGGGTCCTCCAGCAGCGGATTCGCAGCGACGAAGCCGAAGTCGTCGGCAAGCTGCTGCCGGAACTCTCCGGCTTCGTGCTTTCACCGTACCGTGGTGTAGGAAAACCAAGCGCCTGAATTTGCCGGCGAAACTCACAGTACGGTGGCAGACTCCAATCCGCCGCCATGAACCGACTGCCCCGTGGACGCCACGGACTCTCGCCCGAGTACGTCGCTCAGAACCAGCGTGAGCGGCTGATCGCCGCCCTGACCGAAGTCCTCTACGAGGTCGGGTACGAGAAGACCACCGTGTCATCGATCGGCAGCCGCGCCGCCGTCTCCAAGAGCGACTTCTACAAGCACTTCGAGAGCAAGGACGAGTGCTTCTACGCCGCCTACGACGCGGCGATCGAGCGGATCCGCGAGCAGGTCCTGAGCGCCTGCGACCGCACCCCTGCAGAGCCCTGGCCGCAGCAGGTCCGCACCGCCCTGGCGACGATGCTGACCGTGCTTGCCGCCGACCCGGCCCTGGCGACCCTCTCGCTGGTCGAGGGCCTGCGCGCCGGCCCGGCGATGTACGACCGCTACCAGGCGGCGCTCGAGAGCTTCGTCTGCTTCCTCCGCGACGGCGCGCCGCCCGCACCCGGCGGCGGCGAAGTACCGCGCGCCACCGACGAGGCGATCGTCGGCGGCATCGCCGCCCTGCTCGGCCGCCGCGTCCTTGCCGGCGAGGCGGCGGAGATCGGCCAGCTGCTGCCGCAGGTCGTCGAGTTCGCGCTGACGCCCTACCTCGGCACCGACGAGGCGCGGCGAATAATCTCTGCCGGATGACCGGCGTCCTGCCCTCTCAGGAGCTCGAGCGGGCGATCGAAAAAGAATGGGTGAGCTCCGGCGACTACCGGATCCGCCCCGAGGCGGTGCAGCCCGCCAGCATCGACCTCCGCCTCGGCGACCACGCCTGGGCGCTGCGCTGCTCGTTCCTGCCCGACGTCGACTCGACCGTCGAGGAGAAGATCGAGGGCCTCGCCTTCCAGCAGGTGGATCTCCGCGACGGCGCCGTGCTGGAGCGCGACCGCCCTTACCTGGTGCCGCTGATCGAGGAGCTGGCGCTGCCCGAGGACGTCCGCGCCAAGGCCAACCCGAAGAGCTCGACCGGCCGCCTCGACGTCTTCACCCGGGTCATCACCGACCGCCAGGCGCGCTTCGACGACATCCGCCCCGGCTACCGCGGTCGCCTCTACCTCGAGGTGGTGCCGCGCTCCTTCGCGATCCAGGTCAAGACCGGCCTCTCGCTGAACCAGCTGCGGCTGGCCCGCGGCGAGGTCCGCCTCCCCGACCGTGAGATCCGCCAGCTGCAGGACTCCTCGCCGCTCCTCTTCCTCGACGGCCAGCCGCTGGCCCAGGAGGAGTTCGCGGTCTCCGACGGCCTCTTCCTCTCGCTCGACCTCTCGGGCCCCGAGGACCGCGTGGTCGGCTACCGGGCGAAGAAGAACAGCCTGCCGGTCGACCTCTCGCGGATCCGCGCCTACCGCTGGAACGACTACTGGGACCCGGTCTACCCCGAGGCCGGCGGCCGGGTCGTGCTCGAGCCGGAGATCTTCTACCTGCTGATCTCGGCCGAGGGGGTGCGGATCCCACCCGAGGTGGCGGCCGAGATGATGGCCTACGACCCGACCGCCGGCGAGCTCCGCACCCACTACGCCGGCTTCTTCGACCCCGGTTTCGGCTACGACCCCGAGGGCGAGCGCAACGGCAGCCGCGCCGCGCTCGAGGTCCGCGCCCGCGACGTCTCCTTCATGGTCGAACACCGCCAGCCGGTCTGCAAGCTCGGCCTCGAGTGGATGGCAGAGCCGGCCGAGCGCCTATATGGCGCAGGCCTCGGCTCCAACTACCAGGGGCAGGTGACGATGCTGAGCAAGCACTTCGCCGAGCAGACGGCTGGCGCGGAGGTTGCTAGGTAGGGATTCGAGGGACGGGGGGATTCGAGGGCGGGGCTAGGGGGTCACCCTCCCTTGCTGGGTTGCTCGCCTGGATCGAATTGCCGGCCGTCCGAGAACGAGCGCCGGTGCGAGCAAGAGGACGCCGCTGCGGGAGGGTGACCCCCTATCCCCGCCAACGCCACGGCTCCGAAGTTCGGGCAGCCCCCGCTTGTCTTGGAGCTGACTCACCTTGAAGGTCCCCACGCGTCTGCGATTTCCCGCCATATAGGCGGCAAATCGCAGACGCATCGGCGAGTCTGCGAGAAGCGTCGCTATTCGACACGAACGGCAGACTTGCGCCCGGGGGCTCTGCGGCTCGAATTCGTGAGGTTGCCTTTTCAGGCGCATAGCGACCGAAAAGGCAACCTCAACGAAACGCGGCAGTTCGGAGCGCGCTCCGCACCCCCGGCGCTCGCCTGAAGCTCCCCACCTCGGGGGGTGGGCGCTCCGAACCCTGGGGGCGTTTGTGGGAGTTCGATCCGAGAGTGAAGGGACGGGGGCACCTCCCCCCGGAAGCGGCGTCCTCTTTTTCGCTCGGGAGCTCGATCTCGGACGGGCGGGGCACTCCCAGCGAAAAACCCAGCGCCCGGGGGGAGGTGCCCCCGTCCCCCCTGGCGGCAAAAGGGCCGCCGCTTACCGCCCCCCACGCACCAACCGTCCCTACACCCAAACCACCACTAGGCTTCCGACCCACCGTGCACCGCCGCACCACCACCGTCTTCGCCGTCTGCCTCGCCGCCACCGCGGTAACCCTGATGCTGGTCTTCGGCGGCAAGGAAGAATCGAAGGCCGAACCGAAGCAGCCGGCCCCCGGCGAACCGGGGGTCGAAATCATCTCGCCGCGAAACGGCGCCCGCCAGAGCGCGCACGCGGTCGTGGTCAAGGTCAAGGTCGAGAACTTCCAGCTGGCGCCGGCGCAGTTCGGCCGCGACCCGCAGCTCGGCGAGGGCCACATTCGGTTCAGCCTCAACCGGGTCCCCAACTGCGTCGACCCGGTCAAGCTCGAACACGCGATCAACAGCCCGCTCGGCAAGGGCCGCCTGATCGGCGCCTCGTTCGACTTCCCGCGCTACTCCGGCCCCAACGGGGTGCTCGCCGAACGGATCGGCACCGCCGGCAGCTACTCGCCCGCGACCCGGCCGGAGATCTACTACCGCGGCCTCCCCCCCGGCTTCTACCGGCTGATCGTCGGCCTCGCCCAGAACAACGGCGCCACCACGCCGACCCACGACGTCACCAACTTCCAGATCCTGCAGAAGCCGGGCCACCACATGAAACCGTGCTCGAAGGGCAAGGTCTCCAGCGCCAGCGCTGCCGAAAAGCTGGAATAGCTCAAAACTTCACTTTGTATAGTCGGTAGGGATGTCCACCTACCGCCGTTTGCTCGGCTTTTTGCGTCCCTATCGGGTCCAGCTCTGGGGCTCGCTGGCCTTCGCCTGGGCGGCGATGGGGATGACCGTCCTCATCCCCTGGCTGGTCGGCCGCGCGGTCAACGCGATCAAGGACGGCGACCAGCCTGAACTGCTGCCGCTGGCGCTGGCGATCGTCGGCGCCAGCATCCTCCGGCTCGGCTTCACCGTGGTCCGCCGGCTGGTCGCCGGCAAAGTCTCGCTGGGGGTCGAATTCGACCTCCGCCAGACCTTCTACCAGCACCTGCAGCGGCTCGAGCTCGGCTTCTTCGACGGCCAGCAGACCGGCCAGCTGATGTCGCGGGCGACCGTCGACCTGCAGGCGATCCGCTTCTTCCTCGGCTACGGCCTGATCTTCATCACCCAGAACCTGCTGACGATCGTCCTGGCGAGCGCGGTGATGATCGCGATCGACCCGCTGCTGGCGCTGATCTCGCTGGTCCCGGCACCGTTCATCGTCTACACCGCCTCGCGCTACAACCGCGTCTCCCGCCCCGCTCTGCAGGAGGTCCAGCAGCGGATCGGCGAGCTGACCGCGGAAGCCGAGGAGAACGTCTCCGGGATCCGCATCGTCAAGGCCTTCGCCCGCGAGGAGCACCAGCTGCAGCGCTTCCAGCGCGCGATCGCCCGGGTCTTCGACCAGAGCATCTACTCGACCAAGCTGCAGGCCTTCTTCTCGCCGCTGATCGGCCTCCTGCCGCAGCTCGGGATCGCGCTGATCCTGCTGGTCGGCGGCCGCGCCGTGATCGACGGCAGCCTCAGCCTCGGCGACTTCACCGCCTTCTACACCTACCTGGTGATGCTGGCCGGGCCGATGCGGATGCTCGGCGTGGCGATGGGGATGGCGCAGCGGGCGATCGCCGCCGGCAACCGGATGTTCGAAATCATCGACCGCGAACCGGCGATCCAGAGCCCGCCGGGGGCGCCAGCGCTGCCGGCCGGAGGCGGCGCGGTGAGCCTGCGCGGCGTCACGCTCGCCTACCCCGGCGGCGGCCGGGTCGAGCTGCGCGACGTGACCCTGCGCTACGCGGCGGCGCCGAACTCCGAAAACGAGGCGGTGCCGGCGCTGCACGACGTCTCGCTGGAGGTCGACGCGGGGAAGACGGTGGCGCTGGTCGGGCCTTCCGGGTCCGGCAAGACCAGCCTGGTGGCGCTGATCGCGCGGCTTTACGACCCGAGCGAGGGCACGGTCGAGGTCGACGGCGTCGGCGTGCGCGACGTCGACCTGACGCAGTTGCGCTCGGAGATCGCCTTCGTCGCCGACGACAGCTTCCTCTTCACCGCCAGCGTCGCCGAGAACATCGCCTACGCCCACGCCGACGCCTCGCTCGAGGACGTCGAACGGGCGGCACGGCTGGCCCAGGCCGACAGCTTCATCCACGAGCTGCCGAACGGCTACGAGACCCGGGTCGGCGAGCGCGGCCTCACCCTCTCCGGCGGCCAGCGCCAGCGGGTCGCGATCGCCCGGGCGATCCTCGCCGACCCCCGGATCCTGATCCTCGACGACGCCACCTCCTCGGTAGACGCGACCACCGAGGCGGCGATCAAAACCGGCCTGCGCGAGGCGATGAGGGGCCGCACCACCTTCATCATCGCCCACCGCCTCTCGACCGTCGCCCTCGCCGACGAGATCGTCGTCCTCGACGGCGGCCGCATCGTCGACCGCGGCACGCACGAGGAGCTGATGGAGGGCTGCGGCTTCTACCGCGAGATCGCCGAGCACGGCCTCGCCGACTCGGTCTTCCTGCAGCGCGACCTCGAAGACCGCGAGGAGATGGCCAAGCTATGAGCACCTCCGTATCCGGCAACGGCTCCGCCTCGGGCAACGGCACCGCCCCCGGCAACGGCCCCGCGCCGGCCGAAAACGGCAGCCCCTTCGGCAACGCGGCGGCGCTCTTCGCCGCGCTCTGGCGCCTCGTCCGCGGCCAGGACCAGCGCGGCCGCAAGGTGCGCTGGCTGATCCGCCTCCTGCAGCCCTACCGCGGCCGGATGGGGCTGATGTTCCTCTTCCTCCTGATCGAGACCGCCGCCGGGCTGGCGCCGCCCTACCTGGCGGGCCGCGCGATCGACGCCGGCATCATCACCGGCGACCTCGATGCCCTCTACCTGACGGTCGCCGCCTTCGTCGGCGTCTCGCTGGTCTACGCGATCGCCACCTTCGCCGAGACCTACCTGGTCGGCTGGGTCGGCACCCGGGCGCTGCAGGACATGCGCGAACGGATCTTCACCCACCTCCAGGGGATGTCGATCGGCTTCTTCACCCGCAAGAGCCCCGGCGTCCTGATCTCGCGCATGACCAACGACGTCGAGGCGCTGAACCAGCTGGTGACGAGCGGCGTGGTGACGATCCTCTCCAGCTCGCTGACCCTGGTCGGCGTCGTCGTCATCCTGCTCGTGCTCGACGTCAAGCTGGCGCTGATCACCTTCCTCACCTTCCCGCTGCTGGCGATCGCCAGCGTCATCTTCCGGATCGTCTCGGCCGGCGCCTACCGGGCGACGCGCGAGCGGATC
>DASXOF010000176.1:0-24659 GCA_036494495.1 Solirubrobacterales bacterium | reverse complement strand
CGGGGATCTCCTGGGGCACCAAGCGGAAGGCGGCGCTGACCGTGCCACGCTGGAAGAAGCAGTTGACGCGAAAGCGAGCGACGCCGGGGATCGCGTAGGCGAAGTCGAGCTGCTGATTGTTCTCGAAGCGCTTGCGCTGGTCGTCGTTGAGGATCCCGTAGACGATCTCGCGGGTCTGCTGGCCGTTTAAGACCGGGAAGCCCTCCATCGGCTGGATCTTTCCCTTGTCGCGGATGGCCGGCGGGAAGTTGGGGGTGATGTGGACGTCGGAGGCGCGGATCTCGACCATGCGGCCGAGCACCTCTGAAAAGTCGATGTCATGCGGTGACACGGAGCACCTCCTCGAGGCTGGTGTGGCCGGAGCGGACCTTGGCGACGCCGTCCTCGCGCAGGGTCAACATCCCCTCTTCGCGAGCGACGGCGGCGATGTCGGTCTCTGCTGCCCGGACGATCGTCATTTCCTTGATCTGGTCGCTCAACTCCATCGCCGAGAAGATCCCCACCCGGCCGCGGTAGCCGGTCTGGTTGCAGCGGGCGCAGCCGAGCGGCTCGTAGCCTTCGACGTCGGCCCCGACCCGGACCCCCGCCTCGAGCAGGGCGAGCGTCGGGATGATCGTCCGCCGCTTGCAGTGCGGGCACAGTTTGCGGGCCAGCCGCTGGGCGACGACGCAGTCGACCGCCGAGGCGGTGAGGAAGGGCTCGATCCCCATCTCCCCCAGCCGCGCGATCGCCCCCGGCGCGTCGTTGGTGTGCAGGGTGGTCAGCATCATGTGGCCGGTCAGCGCCGCCTCGATCGCGATCCGCGCGGTCTCGGCGTCGCGGATCTCGCCGACCATCACGATGTCGGGGTCGGCGCGGAGGATCGAGCGCAGCCCGGTCGCGAAGTCGAGGCCGGCTTTGCGGTTGACGTTCATCTGGTTGATGCCGTCGATCCGGTACTCGACCGGGTCCTCGATCGTGATGATCTTCTTCTCGATCTCGTTCAGGTCGCTGAGCGCCGCGTAGAGCGTCGTGCTCTTACCGGAGCCGGTCGGCCCGGTGACCAGGATCGCCCCGTAAGCCTGGCGGAAGGAGCTCTCGAAGCGGGCCCGCGCCGAGCCGTCCATCCCCAGCTCGTCGAGGGTGCGGTGCGCGTTCGATTCGTCGAGGATGCGGATCGTCGCCCCCTCGCCGCGCTGGGTCGGCAGCGTCGTCACGCGCAGGTCGATCCGGCGTTCGTCGACCGAGACGCTGACCCGCCCGTCCTGCGGGATCCGCTTCTCGGCGATGTCGAGCTCGCTCATGATCTTCAGGCGCGAGATCACCGCGCCGATCATCCGCCGCGGCACGTGCGCCGCCTCCTTCAGCACGCCGTCGATCCGGAAGCGGATCCGCAGCTCCCCCTCTTCGGGCTCGAGGTGGATGTCGGAAGCGCCCTCCCCCACCGCCTGGGCGAGGATGCTGTAGACGAGCTTGATCACCGGCGCGTCCTCGGCGCCGGCCTGCATCTCGCTGACGCTGGCGAGGCCGGAGTCCTCCTCCGCCTGGTCCTCGTCTTCGATGATCGCCTCGGCGGCGGCGCTCTGGACGGTGCCGAGCCGGGTCAGGAGCGCCTCGACGTCGCCGGGCGCCGCCACCGCGATGTGGCAGCCGAGCCCGGTCGCGATCTTGATGTCCTCGACCGCCAGCACGTTGGCCGGGTCGGCGGCGGCGACGAGCAGGGTCCGCTGGTCGACGAAGCCGACCGGCGAGGCCCGGTAGCGCCGCGCCATCGCCACCGGGAAGAGCGCCGCCGCGGCGAGGTCGACGTTGTAGAGCGAGAGGTCGAGATGGTCGAGTCCGTAGCGCTCGGCGGTCGCCCGCGAGAGCTGGTCTTCGTTGATCGTCCCCTGCTCGAGCAGCAGCGCCTCCGGCGTCCCCCCCGCGCTCCGCGCCGCCTCGATCGCCGCCGCCACCGCCTCCGGCGTCGCGTAGCGGAGCTCGACCAGCACGTCGGTGATGAAGCCGCGCGAGTGCCCGCGCTGCAGCGGCGGGGTGAGGCCGGGGGTGCCGCCCTGCTCGGGCCCCAAAGCCGGAGCGGCCGCGCCCCCGGAGTCGGGAACCGGCCGCAGGTGGCTCGGGTATTGGGTGCCGTCGTTGGCGCTCATCGCCGCACCCCGCTATTCCGGGTGGTAGGTCGCTTCGGGACCCTTGTAGGAGGCGTCGCGCACCGCCTGCACCAGCGTCTCCGGCGTCTGGAACCCGTAGTCGACCGTCGCCTGCGGGACGCCCCCGCTGAGCCGCTTCGGCGTCATCACGACCAGCGCCGGCACGCGGTTGAGGTCGAGCCCGACGGTGACCGCGGCATAGCGCGGCAGCTGCTTGATCGTGACCGGGATCAGCGCCACTTCGGGCATCGCGGTCAGTGCGGTGGCCGCCAGCGCGGTCAGCCGGTCGTCGATGCCGCCGGAGTGGACCACCAGCAGCACCACCGTCTTGCCCGAGTCGTAAGCGGCGCTGAAGGCGTGCGGGGGCGGCGGTGCCGGAACCGAGGTCGGCATCGTCGCAGCGCCGGCTCCGGCGCTCGCCAGGGCGCCGCTTTCGATTGCCGCTTCGACCCCGGCTTCGACCACCTGGCCGGCCGCGGAGGCGGCTTCGGATTGGCTCATTTCGGTGCCGCCGACCGAGATCGTCGCTTCCGGCGTCGATTCGCCACCGCCACCGGGTTTCAAGAGCATGAAGGCCGCGACGGCGACCAGCACCAGGACCGCACCGACCTGCGCGACCGGATTGTTGTTCAGCGCATCCCTCATCCCGCCACCGCCCCGGCGCCATTCTCGCTCGGCTCCATCTGCTCGATGCCGCTCGCCCGCTGGCCGCCGGCGGCCAGCATCAGCTTCAGGTCGTGGGCGCTCGAGGCGTACTCCATCGCCACCTCTTCGCTGATCTGGTTCGCCATCGCGTAGCCGAGCAGCGACTGGTCGAAGGTCCGCATCCCGTAGTACTCGCCTTCGGCGATGACCTCGGTGATCTTCCCCGTTTCCTCCGGGTTCAGGATCAGGTCCTGGATGCGGCCGGTGACGACCATCACCTCCGAGGCCGGCACCCGCCCCTCGCCGCTCAGGTCGGGGACGAGCCGCTGGGCGATCGCCCCCCTCAGGGTCGAGGCGAGCATCACCCGCGCCTGGTGCTGCAGGTGCGGCGGGAAGAAGTCGATGATCCGGTTGACGGTCTCGGTCGCGTCGAGGGTGTGGACGGTGGAGAGGACGAGGTGCCCGGTCTCGGCGGCCGAGAGCGCCGTCCGCACCGTCTCCTCGTCGCGCATCTCGCCGACCAGGATCACGTCCGGGTCCTGGCGCAGCACCCGCCGCATCGCCCTCCCGAAGCTCTTCGTGTCAGCGCCGACTTCGCGCTGGTTGACGATCGAGAGCTTGTCTTCGTGCAGGTACTCGATCGGGTCCTCGAGGGTGACGATGTGCCGCGAGCGGGTGCGGTTGATGTGGTCGATCATCGCCGCCAGCGTGGTGCTCTTGCCGGAGCCGGTGGTGCCGGTGACCAGCACGATCCCGCGCGGCTCCTCGGCCAGCCTCCGCACCACCTCGGGCAGCCCGAGGTCGTCGATCGAGCGGATTTCGTAGGGGATCGCGCGGCAGACGATCGAGGTCGAGCCGCGCTGGCGGAAGCAGTTGACGCGGAAGCGGGAGACGCCCGGCAGGGCGTAGGAGAAGTCGGCCTCGCCGTCCTCCTCGAACTCGGCCACCGAGCGCTGCTCGGCGATCCCCCGAAAGGCGAGCTCGGTGTCCTCGGCGCTCAGCTGACCGAACCCCTCGAGCGGGATCAGCTCGCCGTGCATGCGCGCGATCGGGGGCGAGTCGACCTTGATGTGCAGGTCCGACCCTTCCCTCTCGACGAGGGTTTTCAGGGCTAGATCGATCTCGAACATCCCGGCCCCTATCGGGCCGGAATCCCGCTTTCTTTAGCGGGATAAGCGCATCCGTCCTGAAAAGTAATGAGGCCCGAGCGTGAGCTCGGGCCTCATTCGAAGCAAAGCTGCAATGCCCCGCGCGGGGTCAGGCGACCTCGCGCAGTTTTTGGGCCTCGCCCAGGCTCTGCAGCTTTTTGAGACTCTGGTTCTCGATCTGGCGGATCCGCTCGCGGGTGACGTTGAACGTGCGGCCGACCTCGTCGAGCGTGCGGGGGTGCTCCCCGCCGAGCCCGTAACGGAGTTCCAGCACCCGCCGCTCGCGGTAGGAGAGGTTCTCCAGCGCTTCCTTCAGCGCCTCTTTGGTCAGCAGGTCCGCCGCCCGGTCGAACGGGGACTCGGCCTTCTCGTCGGCGATGAACTGGCCGAACTCCGACTCCTCCTCATCGCCAACCGGCTTCTCCAGCGAGACCGGGGCCTGGGCGGAGCGCTTGATCGAGTCGACCTCCTCCGGGTCGATGCCGGTCACCTCGGCGATCTCCTCCGGAGTCGGCTCACGACCGAGCTCGGTGACGAGCTTGCGCTCGGCACGGCCGATCTTGTTCAGCTTCTCGACCACGTGGACCGGAATCCGGATCGTCCGCGCCTTGTCGGCGAGCGCACGGGCGATCGCCTGGCGGATCCACCAGGTCGCGTAGGTGGAGAACTTGAACCCCTTGCGGTAGTCGAACTTCTCCGCCGCGCGGACCAGTCCGAGCGTGCCCTCCTGGATCAAATCGAGGAAGGGAAGCCCCTGGTTGCGGTAATTTTTTGCGATCGAGACGACCAGTCGCAGGTTCGACTCGACCATTTTCTGCTTTGCATCGAGGTCACCGCGCTCGATCCGTTTGGCGAGTTCCACCTCCTCCTGGGCGGTCAGCAGGCGGACTTTGCCGATGTCCTTGAGGAACAGCTGCAGGGAGTCCGTCGTCATGTCCGGTTTCAGGTCGAGCGCCTGTTTCTGGCGCCTGCGGCCTTTTTTCCCGGTGTCCGCGGGCATGGCTTCTGCGGCCGCTTTCTGGGCCGGGTCCATGTCCTCCACGAGCTCGATCCCCGACTTCTCGAGGTGCCCGTAGAGGTCCTCTACGTCAGACTCGTCGAGATCGACCTCGGACACGGCCGAGGCGACGTCGCCGAAGGTCAAAACCCCGAGCTGCTGCCCGCGGTTGATGAGGTTTTTGACCTCCTCTAGTTCTTGAAGCTCTGCTACCAGCATTCCTGTTTACTCGTTTCCCTAGCGCTTGGTATTTAGTCATGGGCGTTCCGCGTCGCCACGAGCGGTATACCCGCGACAACCGACGAAAAAGCGGACCACAAGGACGGTCCGCGAATTAACGCCCAACAGAAAATCTCGAAATCTCAGCTTGCCCCTACGGGCGGTGGTTCCGGGTACCTAGTTCCAAGTACGCGAAACGCCTGTTCGCATGGTAGTCGCTTCAGTTTGTAAAGTCAATGACCGCCGCTAGACGCCAATCGACCACCTGGCTTCACGCTTTCTGGCAGCGCGCCTACCGCGAGAATGTCACCGGGCTGGCCGCGATGGTCGCCTACAACCTGATGCTGGCGGTCTTCCCGTTCGCCCTGCTGATCCTCTTCGTGCTCGGGCAGGTGCTGAAGATCCATGGGGTCGAGGAAAGCGTCCTCAACGACCTCCAGCGCCTCTTCCCCAACACCGAGTCGGGCACGCTGACCGACCTGCTGAGCAAGATCCAGAACAACTCGACGACGATCGGGATCGCCGCCTTCCTCGGCTCGCTCTGGATCGGCGCCTCGTTCTGGGGCGCGATGGACACCGCTTTCTGCCGCATCTACCACGTCGAGTGCCGTGGCTGGGTCGAGCAGAAGCGCTTCTCCTTCGCGATGCTGCTGGTCGTCGTCGCCTTCTTCGGCGCCAGCATCTTCGCCCCGGCGGTCGAGAGCGCGGTCCTCTCGAGCACCGACCGGCTGCCGTTCGGGCTCTCCGACATCAAGGCGATCGACACCGCCTTCCTGCTCGCCGCCGCCCTGATCATCACCTTCATCATCTGCGCGATCATCTACTGGGCGGTGCCGAAGGGCCACATGCCGTGGCGCGCGGTCTGGCCCGGTGCGCTCCTGGTCTCGGTCGGCACCGGGCTCGCCAACTGGCTCTTCCCGATCTACCTCGCCAACGTCTCCAGCCTCTCCCGCTTCGGCTCGACCCTCGGATTCATCCTCATCGCCCTGCTCTGGTTCTACCTGCTGAGCCTCGGCCTGATGGCGGGGGCGGTGATCAACTCGCTGCGGTTCGAGCTGCACGACACCGGCGAGATGCCCTACGGGCCCGGCACCGGCCCCTGCCAGGGGCCGCCGGACGTGGTCCCCGACGCCGTCCGGTCGCCTCGCACAGGCGGAAACGGCGTCGAGCGCACCGCTGGCGAGCGCACCCAGCGGTGAGCGACGTCCCTTTCCGCCAATAAAAACTGTCATATTCCCGTGTAGCGGTCGAACAGTTCCCCCCAACGTTGAGGCCGTGGCGCCGGCGGAGCGCCGTGGCGGGCGGAGGCCAGTTGATCGAGCGAGCTCCAGGACAGTTGCAAGGCGGGGACAACGAGCAGCGAGGGCGCATCGTCGCGGCGATGATCGCCAGCTGCGCCGAGAAGACCTATCCGGCGACGACGATCGGCGACGTGGTGGCCCGCGCCCACATCTCGCGCACCACTTTCTACCGCGAGTTCGACGACAAGCGTGCCTGCTTCGACGCCGCTCTCGAGCGCTGCATCGAGGAAATCGTTGCGGCTGCGGCCGCGGCGCGCCCGGCCGACGAGGCGCCGCCTGGAATCCTGCGCGAGGCGACCGCGGCGGTGCTCGGACTGCTGGCGGCGCGGCCGGAGCTCGCCCACCTGCTGGTCGGCGAGGCGGTCGCGGTGGAACCGTCGGTGGTCGAGTGCTACCGCGAGCTGGTCGTGCCGGCGATCTCCGCGCTCTGGGAAGAGGACGGCGACGGCGCCACCCATCTCGATCCCTGGCTCGCCTTCGGCCGCGCCCAGCTGCTGGTCTTCGACCGGGTCACCGCCGGCCAGGCCGAGCGGCTGCCGGAGCTGCTGCCGGAGCTGCTCTACCTCGCGGTCGCCCCCTTCGCCGGCCACGACGTCGCGATCGCCGAGGCCCGCGCCTGCGCGGAGCCCGTCGCCGGCGGGGTCGGGCGGTGAGCGGGCCGAACGAGCCGCCACCGGAACGGCTTCCCCGCGGCCGCCACGGGCTCTCACGCGAGACGGTGACGAGCTCGCAGCGGGCGCGGCTCGAGGCCGCGGTGGTGGTCGTAACGGCGGCGAAAGGCTACGAGGCGACGACGGTCGGCGACGTGCTCGAGGAGGCCGGGGTCGGCCGCGAGACCTTCTACGAACTGTTCGACGACAAGCGCGACTGCATGCTCGCCGCCCACGGCCATCTCGTCGACGAGCTGGAAGGCCGGGTCCGGGTCGCCTACCTGGGCACCGAGCCCTGGCCGCGGCGGGTCCGCGACGCGGTCGCCACAGCGCTCGATTTCTTCGCCGAGCGCCCGCCCGTCGCCCGCTTCCTGCTGGTCGAGCTGTTCGCGGTCGGGCCACCGGCCCGCGAGCGCTTCCAGGAAGGGTTCAACCGCTTCGTCGCCCTGCTCGACCAGGGCCTCGACGAGGACCACGAGAACGGCGGCCCGGTGCGACCGACGAGCCTCGCGGTCGGTGCCGTCGCCGCCCGCACCTACGAGGAGGTGGTGGTCGGCCGCGCCGCCGAGCTGCCGCGGCTGGTGCCGGAGCTGACCTACGAGCTGCTGGTCCCGTTCGTCGGCGAAGCGGCGGCCGAGGAGGCTGCGGCGGGCTGAGCCCCCTCGGCGCCGGGGGGAATCGAGTCTTCGGGGGGCGGCGCGGCGGCGAGCGGCTCGACCAGCGCCTGGTGGAGGCCGTGGACGAGCTGCACCGGCAGGTTGCCGCCGGCGTAGTCGAGCAGCTCGTGGCGGGCGTCGAGCACGGCGGTGAACCAGGTCGCCGGCGATCCGGTCGCGTATTGGCCGGGCTCGGAGGCGAGGTCGGTGACGCAGCCGATCACGGTGCCGGCCTCGACGATCACCTCGACGCCGCTGCGGCCGCGCCCCTTGGCGGAGTCGCCCTCGACTGTCAGGTGACAGCGGCCGGCGGCTTCGCGCGGGAGCCCCACCAGCGGCACCGAGAGCATGAACGCGGCCTCGACGTCGGTCTCGGTCACCGGCGCCGCCAGCGGCTGCATCTGCAGCTGCTCGCATTTGCCGGCGGCGACCAACGGCGCCACGCCCTGCCGCGCCCATTCGGTCACCGCGTAGGGCGTGCCACTGCCGTGGGTGGTGGGCGCCGCCTCGACCAGGCCCGCCATCCGCATGCTCGAGAGGCGCCGCTCGAGCGCCGGGTAGCTGAGCGCGGGGATGACGCTGTCGAGCTCGGTCAGCGACATCGGCCGCTGCGCCAGGGTGCCGAGGATGGTCGATCCCCAGCCGTCGACGAAGGCTTTGATGACACCCTTCCCCGAGCCGGTCTCGAGCGAGAGCGGGACCTCCGGGGCACGGTTCAACCAGGCCTCGAGGCTCTCGGCCACGCACAGCAGCTCGCGCCCGGCGGGGGTCAGCTCGTTCTCGACCGCATAGGGCATCTCGCTCGCCGGCCGCTTGGCGACGACCCCGAGCGCGGCGAGGCTGGAGAGGTGCCCGCGCAGCGTCGTCTGCGCCGGCAGGCCGGTCGCCCGCCGCAGCTCGGCCAGCCGCAGCGGGCCGTTCGCCAGCGCTCTGATGATCAGGAAGTTGAGCGTGGTCGCGAGAATGACGAGCGGTCGAACTCCCGCCCGCAGGACATCCGGATCTCCCATCGAGTCCATCGTGGCTCCCCTCGGAATCCTTAGACCATACAAGGTTTCTTATCGAAACAAAGCAGTTTTCCGATAGGGCGCGACGCACCAGCCCGTGCCAGGCACGGAACGGCAGCCTCTGGTGGCGAGAACCGCTATCCGTAGCGCTCGGCGCCCACGATCTCGCGCAGCTTCGAGCGATCGTGGGTGGCCTGGACCCGGCGCACGGTGCCCGAGCGGGAGCGCATCACCAGCGATTCGGTGGTCGCGCCTTTGCCGCGGTAGCGGACGCCCTGGAGGACGTCGCCGTCGGTGACGCCGGTGGCGGAGAAGAAGACGTCCTCGCCCGAGCAGAGGTCGTCGGCTGTGAGGATCCGGTCGAGCTCGTAGCCGGCGTCGATCGCCGCCTGGCGCTCCTCGTCGTTGCGGGGCCACAGGCGGCCGAGCAGCTCGCCGCCCATCGACTTCAGCGCCGCCGCCGAGAGCACGCCCTCCGGGGTGCCGCCGATCCCCCACAGCAGGTCGACCGGCGAGCGTTCGGAGACCGCCAGGAGCGCCGCGGAGACGTCGCCGTCGGTGATCAGGCGGATCCGGGCGCCGGCCTCGCGGACTTCGCGGATCGCCTCCTCGTGGCGCGGCCGGTCGAGCATCACGACGATCACGTCGCCGACGCTCTCCCCCTTGCGCTCGGCGATCAGCTTCAGCGTCTCCGGCAGCGGCCGGTCGAGGTCGAGCAGGTCGGCGATCTCTTCGCCGCCGGCCATCTTTTCCATGTAGACGCAGGGGCCGGGGTCGAACATCGAGCCGCGCTCGGCGAGCGCGATCACCGCCAGCGCGCTCGGCATCCCCAGCGCGCAGAGGCGGGTCCCCTCGAGCGGGTCGACGGCGATGTCGACGACCGGCGGCGAGCCGTCGCCGATCCGCTCGCCGTTGAAGAGCATCGGCGCTTCGTCCTTCTCGCCCTCGCCGATCACGACGATGCCGTCCATCGAGACCGAGTCGAGGACGAAGCGCATCGCGTCGACGGCGGCGCCGTCGGCGGCGATCTTGTCGCCGCGGCCGACCCAGCGGGCGGCGGCCAGCGCCGCGGCCTCGGTGACGCGGACCAGCTCCAGCGCCAGGTTGCGGTCGGGCTTCGCCTGGGAGGGGGCGGCTGCCATGCGCGGCGCAGGCTATAGGGTCCGGGCGTGGAGAGTCGCTGGGGCCTGTCGCTGCCGCTGCCGGGGATCAGCCTCGAGCAGCAGAGGGAGCACGTGGTGCGCGCCGAGGCGCTCGGCTACACCGATCTCTGGAGCGGCGAGACCGCCGGGCCGGACGGCTTCACCCCGCTCGTCCTCGCCGCCGCCTACACCGAGCGGATGCGGCTCGGGACCGGCATCGTCGGCGTCTTCCAGCGCGGCCCGGCGCTGCTTGCCCAGCAGGCGGCGGCGCTCGCCTCGGCGGCCCCGGGGCGCTTCGTGCTCGGGATCGGCGCCTCCTCGGACCGGATCGTCGAAGGCTGGAACGGGATCCCCTTCGAGCGGCCGCTGGCGAGGGTCGAGGAGTCGCTCGGGTTCCTCCGCACGGCGCTCGCCGGCGAGCGCACCGAGACCCGCTTCAAGCTCGAAACCCCGCCGCCGGGGCCGGTGCCGATCGTGCTCGCCGCGCTGCGCGGCAAGATGCTGCGGCTGGCGGTCGAGCAGGCCGACGGCGCCTTCACCAACTTCCTGCCGCTGAGCGCGCTGCCCAAGGTCGCCGCCCAGCTCGACGGCGCCGCGGAGGACTTCGACCTGCTCTGCCGCTTCTTCTGCATCCCCGGCGAGCGCGAGCAGGTCGAGCCCCTGGCCCGCGGCATGTTCTCCGCCTACATCACCGTCCCGGTCTACGAAAAGTTCTACCGCTGGCTCGGCTACGGCGAGCAGATCGAGCCGATGGTGGCGGCCTGGAAAGCGGGCGACCGCCAGTCGGCAGCGGCGGCGGCGCCCTGGGAGCTGATCGAGGAGATGTTCATCTTCGGCACCCCGGAGCAGATGAAGGAGCGGCTGGGAGCCTTCGTCGCGGGCGGGATCACGACGCCCGTCCTGACCCCGATCGTCCCCCCCGAGCGGCTCGGCGAGGCGATCGAAGCGCTCGCGCCCTAGGCAGCAGGTCCGGTGGAAACAGGTCGCGGGCAAAACGCCACCCTCGTCGCGACCGTCGCCGCCGCCGGCATCGTCCAGCTGCCGACCGCCGCGATCGTCCTGGCGCTGCCGACGATCCACGGCCAGTTCCAGACCTCGATGGCGGAGCTGCAGTGGACCGTCACCGCCTTCTACATCCCCTTCGCCGCCTTCCTGATCGTCGCCGGCCGGCTCGCCGACGTCTTCGGCCGGCGCCGGCTGCTGCTGATCGGCACCGCGATCTTCGCGTTCGGCTCGGCCCTCGCCTTCGCCGCGCCCGACGTGCAGCTGCTGATCGCCGGCATCGCGATCAGCGGCATCGGCGGCGCCGTCCTCATGCCCTCGTCGATGTCGCTGATCACCAACGTCTTCAGCGGCGCCCGCCGCGGCCTCGCGATCGGCATGTGGGGGGCGGCGACCGAGCTGGTCTCGGGGATCGGCGTGCTCGTCGGCGGCGTCCTCACCGGCGAGCTCAGTTGGCGCTGGATCTTCGGCGTCGACATCGTCTTCGCGGCGCTGATCGCCGTGCTCGCCTGGGGCTGGACGCCCGAGTCGCGCGACCCCGGCGCCTCGCGGCGGATCGACCTGACCGGCGCGGCGCTCAGCGTCACCGCGCTGACGGCACTGACCCTGGGGCTGATCCAGGGACCGCTGTGGGGCTGGGGCTCGGCCCCGATCGTCCTCCTGCTGGTCGCCGCGGTGGTGCTGTTCGCCTCTTTCTTCGTGGTCGAGCGGCGGGCGCCGCAGCCGGTCTTCAACCTCGACTTCTTCCGCCATCGCAACTTCGCCGGCGCCACCACCTCGATCTTCGTCATCGACTTCTCATTCGGGGCGCTGCTCTTCTTCCTGCCCCTCTACTTCCAGGAGATCGCCGGCTACTCGCCGCTCGAAACCGGCGTCCTGCTGCTGCCGCTGACCGGGCTGATGGTCATCGCCTCGCCGCTCGGCGGCAAGATCGCCGCCCGCACCGGCCCGCGCCCGCCGATCGTCGTCGGGCTCGCGCTGATGGCGATCTCGATCTTCTGGATCGCCGCCACCCTCGGCGTCTCGACCAGCTACTCGGAGCTGTGGCTTCCGACCGCGATCCTCGGCTTCGGGATCGGGCTGGCGCTGACGCCGATGAACCTGGCGGCGATGAACGCCGTCTCCCGCGACCACGCCGGCTCGGCGGCCGGCATGCTGGTGACGCTGAGCGGCCTCGGCGCGACCCTCGGCGTCGCCGTCACCGGCGCCCTCTTCAACGAGCTGCAGACGCAGCGCACCGTGGAACAGGTCGGCGAAGCCGGGGTTCAGGTCAGCCGCGCCGAAGCGCAGCAGCTGGCCGGCGTCCTGGCCGGCTCCTCCGGCAGCGAAAAGACCCTCGAGCAGATCGCCGGCGGCCACGCCCACGGGGTCGAAGAAGCCGTCCGCTCGGCCTTCGTCTCGGCCCTCGGCACCGCCCTCGAGCTCTCCGCCTTCCTCGTCCTCCTCGGCGTCGCCCTGGCCCTGGTCCTCCTGCGCCGCTCCGAACCCGGCGACGCCGCCGCCACCGACCACCCGATCCCCTCCGCCACCCCGCGCCCGGCGCCGCTCGAGGTCTAGCGTTCGCCGCTTGTCCGCCATAGGGTGACCAGCGGCGAACGGTCAGTCCGTGAGCCGGCCGTAGGTGTCGGGGCGGCGGGTGGAGAGCAGGGGGAAGAGCTCGAGCCAGTCGCGGCGCTGGTCGAGGTCGAGGTCGGCGACCAGGACCGCGGGTTCGTCGCGGGGGGCCTGGGCGAGCACCCGGCCGTAGGGGTCGCTGACGAAGGAGGAGCCGTAGAAGGTCAGCGGCGGCTCGGTGCCGATGCGGTTGACGGCGACCATGAAGAGGCCGTTGGCGATCCCGTGGGAGACGATCACCTGGTGCCAGAGCGGCTCGGTGTCGAACTCGGGGTGGTCGGGCTCGGAGCCGATCGCGGTCGGGTAGACGACGACGTCGGCGCCCTCGAGGCTGTAGGCGCGGGCGACCTCGGGGAACCACTGGTCCCAGCAGGTCGGCAGGCCGAAGCCGGCGTCGCCAAGGCGGAGCAGCGGGTAGGCATCCTCGCCGGGCGGGCCCGGGCGGAAGTACTTGTCCTCGTAGTAGCCGGCGGTGATCGGAATGTGGAGCTTGCGGGTGCGGGCGACCAGCTCGCCGGCCGGCGAGACGACGATCGCGGTGTTGTAGCCGAGGCCGTCCTCGCCCTCGGCCCGCTCGTAGAGCGAGGCGTGGACGTGGAGGCCGAACTCGGCCGCCATCGCGGCGGCGAGCTCGAAGGTCGGGCCGCCGGGCAGCGGCTCCGGCGCAGCGCCGACCGCCTCCGGCCCGCCGGGCTCGACCGCGAAGTAGGGGCTCAGGGTCAGCTCCTGCAGGCAGACCAGCCGGGCCCCCTCGGCGGCGGCGATCTCGATCCCGTCCCGCAGCGCCTCCCGGTGCTCCTCGGGGTCGGAGTGCCAGCGCTGCTGGACGGCTCCGATCCGGAACGGCTGGCGGCCGGGCGGCCGGGTGCGGGCGGGCGACTCCGGCGGGTCGGTGGCGAGGACTAGGCGGATCTCCTCCATCGAGGGTTCAAGATAGAGGGGGATGAGCGCCACCGCCCTCGAATCGACGCCGAAGGCCGACGGCTTCCGGATGCCGGGCGAGTTCGAGCCGCACAGCGGCTGCTGGATGCTCTGGCCCGAGCGCCCCGACAACTGGCGCGCGGACGCGAGGCCGGCGCAGGCCGCGTTCGCCGCCGTCGCCGAGGCGATCGCCGCCGCCGAGCCGGTCACCGTCGGCGCCTCCGAGGCCGAGCTCGAGCGCGCCCGCGCACAGCTCTCGCCGGCGGTGCGGGTGGTCGAGCTCCCCAGCGACGACGCCTGGATGCGCGACGTCGGCCCCACCTTCCTGGTCGGCGGCGACGGCGAGCGGCGCGGGGTCGACTGGCGCTTCAACGCCTGGGGCGGGCGCCACGGCGGCCTCTACTTCCCCTGGGACCGCGACGAACGCGTCGCCGCCGAGGTGCTCGAAGCCGAGGGCGCCGGCCGCTACGAGGCGCCGCTGGTGCTCGAGGGCGGCTCGATCCACGTCGACGGCGAGGGCACGGTGCTGACCACCGAAGAGTGCCTGCTGAACCCGAACCGCAACCCGGACCTCTCGCGCGAGCAGATCGAACGCCACCTGCTCGACTACCTCGGCGCCGAGAAGGTGCTGTGGCTCGGCCGCGGCGTCTTCGCCGACGAGACCGACGGCCATGTCGACAACCTCGCCTGCTTCGCCCGGCCCGGGGTCGTGCTGCTGAACTGGAGCGGCGAGGAGCCCGACCCGCAGCACGCGATCTCGCTCGACGCGCGGCGGCGGCTCGAAGCCGCCGTCGACGCCCGCGGCCGCGGGCTCGAGGTCGTCCTCCTCTCCTCCCCCGGCCCGCTCGCGAGCGGCGCCGAGGAGGCGGCCGGGGTCGAGACGGCGGCGGGCACGCAGCCGCGACGGGCAGGCGACCGGTTGGCCGGCTCCTACGTCAACTTCTACCTCGCCAACGGGCGGCTGGTGATGCCGCTCCTGGACGAGCGCCACGACGAGGAGGCGGCGCGGATCCTCACCGCGACCTTCCCCGAGCGCGAGGTGGTCGGGGTGCCGGCGCGCGAGATCCTCCTCGGCGGCGGCAACATCCACTGCATAACCCAGCAGGTGCCGGCGGGCTGAGGGTCAGGCCGGCCGCGCCAACGACAGCGCGTAGTCCTCGGCCTCGTCGGTGAACCAGCCGACCAGCTCGAGCCCGGCGTCGGCGTAGACCGCCTCCAGCCGCGGCCGCGAGAACTTGGTCGAGATCTCGGTCCGCATCTCCTCGCCGACCGCGAAGTGGGTGACGAGGTCGATGCCCTCGAGCCGCACGTCCTGGTCGCAGAGCGAGCGCAAACGAATGTCCATCCGCTCCTCGCGCTCGTCGAAGCGGGCGACGTGCTCGAAGCAGTCGGGGTCGAAGTCGGCATCGAGCTCGCGGTTCAAGACGTGGAGGACGTTCTTGTTGAACTCGGCGGTGACGCCCTGGCGGTCGTCGTAGGCGAGCTCGAGCCGGTCCCGGTCCTTGATCAGGTCGGTGCCGAGCAGGAGGTGGTCGCCGGGGTCGAGCAGAGCCCGGATCCGGGCCAGGAAGTCGCGGCGCGGGCCCGGGTAGAGATTGCCGATCGTGCCGCCGAGGAAGGCCACCAGCCGTGGCTGGACCGCCTGCGGCACGCGCTCCAGGTGCGCCTCGTAGTCGCAGACGAGGCCGTGGACGTCGAGCCCGGGGTACTCCTCGACCAGCGCCGCGGCGGTTTCCTGGGTGATCTCCTCGGAGATGTCGACCGGGGCGTAGACCTCGAGGCTGCCGGCGTCGCGCATCGCGTCGAGCAGGACCCGGGTCTTCGCCGCCGAGCCCGAGCCGAGCTCGATCAGCGTCCGCGGCTCGCCGGCGGCAGCGACGATGTCGGCGGCGCGCGCGGTCAGGATCCCGCGCTCGGCGCGGGTCGGGTAGTACTCCTCGAGCTCGGTGATCCGCTCGAACAGCTGCGAGCCGCGCTCGTCATAGAACCACTTCGGCGCCAGCTCCTTCGGCCAGGCAGAGAGGCCTTCGCGGACCTCGCGCGCCATCGTCGCCGCCGAGTCGGCGTCGAGGTGGATGTCGATCGCGATCGTCACGCGTCCTCCGCGAGCCGGACGCCGGCGAAGATCTGGCGCCGCTGCGGCAGGTCCCAGTTGCGGAAGCTCGGCCGCGCCACCAGCGGGTGGGTCGCCCAGGAGCTGCCGCGCAGGACCTTGTACCCGTCGCCGAAGAAGACCTCGGAGTACTCGGGGTAGGGGAAGGCCTCGAAGCCCGGGTAGGGGCGGAACTCGGAGCTGGTCCATTCCCAGGCCTGGCCGAGCGAGTCGAGGCGCTCGTGGGCGGCCTCCCACTCGAGCTCGGTCGGCAGCCGCCTGCCGGCCCAGCGGGCGAGCGCCTCGGCCTCATGCCAGGAGACGTGGAGGACGGGGTGCGTGGGCTCGACGGGCTGGCGCCGTCCCCGTGCCGTGTCGAGCCAGCGGCCCTCCCCGTCGCGCTCCCAGTACATCGGCGGCTCGGCGCCGGTGTCCTCCATGAACTCGATGTACGTGGCGTTGGTGACCGGGGTTCGATCGATCGCGAAGGCGGCGAGCTCGACCTCGTGGCGGGGGCGCTCGTTGTCGTAGGCGAAGCCGTGCGCGAGGGCGCCCACCTCGAAGGTGCCGGCGGCGACCGCGATCGTCTCCGTACCGTCGGGCTCGACCGGCGCCGGGCCGATCGGCAGCGGCAGCTCGTAGCCTTCGACGAGCTGCAGCAGCTGCAGCATCGTCTCCTGGTGCTGCAGCTCGTGCGCGATCAGCATCCCGTAGACGAAGCCTTCGCGCAGCAGGCGGTCCTCGGCGTCGGCGGATACGTCGACGCCGTCCAGCACGTCGAGGGTGCGGGCGCGGACGTCCTCCATGTAGGCGCGAAGCTCCTCGTCGCGCAGGATCGGCAGCTCGCCGCGGACCTTCCGCGGGCTCTCGATCGCATCGTAGAAGCGGCCGAGCTCGCCGTGCAGCGGCTCGCGGTCGCCGATCCGCCGCACCAGCCAGAGCTCCTCGAAGTTGGCGATGTGGCCGAGGTCCCAGGCGAGCGGGCTCAGCAGCGGCGAGTAGACGGTGTTCAGCTGCTCGTCATCGAGCGGCTCGATCAGGGCAAGGGTGCGCTGGCGGGCCTCCCCCAAGAGACCCGCTATCGCTGCCTTCGACACTGAGGACACCTCGGTCGCGATCGAACGACCGTACACGAGTCGGATTACCAGCTTGTGAACCAGATAGGTAATGAATGGGTCATCTAGGGTTCGCCGCGATGGACGTGCGTGGAGCGGGAGCGCTGGTGGCGGGCGGGGCCTCGGGGCTCGGCGCGGCGACCGCACGGGCGCTGGCGGCGGGGGGCGCCCGGGTGACGATCGCCGACCTCGACCCCGAGCGCGGCGAGGCGCTGGCGGCCGAGATCGGCGCTGGCTTCGTCCGCGCCGACGTCACCGAGGCCGAGGCGGTCGAAGCGGCGGTGGCGCGGGCGGCGGAGGGCGAGGGCGGCCTGCGGATCTCGGTCTGCTGCGCCGGCATCGGTTGGGCCGAGCGCCTGGCGCGGGCCCGCGGACCGCACCAGCTCGACTACTTCGCCAACGTCGTCAAAGTCAACTTGATCGGGACCTTCAACGTGCTCCGCCTCGCCGCCCACGCGATGCTCGGGAACGAGCCCAACGCCGGCGGCGAGCGCGGCGTCTGCGTCAACACCGCCTCGATCGCCGCCTTCGACGGCCAGATCGGCCAGGTCGCCTACGCGGCCTCGAAGGGCGGCATCGTCGGCATGACCCTGCCGGCGGCGCGCGACGTCGCCTCGAAGGGGATCAGGGTGGTGACGATCGCCCCAGGCCTCTTCGACACTCCGCTGCTCGCCGCCCTGCCGGAGAACGCCCGCGAGGCCCTCGGCGCCGGCATCCCCTTCCCCTCCCGCCTCGGCCGCACCGAGGAGTACGCCTCCCTCGTCGGCCAGATCGTCGCCAACCCGATGCTGAACGGCGAGACGATCCGCCTCGACGGCGCCCTGCGAATGCCGCCCAAGTAACGGCCTACTCCGTTCCGCTCGCCTCGGGGTCGCGCCAGACCTGCTTCAGCCAGGGAGGGACGACGGCGAAGGTCGAGTGGCTGTGGGCGGCGATCGGCTCCAGCGGGACGAGGTGGACCCGGCGGCCGGGGATGAAGCGGGTGCCGTGGTCGTGGCCGACGTTGCCGGCATGCGAGCCGCCGGAGACTTCGACCAGCCCGGTCTCCGGGCCCCAGCCGTTCTGCTCGCGCAGGCCGGCGTCTTCGGCCGCTTCGCGGACGACGTCGAGCCCGGCGTCGGAGCCGCCGTTGAAGGCGCTGCGTTCGTAGTTGTAGCCATGGTGGGAGGAGGCGCGCTCCTCGGCGCGGCCGTCGCGCCCGATCCGGATCTGGACGCTTTCCCAGTCGTCCTCGTGTTCGTCGAGCGGCCCCAGTACCGGGATCTGGCCGGTGGTCGAGTTGGCGTAGTAGAGCCAGTACTGGATGTAGAGAGTGCCTCCGCGCGAGCCGGAGCAGTCGAAGCCCACCGCTTCGCTCTCCTCCCGCACCTCGGCACGGCAGTCGACGACGTGGACGAAGGCGGTGACCGGCAGCCGCTCGATGCTGCGGTGGACGAGCCCGTCCTCGGCGCCATCGCCGCACTCGGTCAGGCGGCAGCGGCGCCAGTCGACCGGCAGCGCCCGCGAACCCTGCTCGAAGGCGAGCGTCGGCATGTGCCGCCGCACCAACCGCCCCACCTCGTCGCCGTTGGTGGCGATCAACAGCGGCTCGTCGCCACACCCATCGGCCAGCGCCGCCGCACAGAGAATCCGCCCCGCAACCTCCCGCGCCAGCGCCCCACCCGGCACCGCCGCCCCCGCAGCGAGCAACCCGACCAGCGCCAGCGCCACGACGGCGAGCAACCCCACCAGCTCCACCGTCCCCTGCCCCCGCTCCGAGTCCACCCCCCGAGCCTGCCGAGGAAATCCCTACACGTGGGTCACACAGGTGCCAACTTCCGCACCGGATTCGCGCCAATCTGCGGCGAGCCGCGAAGACTCGTGCATTTGCCCGCCAGAGGCGGGAAAATGCACGACTCGTCGGTCGAGCGAAACTCACGTCCGCGACTGGCGAGCGCCGGACCAAGCGGGGCGAGGACGCCGCACTGCGACGGTCCGCCGCCGCCAGGCGGGGCGCGGGAGGTTCGCTACTCCCTCCTAGAGGTTCTGGATCTCGGCGGCGATCTCGCTCGCCGCCGCTTTGGCGTCGGCGAAGACCATCGAGGTGTTCGGTTCGTAGAAGAGGTCGTTGTCGATGCCGGCGAAGCCCGGGGAGAGGGAGCGCTTGATCACGATCACCTCGTTGGCCTCGGAGACTTCGATGATCGGCATCCCCGCGATCGGCGAGTCGGGGTCGTTCTTGGCCGCCGGGTTGGTGACGTCGTTGGCGCCGATCACGACGGCGACGTCGGTGCGCGGCAGCTCGGCGTTGATGTCCTCCATCTCGCGCAGCTGCTCGTAGGGGACGTCGGCCTCGGCGAGGAGGACGTTCATGTGCCCGGGCATCCGGCCCGCGACCGGGTGGATCGCGTAGTTGACGGTGACGCCGCGCTTGGCCAGCTCGTCGGCCACCTCCTTGACCGCGTGCTGGGCCTGGGCGACGGCGAGGCCGTAGCCGGGGACGAAGACGACGGTGTCGGCGTAGGCGAGCTTGATCGCCGCGTCGGTGGCGCCGATCGAGGTATGGGGGCGCTCGCCGATCGCGGCTCCACCGCCCCCGGACGGGGCGCCGCCGAAGCCGGCGAAGAGGATGTTCGGCACCGAGCGGTTCATCGCCGTCGCCATCTCCATCGTCAGGATCGTTCCCGAGGAGCCGACCAGGGTGCCGGCGACGATCAGCGCCACGTTCTCGAGAGCGAAGCCGGCCGCCGCGGCGGAAAGCCCGGTGAAGGCGTTCAGGAGGCTGATCACGACCGGCATGTCGGCGCCGCCGATCGGCAGCACCACGAGGTTGCCGAGGATCGCCGCCGCGACCAGGATCAGGATGAAGAGTCCCTGCGAGGGCGGTTCGTTGTTGATCGCGATGATCACCGCGACGACGATCACGCCGATCCCCAGGATCGCGTTGATGAACTGCTGGCCCGGGACCGAGAGCGGCTTGGTCGGGATCAGGTCCTGGAGCTTGGCGAAGGCGATGTTCGAGCCCCAGAAGCTGACCGAGCCGACGATCGCCGCGAACAGGGTCGGGATCAGCTCTTCCAGCGGCATCGCGCCGCCGAGGCTGATCCCATGGCGGATCTCCGACCAGGCGATCAGCGCCACGGCACCGCCGCCGACGCCGTTGTAGAGGGCGACCATCTGCGGCATCGAGGTCATCTGGACGCGGACCGAGGCGATTGCGCCGATCGCCGAGCCGGCCGCGAGGCCGATGATGATCAGGCCCCAGTTGCCCATCCCGTCGAGCAGCAGCGTGGTCGCGACCGCGACCGCCATGCCGCCGGCGGCGATCAGGTTGCCCTGCTTGGCGCTCGTCGGGTGCGTGCCCCGTTTGAGCCCGATGATGAAGAGCGAGAACGAGACGATGTAGAGGGCGGTCGCGAGATCGCCCCCGGGCTTCAGCACCGCGAGCAGCATCAGGCGCCGCCGCCCTTGCCGTCGCCCTCAGCCTTCGGTTTCGGCTTTTTGCTGAACATGCCGAGCATCCGGTCGGTGACCATGAAGCCGCCGACGATGTTGATCGCGCCGAAGGCGACGGCGATCGTGCCGATCACGTACTCGAGCCCGTCGTCGGCGTAGCCGAGCACGATCAGGCCGCCGAGCATGACGATCCCGTGGATCGCGTTGGTCTGGCTCATCAGCGGCGTGTGCAGGGTCGTCGGCACCTTCGAGATCACCTCGAAGCCGACGAAGATCGCCAGGACGAAGATCGTGATCTCGGTGAACAGGGTCATTTGGCCGCCCTCTCGTTTTTCACGGCGCCGCCCTCGGTGATCACCGCGGCGGCGAGGATGTCGTCCTCGAAGTCGATCGCCAGCTCGCCCTCCTCGGAGACCATCAGCCCCAACAGGTTCTCGAGGTTCTTGGCGAAGAGCTGGGAGGCCGGCACCGGCATCTCGGAGGCGAGGTTGCGCGGGCCGATCACTTTCACCCCGCCCTCGACCACGGTCTGGCCGGGCTCGGTCAGCTCGCAATTGCCGCCGGTCTCGGCGGCGAGGTCGACGATCACCGAGCCGGGCTGCATGCCTCGCACCGCCTCGGCGGTGACGAGCAGCGGCGCCGGCCGGCCGGGGATCGCGGCGGTGGTGACGATGATGTCCTGTTTGGCGGCGTTGGCGGTCAGCGCGTCGCGGACCTGGGCGTTCTCCTCGTCGGTCAGCGGCCGCGCGTAGCCCCCCTCGCCCTCGGCGTCGGGGATGAAGTCCAGTTCGAGTGGGCGGCCGCCGAGCGAGGCGATCTGCTCCCAGGCGGCGCGGCGGATGTCGAAGCCGGTGACGATCGCGCCCAGGCGCTTGGCGGTGGCGACCGCCTGGAGGCCGGCGACGCCGGCACCGAGGACGAGCACTTTGGCCGGCGGCACGGTGCCGGCGGCGGTGGTCATCATCCCGAAGAAGCGGCCCGACTCCCGCGCCGCGATCAGCATCGCCGCGTAGCCCGCGGCGGCGGCCTGCGAGGAGAGCGCGTCCATCGCCTGGGCACGGGTGGTGCGCGGGATCGCCTCCATCGCGAAGGCGGTGACGCCGGCGCCGGCAAGGGCGTTGTTGGTCTCGGCGGCGACCCACGGGTTCAGGTGGCTGATGAAGGTCTGGCCCGATTTCAGGCGGCCGATCTCCGCGGCGCCGGGGACGGCGACGTGGAGGACGACGTCGGCGCCCCAGGCGGCACCGTCGGCGACGATCTCGGCGCCGGCCTCGGTGTACTGGGAATCGGGGTGCCCGGCGGCATCGCCGGCGCCGGACTCGACCAGCACGTCGAGCTTCTCGTTGCGCTTCAGCGATTTGACGACGTCAGGGACGAGCGCTACCCGTCGCTCCCCTGCGGCGGTCTCTTTCGGGACACCGATCTTCACGCGGCGCGGAAGATTATGCGAATCGGCTCACGCGGGCGCTCCGACCCCTGCCAATGAGGCCAAGCGCTCGAGCGTGTGCGCCTTCTCGTCGGCCTCGACGTGGACCGGCGAGACGATCAGGCGATCGATGCCGGCGCCGCGGAAGCGCTCGACCCGCTCGGCGACTTCGGCCTCGCTGCCGACCAGCGAGGTCGCCTCGACGATCTCGTCCGGCATCGCCTCGAAGGCCCCGGCGCGGTCGCCGTCCTGGAAGCGCCGCTGCACCTCGTCGGCGACGTCGCCGAAGCCGAAGCGGTGGGCGAGGTCGACGTAGAAGTTCGTCTTGCGGCTGCCCATGCCGCCGAAGTAGAGGACGAGGCCGGCCTTGACGACACTGCGGGCCGCCTCCAGGTCGCCGTCGATCGCGACCTGCAGCGAGGGGCTGACCTCGAGGTCCGAGCGCTGGCGCCCGCCCTTCGCGAACCCCGCCTCGAGGTGCTCGCCCCAGGTCGACTCGAAGGCATCGACGCTGAAGAAGATCGGAATCCAGCCGTCGCAGATCTCGGCCGCCATCTCGACCGATTTGCGGCCGATCGCGCCGACGAAGACGGGGATCCGCTCGCGCAGCGGGTGGAAGTTGAGCTTCAGCGCCTTGCCCTCGCCCGCCCCGGAGAGCGGCAGGTCGTAGTGCTCGCCGTGGTGCTCGAGCGGCCCCTGGCGGGCGACGATCTCCCGCACCACTTCGATGTACTCGCGGGTCCGCCCCCACGGCTTGTCGTAGGCGACCCCGTACCAGCCTTCGGAGACCTGCGGCCCCGACGGGCCGAAGCCGAAGAGGAAACGACCGCCGCTCAGCTTGTCGATCGTCGCCCCGGCCATCGCCGCCGCCGCGGGCGGGCGCGCCGGCACCTGCATGATCGCCGCGCCGAGGTTGATCCGCTCGGTCTGACCGGCAAGCCAGGCGAGTACCGAAACCACGTCGGAGCCGTAGGACTCGGCCGCCCAGACGGACTCGTAGCCGTGGCCTTCGGCGGCGCGGACGAGTTGCAGCGCCTCCTCACCGGCCGGCCCGATCCCCCAATAGCCCATGTTCAGTCCCAGCTTCAACCCCATCCCGCTTACACCCTATTGAATAGGGCCGTGGCGAACGCGCCGGCACCAGGCGACAACGGGCTCTCCAGCGCCGAGGCGAAGGAGCGCCTGCGCAAGCTGGGGCCGCCGCCGGAGACCTCCTCGCGCTCGACCGCGAGCATCATCGCCGGCAACGTCTTCACCCTCTTCAACGCGATCATCGCGATCTTCTTCGTCCTCGATCTCGGCCTCGGGCTCTACGCCGACTCGCTGTTCGGCCTGATCGCGGTGATCAACTCCTACATCGGGATCCGCCAGGAGCTGAAGGCGAAGGCGACCCTCGACGAGCTGGCGGTGCTGGTCGCGCCGCACGCCCGGGTCGTCCGCGACGGCGCCATGGCCGAGCTGCTGGCAACCGAGGTCGTGCCCGGCGACCTGGTCGCGATCGGCCCCGGTGACCAGCTGGTTGCCGACGGCGAGGTCAGCTCCAGCCGCGGGCTCACGGTCGACGAGTCGATGCTGACCGGCGAGGCCGACGGGATCCGCAAGGAGGCTGGCGACCGCGTCCTCTCCGGCTCCTTCGTCATCTCCGGCTCCGGCCACTACGCCGTCGACGCGGTCCGCGAGCAGAGCTACGCCGGCCGCCTCGCCGGCGAGGCCCGCACCTTCCGCCACCCGCCTTCGCCGCTGCAGGAGGAGGTCAACCGGGTGATCATCTTCTCCACCTACCTGATGCTGCCGCTGGCGGTGCTGCTGCTGTTGAGCCTGAACATCCGCGCGGTCGGGCTGCAGGACGCGGCGCAGACGGCGACCGCCGGCCTGGTGACGCTGATCCCCGAGGGCCTGGTCCTGCTGATGAGCGTCACCTTCGCGGTCGCCGCGGTCCGCCTCGCCAAACGCGAGACCCTGGTCCAGCAGATGAGCGCGACCGAGAGCCTGGCCGCGGTGGACACGATCTGCGTCGACAAGACCGGGACCCTGACCGAAGGCGAGCTGCGGCTGGCCGGCGTCGAGTTCGCCGAAGGCGTCGACCGGGGGGAGAGCGAGCGGGCGCTCGGCCGCTTCGCCGCCAGCGCCGGCGAGCGCAACCGCACCCTGGAGACGATCGCCGAGCGCTACCCCGGCGAGGCCGGCGCCGTCCGCTCCGAGGTTCCCTTCTCCTCGGAGTGGAAGTGGAGCGGCCTCGCGATCGCCAACGGCAGCGGCACCTCGACCTACGTCCTCGGCGCTCCCGACATCCTCGCCGAGGCCGGCGCCCTGACCCTTCCCCCGGGCCTCGCCCGCAAGCTCGAAGAGGAGACCGCGGCGGGCCGGCGCGTGGTCGCCTTCGGCGAGTCGGCCGAGGCCCTGCCCGCCGACCCGGCGGCGGCGACGGCGCCGCGGCTGGTGCCGCTGGCGCTGGTCGTGCTGGAGGAGACGCTGCGGCCCGACGCCGCCGAGACGATCGCCTTCATGCGCGAGCAGGAGGTCGATCTGAAGCTGATCTCCGGCGACGCGGCGGCGACCGTGACCGCCGTCGCCTACGCGGTCGGGGTGCCGCGCGAGGCCGGCGTCGTCGAGGGCCCCGACCTCCCCGACGACCCCGAGGCGCTGGCCGCGGTGGCGCTCGCCAACACGATCTTCTGCCGGATCAAGCCCGAGCAGAAGCGCGACCTCGTTTCGGCCCTGGCCGCCTCGGGGCGCTACGCGGCGATGATCGGCGATGGGGTCAACGACGTGCCGGCGCTGAAGCGGGCGCGGATGGCGGTGGCGATGGGCTCCGGCGCCCCGGTGACCAAGGGGGTTGCAGACGTCGTCCTGCTCAAGGACGAGTTCGCCCGCCTGCCGCAGGCAGTCGGCGAGGGACGGCGGATCGCCCGCAACATCCACCGGCTCGGACGGCTCTACCTGACCAAGACCGTCTACGCGGCCGCCCTGATCGTGCTCGTCGCGATCCCCGGCTTCGCCTTCCCCTTCCTTCCCCGCCACCTCACCCTCGCCGCCTTCCTGACGATCGGCATCCCCTCCTTCGTCCTCGCCCTAGCGCCGTCGGACGGGCCGCTCTACCGCGGCCGCCTGCTGCGGGCGTTGGCCGCCTTCGCCGTGCCGGCGGGACTGGCCACGGCCCTAG
>DASXOF010000175.1:0-27602 GCA_036494495.1 Solirubrobacterales bacterium | reverse complement strand
CTTCCAGCTTACGTCCGTTGACACCACCTTCCCCGTTCACCTTGTCGACGTACTGTTCGAAACCCCCGAACACGTCGGCGACGAGCGTCGCCGCCGGTCCGGTCTTCGGACCGTGAACGCCGATCTTGATCGTCTTGGCGGTGACACCGGCCGAATCGTCGACCGAGCCTTCTTCGCTTCCGGAGCGTTCGCTGGAGGTACTGCTGCTGTCACTACCGCAGCCGGCCAGCAACGCACACACCATGAGCGCGCCGATGATGAGCACTAGCGAGCGTCGCACTGATACACACTCCTCTCCTCGTTACACATTGTCAGCCGACGCTAGCCCCCACCCGTCGGAATCGCTTCAGGGAAGGCCGACGAACCGATCGCCCCTGATTCGTAGGTACTCGACAAAGCTCCGTGCCGCGCTCGCAGCGCAAGGTTGGCGGCGAACCTCACCTCCGGGTCCTCGAGCTCGATGCCGAGCTCGGCGAGCCTGCCGAGCCGATAGCGCAGGGTGTTGACGTGGACGCCGATCCGGCGCGCCGCCTCGCTGACGTTGCCGCCGGAGGCCAGGTACGCCCACAGGGTCGGCACCAGCAGCTCGCCCCGGCGGCCGTCGTGCTCGAGCACCGGCCGCAGCACCTCCCGGGCCAGCTCGGTGGCGCCGTCCTCTCCCCCGGCGGGCGCCTGCGAGGTCGCCAGCGCCGCGATGCGGGCGGCGGCGAGGCCGGCTGTCAGCTCCGCCATCGCCATCGCCTGCGGAGCGACGGCGACCGGCCCCGTCGCACAGGCGGCAAGCACCCGCGCCAGCTCGGGCGGGCGCGCCCCGGGACAGACGGCGGCGGCGCCGTCGCCGAACGGAGCGGCGATCGCGGCCACGCCGATCGCCGCCAGGCGGGCGGCGAGATCGTCGTTTTCGCCGGCGGCGAAGCCGACGGCGATCGGCTCGGCGAGATCGATCCCGAGCGTACGGGCCCGGCCGGTGGCGCGGTCGAGGTCGCCGGTCAGCAGGTCGGCGAGCAGCGCCGAGTGGCGCCGGCGCCGCACCGCTGCGAGCTCGTCGAGAGCGGCGATCGCGGCGCCGAGCAGGCCGGCCGCAGGCTCGAGCAGGGCTCGCGCAACCTCGTCCAGCGGGCCGCCCTGCAGCCACAGCCAGCCGAGCAGGCGACCGCGGCCGACGACGGCCGTCGCGCGGCCCGCCGCCGGTCGCTCGCCGGGGGTGAAGCGCACCGGGCGGCCGAGCTCGCGGGCGAGCGCGGCGCAGAAGCGGGGCGGCTCCGGTTCCTCGGCGGCGATCCGCTCGAGCCGCCCGAGCGCCGCCAGCACCGCCTCGGCGCCGCGCGCCCCACCACCGCGGTTGGGCTCAGCGGAGTGAGGCGCCAAGCCCGATCCCTCCGTCGACGTCGATAACGGTGCCGGTCACGAACCCCGCCTCCTCGGAGGCGATGTAGGCGGCCAGGGCGGCGACCTCCTCGGGCCGGCCGACACGGCCCGCGGGCACCCGTTCGCAGAGCTCCTGCCGCTCGCGGTCGGGCATCGAGGCCAGCATCGGCGTCGTCACCGGGCCCGGCGCGATCACGTTCGAGGTGACGCCGTCGCGGGCCCCCTCGATCGCCACGGTCCGCGCCAGCCCCACCATCCCGGCCTTGGCCGCCGAGTAGTTCGCCTGGCCGAAGTTGCCGCGCCAGGACATCGAGGCCATCGAGACGATGCGGCCGTAGCCGTTGACGCGCATCCGCGGCAGCACCGCCCGGCAGCAGTTGAACGCGCCGGTCAGGTGGACCCCGATCACCGCCTTCCAGTCGGCGTCCTCCATCCGCTCGATGCGACGGTCGCGGATGATCCCGGCGTTGTTGACGAGCACGTCGGCGCGGCCGTGCAGCTCCGCGATCCGGGCCACCCAGCGCTCGACGTCGGCGCCGAGGGAGACGTCGACCTCGTCGGTGCTGGTCTCGGCGCCGAGGGCGTCCAGCTCGGCGGCGAGCGGGGTGAGGTCGACGCCGGGACGGTCGGAGAGGGCAAGGGTCGCGCCCTCGGCCGCGAGCCTGCGCGCGATCGCCGAGCCCAGCCCCCCGGCCGCGCCGGTGAGCAGGGCGACGCGGCCGGCGTAGCGGCGGCAGGTCAGCGGCTCGAGCTCAGCTGACACGGAGGCCCTCCTGCTCCCAGAAGCGCTCGCGCAGCACCGGCTTCATCACCTTGCCCGAGCCCGTCTTCGGCAGCTCGTCGACGATCTCGACCCGGCGCGGCTTCTTGTAGCCGGCCAGCTCCGCCCCGCAGCGGGCGACCAGGGCCTCGACGTCGAGCGAGTGGCCCTGCCGCAGCACCACGACCGCGGTCACCGCCTCGCCCCAGACTGGATCGGGCGTGCCGATCACAGCCGCCTCCAGCACCGCCGGGTCGGTCAGGATCACCGCCTCGATCTCGGCCGGGAAGACGTTGGCCCCGCCGGAGACGATCATGTCCTTGCGGCGGTCGACGATCGCCAGGTAGCCCTCCTCGTCGAGCACGCCGATGTCGCCGGTGGCGATCCAGCCGTCGCGTTCGATCGCCGCCGTCGCCTCCTCGTTGCGGAAGTAGGCGGGGCCCAGCAGCTGCCCCCGCTTCAGCACCTCGCCGGGGGTCCCCGGCGGCACCTCGGCCCCGTGCTCGTCGACCAGCCTGATCGCCGCGCCGCGCACCGGGAGCCCGACCGAGCGCTCCTTGCGCAGCTGGTCGGCCGGCCGCAGGACGGTGGTGATCCCGACCTCGGTAGAGCCGTAGAACTCGAACAGCCCGGCCGGCGCGAAGCGCTCCACCAGCCCGCGCTTGGTCGCGGTGTGGAGCGGCGAGCCGGCTGAGATCACCGCCCGCATCGAGCCCAGCTCGGCCTCGCGGCCGGCGAGCTCCTCGAGCAGCAGCGTGTACATCGTCGGCACCGCCGGCAGCACTGCGATCCGGTGGGCGCCGATCGCCTCGACCACCGCGGCGGGGTCGAACTCCGGGTGGACGATCAGCTCGCCCTCGGCGAACAGCGCGCTGAGCCCGAAGAGGAAGCCGAGCGAGTGGTAGAAGGGGCCCGGGACCAGCATCCGCTCGCCGCGCCGCAACTCGAACTCGTGCTCGACGACCCGCCACTGGTCGATCAGCCGCCGGTGGCTGACCATCGCCGCCTTCGGCATCCCGGTCGTGCCCGAGGTGAACGGCATCCAGTAGAGGTCGTCCTCGGACGGGCGCCGCGCCGGCGCCGCGCCGCCGCGCCCGATCAGCTCCGCGTAGTCCACCCACTCCCCCGCCTCGCCGATCACGATCCGGCGCTCGGCGGCAATCGTCGCCCCGCCCTCGAGGACGGGGTCCAGCTTGTCGCCGAAGCGGGCGTGGGAGATCAGCGCAAGGGCGCCGGAGAAAGCCAGCGCGCGCCGCAGCTCGGGGCCGGAGGAGCGGGTGTTGAGCGGCACGATGACACAGCCCGCGCGGGCGACGCCGTACATGATCTCGACGTACTCGGCGCAGTTTGGGAGCAGGGTCGCGACCCGATCGCCGGGTTCCAGCCCGAGCTCGGCGAGGCCGGCGGCGAGGCCGTCCGTGGCCGCCTCGATCTGCGCCCAGCTCTTGTCCAGCTCGCCGAGCCCGAGCACCGGCCGATCGGCGTCCGGGCGAGCGGCGAACCAGGCCGGGACGTCACCGACCAGCGGCTGGCGCTGAGCCTCCATCAGGCCGCCCCCGGCTCGGCGCCGACGCCGCGCAGGACGAACGCGGTCAGCGGCTCGACCACCTCGTCGAGGCCGAGCCGCCCCTCAGGACGGAACCAGACCGGCAGCCGGGCCGGGACCGAGAGCACGCAGAGCGTCGCCACGCCGGCGTCCTCGAACTCGAATTCGCCGCCCGCCTTGCCCCGCTCGAGGATCTCGCGGACCATCCCGGCCAGCTCGCGCCGCAGCTCGAGCAGCCGGCGGCTGTCGTCGGCCTCCAGCGAGCGGCGCTCGGAGTCGGCGATGCCGGCCTCGTGCAGCCGTTCGGAGTGGAAGCGCACGTAGGAGCTGATCAGGGCCCGCAGCTGGGCGGTCGGGCTGTCCGGGGCCGCCTCGACGCTGATGCGCACCTCCTCGACCAGCTCCTCCATCGTCCCGATCAGGACCTCGCGCAGGAGGTCGTACTTGGAGCGGAAGTGGTTGTAGAGGCTGCCTGCGTCCATGCCGACGACCTGCGCCAGGTCGCGCATCGTCGTCGCCTCGTAACCGCGGTCCTGGAACAGATCCACCGCCGCGGCACGAATCTCGCGCTCGCGGGCGACCCTGCGTGCCGAGCGGCGTCGCGGCCGCGTCGGCGTGGCTCCTGATCCCTCTGACTGCACCATTCTCCTCCTTAATTAAACAACCAACGTTTGTTGTATCATGACCAGATGGAAGGGTCAACGGTCCATCTCGATGTCGACCGTGGTGCCGGCGGCGCGCTCGAGCTGCGCTCCCTGCTCGGCGCCGGTCTGGTCGAGGGGGCTCCGCCCGACGTGCTCGTCGAAGTCCTCGGCCGCAGCATCGGCCTCGAGGCGGAGCTGGTCTCCCCGGCCGAAGCCGAGCCCGGCGACCTGCCTCTCGAGCTCGGCGGCGAGCTCCTCGCCCACCTGCGCCTGTCCGGTCGCGGGGACGAGCTCGAGCCGCTGCTCGAGTGCGCCTCGGGGGTGATCGCCCTGGCGCTCGCCCAGGAGCGGCGGCTGGCGATCACGCTGGCAGAGGACCCGCCGGCGCTGCTCGCCCACGTCCTCTCCCTCGCGCGCGAGCGGCCGGCCAGTGCCCGCCGCCTCGGCAGCTTTGCCGGCGTCGACCTCGAGCACCCGGCGGCGGTCGCCTGCGCCCCGGTCTCCGGCGCCCGGCAGGCGCTGGCGCTGCGCTCGGTCGCCGCCCGCTCGCTGGTCTGCGACGAGGGGTCGACGGTAGTGGTCGTGGCGCCCTCGCGGCAGCCGCTGCCGCTGGCCCGCGCCATCGCCCGGGCCCTCGCGGCAGCCGGCGACGGCGCCACGGTCGGCATCGCCCACGGCGCCGTCGCGGTCGAGGGGCTCGCCGAGGCGATCGACCAGGCCCGCCGGGCGGCCAGCGCCGCGGCGCTGCTCGGGTACGAGGGCGAGGTCGCCACCCTCGCCGACCTCGGCATGCGCGGCGTCCTCGCGACCGCCGACCCGGCGCTGCACCGCGGCGCCGAGCAGCTGCTGGCGCCGCTGATCGAGTACGACGCCTCGCACCACCGCGACCTGGTCCAGACCCTCGACGTCTTCCTCCAGGAGCAGGGCAAGGCGACCGCTACGGCCAGGCGCCTGTATCTGCACCTCAACACGCTCTATTACCGGCTGCAGAGGATCGAAGAGCTGGCCGGCCTGGACCTCGACGACATGGACACCCGCTTCCGGCTCGAGCTGGCGCTGCGGCTGGTCACGCCGGCGGCCCTCAGCGCGGACGGCTCAGGTGATGGTCGGTGATCGCCTGGTAGGCGACGGCGACCTCGCAGAGCGTCTCGTCGCTTCCCCAGGGGCCGACCAGCTGCGCGCCGACCGGCATCCCCTCCACCCCGCTCCCGGCCGGGAATGAGATCGCCGGCAGGCCGGCGACGCTGATCGCGTTGGTCAGCCTGGCGGGAGCGGCGACCGTGTCGAGGCTGCCGCCGGCGACGGCGACCTCGTCCTCGTCGGCGCGCGGGGCGACGTATGGCGTCGTCGGCGTCAGCAGCAGGTCGACCGTCTCGAAAGCGCGGCGGAAGCGCGCCGCGAGCGCTTCCCCCTCGGCCCGCGCCGCCAGGTAGTCGACCGCGGTGATCGCCGCGCCGAGCTCGAGCAGGGCGGCGATCGAGGGGTCGGCCTCACCCGGCGAGTCGAGGTCGCGCCGCTCGGCGGCGATCTCGGCCGGGGCGATCACGTGCAGGGCGGCGACGCCCTCCTCCGGGTCGGGGCCGTCGACCTCGACCACCGTGTGACCGAGCGAGCGGAGCGTCTCGGCGACCGCCTCGATGCGGGCGCCGACGCCCTCCTGCAGCAGCTCGAAGAACGGCCGCGGCATGCCGATGCGGAGCGTTGCGGGAGCCGCGGGCGGGGGCGCGGGCTCGTCGCGGATCACCTGCAGCACCTGCCGGCAGAGGCCGGCGCTGAGCGCGATCGGCCCGGCGACGTCGAGCGAGGGAGCGGTGCGCATCACCCCGTCGAGGCTGACCGTGCCGTGCGTCGGCTTCAGCCCGGTGACGCCGCAGAGCGCGGCCGGGATCCGGACCGAGCCGCCCGCGTCGGTGCCGAGCGCGAACGGCACCGCGCCGGCCGCCACGGCGGCGGCCGAGCCGCCGGAGGAGCCGCCGGTCATCCGCCGCGGGTCCCAGGGGTTGGCCGTCGGCCCCGCCGCGCTGACCAGATTGGTGGCGCCGGCGGCGAGCTCGTGCTGGTTGGCCTTGGCGACCGGGATCGCGCCGGCCTCGACCAGCCTGCGCACGGCGCGGGCGTCGGCCGTCGCCCGCCGCGGCCGCCGCGCCCGGCTGCACCAGGTCGACTCGACGCCCTCGAGGTCGAAGGCGTCCTTGACGACGAACGGCATGCCCCAGAGCGGCCCGGTCTTCGGGCCCGGCGAAGCGGCTCTGCTCAGCGCCGCCTCGGCGGCAAGGGCGACGCAGGCGTTGGTCCGCGCCTGGGTCGCTTCGAGCTCACGGAGCGCCGCCTCGACGGCCTCGGCCGGGGGCTTCTTGGCGGCTGCGCGGCCCATCGTCGTTCCACCCTAGCCCGCGACTTCCCACCCGCCGCGGTGCAATCTCGATGGAATTCGCCCGCCGGGATCGGTCAGATTGCCAGGGCGGGCCGGTACTCCGAAGCCAGGGCGAGGACCTCCTCCACCGACCACTGGTCGTAGGGATGGCTGCCCTGGCGGCAGGCCAGCACGTGGCCGCTGGCGTCGATCAGGAAGTCCGCCGGCAGGCTGCCGCGGCCACTCCAGAGCCAGCCGAGATGGAGCCGCCGGGAAGCGGCGAAGCCGCGAAGCGCGGCGCGCACCGCCTTGGGATGAAGCACGGCCCGGGCCGAGCGGCCGACCGCGAACTCCTGGTAGAGCCAGCGGCCGGGATCGGCGACGACGGCGAAGGGAAGCTCGCCGTGGTGGGCCCGCAGCGCCTCGGCCCGCGAATGGAAGACGACGACCTCGACCACGCCGGCCGCGCCGATCTCGTCGTAGCGGGCGCTGAACTCCCGCAGGTGCAGGCCGCAGCCGGGGCTGCCGGCGAAGCGGCGGAACTGCAGGTGGACGAGCCTCCCCGGCTCGCTGAGGCGGACGGATTCGCCCCAGATCGCCGACAACAACGCTTCCGGCATCGCTTACCTCCGTGTCCGAGTGGCTACACACCGAACCGTGTCCGAGTGGCTACACACCGAAGACGCAGTGGCGGGCGGAAACGTGACAGCGGCCGGTCGCGCGGCTAGCTGTCGGCGTCGGCCAGCATCGACCGGGCCGCTTCGCGGACCTTGCCGAGCGCGGCGATCAGCTGCCGCCGCTCGGCGGCGGTGAGGCCCGCGGTCACCTGCCGCTCGATCCGCGCGCGCTCCGCCTCCACCGGCCCCTGCAGCGCCCGGCCCGCGTCGGTGAGCCAGAGGCGGACCAGACGCCCGTCCTCGGGATCGCTGCGCCGGGAGATCAGGCCGGCGGCGCTCATCCGGTTCGCCATCTTGACGACGGTCGGCCTGCTCACCCCGACCGAAGCGGCGATCTCGCCGGGCGTCGATCCGTCTTCCTCCCAGAGCGCCGCCAGCAGCAGGTTCTGCCCGAGGTGCAGCCCGTGGCGCTGCATCGCCGCCTCGGAGAGGGCCCGCAGTGACTTCGTCGTCTGGCCGTGCAGGTCGAGGAACTCGGGCATCTCGGGGACCTCCGAACTCGGGCGATATTCGTTAGCCGGCTATTGATTTGCTACGTTGCGCAGAGATCGTTAGCCGGCAATAGATAGGAGAATCGATGCTACTCATAACCGGAGCCAACGGCAACATCGGCAGCGAGCTGGCGAGGGCCCTGGACGGGAGCGGGGCCGAGTTCACGGCGCTCGTCCGCGATCCCGCCCGCGCCGCCGCCCTGCCCGAGCGGGCCCGAATCGCGGTCGGCGACCTCGGCGATCCCGCCACTCTGGCTCCCGCCTTCGACGGGGTCGAGGGGCTCTTCCTCCTCACCCCCGGGATCGGCACCGGGTTCGCCGCCAACGCGCTGGCGGCCGCCGCGGTCGCCGGGGTCGAGCGGGTCGTCTTCGTCTCCTCCGACAACGTCCTCGGCGACCCGATGCCGGCGATGGGCCGCTGGCACCACGAACGGGAGGAGATGGTCCGGGCCACCGGGATCCCGTTCACGATCCTCAGGCCGAGCGGCTTCATGAGCAACGCCCTCGACTGGACGGCGACGATCCGCGAGGGCGGCTTCGTCCTCGACCCGGCCGGCCCGGGCCGCTACGCGCCGATCGACCCGGCCGACATCGCCGCCGTCGCCGCCCTCGCCCTCTCCGAGGACGGCCACCTCGGGCGGGAGTACGTCCTGACCGGCGGCGAAACCCTCACCGTCGCCGAGCAGGCGGGCATCCTCGCCGCGGCGCTCGGCGTCGAGATCGAGGTCCGCGAGGTCGCCTCGGCGGCCGAGGCGGTGCGCTCGCGCTTCCCGGCCGGCGCTCCCCCGGAGCTGGAAGCCGCCCTGCTCGAAGGCTTCGAGCTGATACGCGCCGACACCGTCGGCCGCCGCAGCGACGCGGTCGAGCACCTGCTCGGCCGCGCGCCGGGGACCTTCGCGGCGTGGTGCCGGCGCCATCGCGGCGCGTTCGCGGCGCCGGCGCTCACATAGAGGCGCCGGCGGTGAGGCCGCCGTCGATCGTCAGGATCACGCCGCTGGTGTAGGCCGAGCGCTCGGAGGCGAGGAAGGCGATCGCGTCGGCGACCTCGGCCGGCGTCGCCGGCCGCCCCATCGGGAAGCCGGCCATCAGCTCCGGATAGCGGTCGGGGTCGCCGAGGCGCCCTTTCGCGATCCCCTTCATCAGGGCGACGATCCGCTCGGTCTCGACCGGTCCCGGGTTGACGCCGACGACGCGGACGCCGTGCTCGGAGACGCGGCCGCCGAGCGTCCGGGTCAGCGACATCAGGGCGGCGTTGCCCGCCGACCCGGCGACGTAGTCGAAGTCGCCCTGCTCGCCCGAGGCGCCGATGTCGTTGACGATGACGCCGCCGCCGCGGGCCTTCATCCGGGCGAAGTAGAGCCGCGTCAGCTCGATGTAGCCGAACACCTTCAGCTCCCACCCCCGGCGCCAGGCGTCGGCGTCGAGCGCCTCGATCGAGCCCGAAGGGATGTCGCCGGCGTTGTTGACGAGGATGTCGACGTCGGCGACCTCTGCCGCGAGCCGGGCGATGGCATCGGCGCTCCGCAGGTCAACCGGGTGGACACCGACGCCGACCCCATGCTCCTCGTGCAGCCTCGCGGCCAGCGCCTTCAGCGCGTCCTCGTTGCGGGCGGCGAGCTCGAGATCGCAGCCCTCGCCGGCCAGCGTCTCGGCCACCGCCGCGCCGATGCCCTTCGATGCGCCGGTCACCAGCGCCCTCTTTCCCCTCAGCCGCAGATCCATCTGGCACCACTCCTTCGCTTTACGGAAACAGAAATTTCCGTTTTTCTATCAGCTCGCGGCTAATTTTGGAATTCCGGGTTTCCGCTATTCTCGGGCGATGAGCTCGCCGGCGACCCCCCGCGGGCGGCCGCTCGACCCGGAGGTCGGCGCCGCGGCCCTGCGGGCGACGCTGGAGCTGCTGGACGAGCGGGGCTACGGCGGGCTGCGGGTCAGCGACGTGGCGGCGCGGGCCGGGATCGGCCTCGGCGCCCTCTACCGGCGCTGGGACTCGAAGCGCAGCCTGGTCGTCAGCGCCCTGCGCTCGGCCGCCGCCGAGCACGAGCCGGCGGAGACCGGCGACCCGGTCGAGGACCTGGTCGCCGGCCTCAGCAGCCTCGCCGAGGAGCTCCACGGCCGCGCCGCGCGGCTGCTGGCGGTGGCGCTCTCCGGCGAGGACCCCGAGCTCGCCGCAGTCGTCCGCGAGGCGAAGATCGTTCCCCGGATCGAGGCCAACCGGGCCCGGACCCGCCGCGCCCTCGGCGAGCCCGCCGGCGCCGAGGTCCGCGCCGATCTCGGCCTCGGCCTGATCCTCCTCGGCCTGCTCGCCGACGGCGATGCCCCCTCCGCCGAGCGCATCCGGGCGGAGATCGTCCCCCGCATGCTCGGCTGACCGAGCCCGCGATTCAGCGGTCGTAGGTCTGCGCCCAGCGGGCCCACTCGGCGAGCGCCTCGTTGAGACGCGCGCCGGCCTCGGCGGCGACCCGGAGCGAGTGCGTCTGGGGCGAATCGCCGTACTCGCCGCGGTCCTTGGCGGCGCAGAGCTCGCGGTACATGGCGCCGACCCGGTCGTAGTACTCGGCCTCCTCCCGCAGGCGGGCGGCCCGCTGCTCGGGCGTCAGCAGCCAGAAGAAGACCGAGCGCAGGAGCGGCTCGAGGCGCATCGTGTGGTCGACCTCGGTTTCGGCCAGCCAGCCACGGACGGCGGTGAGGCCGGCGTCGGTCACCCGGTAGGCCTTGCGCCGCCGCGGCCCCTCCGAGTCGACCGCGATCAGCCCCTCCTGCTCGAGCTTGCGCAGCTCGCCGTAGATCTGCGGATGGCCGGCCGGCCAGACCGCGCCGAGCACCTCGTCGAAGCGGTGGCTGAGGTCCCAGCCGCTGGCCGGCTGCTCGGCGAGCAGCCCGAGGAGCGCGTGCCTCAGCGACACCGCCGCACCTCACCTGTGGCTATTGACATGTCAGGGCGCACTTGTATTGTCCCACGCCACATGTCGGCATCAACATGTAACTAGAGGCTATCGGGAGGTCCGCTCATGCCGGGACAAAATACGAAAAACGTCTTCCTCACCGGCGCCGCCGGCGGGATCGGAGCCGAGACCGCGCGGCAGCTGGCCGAGCGCGGGCACGCCGTGTTCGCCGGCATCCACGAGAGCGCCGGCGCGCTCGCCGGGTCGAGCCGCGTGCACCCGGTCCCGATCGACGTCACCGACCCGGCCGCGGTCGCCGCCGCCGCCGAGCTGGTTCGCCGCGAGGTCGGCGACGACGGCCTCCAGGCGGTCGTCAACAACGCCGGGGTGATCGTCCAGGGCCCGCTCGAGCTGGTGCCGGACGACGAGCTGCGCCGCCAGTTCGAGATCAACACCCTCGGGCCGGTCCGGGTGATCCAGTCGTTCCTGCCGCTGCTGCGCAGCGGCCACGGCCGGGTCGTCAACGTCAGCGCCCCGACCGCGCGCGTGCCGGTGCCGATGATGGGGCCGATCGGCGCCAGCAAGGCGGCGCTCGTCTCGCTCTCGGAATCGCTCCGGGTCGAGCTCGCCGCCTGGGGCATCCCGGTCGTGCTGGTCGAGCCGGGCGGCACCGAGACCGAGATCTTCGCCAAGGCCGGAGCCGCCGCCGAGGCCTCGCTCGCCGCCGCCGACCCGGCGCGGGCCGCGCTCTACCGGAACCACATCGAGGCCTTCGCGAAGGCCGCCGGCGAGCAGAAGCTGGGCCCGGTCGAGCCCGTCGCCGGGACGATCGTCAAGGCGGTCGAGTCGGCCCGCCCGCGCCGCTGGTACGGGGTCGGGTCCGGCACCCGCCTCTTCTCGACCCTCTCCCGGCTTCCCGGCGGGACTCGCGACCGCCTCGTCGCCTCCGCCTTCGGCCTGCGGGGCGTCGAAACGCCGGGATAGGGCCAGCTGTCACAGAGCCGCGACCTGCGCTGTCTGACCTGCGAGCAGACGAACCCGACAGCAAGGAGACGCAGTCGTGAGCACCTATTCAGCCGACCCGCTCGGCTCCCCCGCCATCGAGACGACGCGCTGGCGAATCGACCCGGCCCGCTCGAACGTCGAATTCCAGACCAGGCTGCTCTGGGGCTTTCCCCCCGTCAAGGGCCGGTTCACCCGCTACGAAGGGACGCTCGACCTCTCGGCCCAGCCCGCCGTCGTGCTGACGATCGAGGCCGCCAGCATCGACACCGAGAAGGACAAGCGCGACGAGCATCTGCGCTCCCCCGCCTTCTTCGGAGCCGAGCAGCATCCGTACGTGCGGTTCGTCTCCGAGAGCGCGACGCTCGACGGCGAGCGGCTGCGGATCCACGGGCGCCTCCACGCCGGCGGCAAGACGGCGGCGGTGGATCTCGAGGCGACCCTGCAGCGCGACGGCGAGGAGCTCGAGCTGAAGTCGACCAACGACGTCGACCATCGTCCCCTGGGGATGGTCTGGAAGCTGGGCCTCCCTCCCAGCCCGAGCCGGCTGATCGTCAGCGGCCGCCTCGTCCAGGACGGCGCCTAGGAAGCTCAGCCGTGGGAGTGGCGCGGGTGGCTCGACCCCGAGATCGCCGCGGTGAGGCCCAAGCCGATGTAGACGCCGCCGCTCAGCCTGCCGAGTCGCCGCCTGGCGGCTCGGCCCGAGCGCAGCCAGCCACCCACCGCTCCCGCAAGCAGGACGTAGGCGCCGTCGCTGAGCAACGCAAGCAGGGTGAAGAGCGTGCCCAGGATCAGGATCTGCATCGCGATCGGGCCTCGCGACGGCGCGACGAACTGGGGCAGGAAGGCGAGGAAGAAGATCGCGATCTTCGGGTTCAGCAGTTGGACGAGCGCGCCGCGGAGGAACAGCCGCGAGCGGCCGTGCGGCGCTTCGTCACCCGGTTCGTCCCGCCCGAGGAGCTTCCCCACGCCGAGATAGATCAGGTACGCCGCCCCGGCGTACCTGACGAGGTCGAACCCGAGTTCCGAGGCGGCGATCAGCCCCGTCAGCCCGGCAGCGGCGGCCAGCGCGTAGGCGAACGTCCCCGCCTCGATGCCGAGCACCGAGATCAGGCCCGCAGACCGTCCCTGGTCGAGGCTGCGGGTGACCACGTAGATCACAGCGGGGCCCGGAACGGCAAGCAACAGCAGGCTCGTTCCAGCGAACACGAGGAGCGTCGATCCATCCGGCATGCGAGCAGCGATAGTACGGCCAATCCCATCGCCGAAAGGAAGCAGCGCATGGCCTCACTGGTTCTGAAGATGTCCGTCTCGCTCGACGGCTACGTCGCGTCAAGCGACGGGAGCGGCGACTGGATCGCCGCCGGGCGCTCCGATGACAGCGGCCGTTGGACGCTCGAGACCGTGAGCAACGCCGGCACCCACCTGATCGGTGCGGCGACCTACGCACGGTGGACCGACTTCTGGCCCGGCGGCCCCGAACCGTTCGCCAAGCCGATGAACGAGATCCCCAAGGTCGTCTTCTCGGACTCGCTCGCCACCGCCGACTGGGGCCCGGCGACGATCGCCCGCGGCGACCTGGCAAACAACGTCGAGCGCCTCAAGCAGGAGCGCCCCGACGGCTACCTCCTCGCCCAGGGCGGCGTGCGCTTCGCCCGCTCGCTGGTCGAGACCGGCCTGATCGACGAGTACCGCCTCGTCGTCCACCCGGTCGTCCTCGGCGCCGGCGAGCGCCTCTTCACCGCCCCGCTCACCCTCGAGCCCGTGAGCACCACCGCCTTCAGCGGCGGCGCCGTCGCCCACGTCTTCACGGCGCGCCCGTGATCGACGCGACGCGACGTGGAATACCGCTTCAGCTTTACATCCCTAGGGGAGGAACCGGGCGGCTTTGGGCCAGGCCTCGAAGACGAACCCAGAGGGGGGCCTGCTCCTTGCCATGCACAGCGAGGCGTGAGAGCCTGTCGAGCGTCCCATTCGGCTCGCAATCGGAAGGACCCACATGAAGCGCTCGGCGAAAGCCCTGGCAACCCTCGCCCTGAGCGGAGCACTTGCCCTGCCGCTCCTGCTCGCCTGCACCGCGAATGCGGCGATCGTCACGGTTGGCAGCACCGGCACGCCAACGGCTGAAATCGACGTCGGCAATCCCGCCACGATTTTCGACACCGCCGTCAGCGGCGGGGCAAGCCTCACCTCCCCGATCAGCGGGACGGTCATCCGCTGGCACGTCTCCGGCTTCTCCGGGGGCCCCTTCTCGCTGCAGGTCCTGACGCCAGATGGCGCGGGCAGCTACACCTCGACCGGTACCAGCGCCCCGGCCACGCCCACCAGCAAAGCCACCCAGACCTTCTCCGCCAATGTGCCGATCAAAGCTGGTCAGACTCTGGCAATCAAAAATACGAATGGGGCTGACATGGTCGGCTACTTCGTACCGGCGGGAGCGGGCTCCGCCTTCTTCGTGCCGCCGCTCGGCGAAGGCTCCTCTGGAATCGCCACCACCGGTTTGCCGGTCGAGTACACCTACAACGCCGAAGTTCAGCCGCTTCCCGCCATCTCGGCAATCTCGCCAAGCAGCGGACCGACCGCTGGCAGCACGTCGGTGCTGATCAGCGGGCACGACTTCACCGGCGCCACTGCCGTGACCTTCGGCGGGACGGCGGCCACCTCGTTCTCGGTGCTTTCGGAATCCACCATCACGGCCATATCTCCCGCCCACGCTGCAGGCGATGTCGCGGTGTCCGTAACGACCCTGGCCGGGTCGGCCAACGCCCCGACGTCGTTCACGTTCGCGGCGCCTCCCACTCCCGCCCCGATCGCTCCCGCTCCGCCCGTCGCGAAATGCGTCGTCCCGAAACTCCTCGGAAAGCACCTGAAAGGCGCCAAGAAAGCAATCCGCGCACGGCACTGCAAAGTGGGCCAGGTCACCAAGGAAGAAGGCGTTACCGCCAAAACTGGGACGGTGGTCAAGCAGAATCCGAAACCAGGGACCACCAGAAAAGCCGGCTCGGCGGTGGGCGTCAAGTTGGGCTAGGGAAAGCGGAGGGCCGAGAACGAAAGACGCCGCCCCCTCGGGCGGCGCTTCGGCTCTGCGCACGTGCCGCTACGGGGATTCGAACCCCGGTTTCCGGACTGAGAGCAGACAACCCGTCCGATCCTCGTGCCCGCGGAGCACCTATTCGTTCGGCGAGAGCGTCTTGAAAATGCCCTTACCGGGGAATGCCTGTTTCGCCAGGACGTTGCCCGCGGCATCTTTGATCAAGCCGAAGTAAGTCGCTTCGCAGTACTGGGAGGTGTAGGTCGGTAGCGGGTTCTCGGGGGTCCCGTCGCTGGTTTCGATGCGTTCGGCCACGGCTGCGTAGTCGAAGTCTTCGAACAGGGTGGCGCCATCGGGGAGCGGGTTGGGAAAGGGGGGCGCCACGGTGGTTCCGCCCCTCAGCGTGCAGATCAGGTTGCTCGGGCTGGTCCGGTTCGTCCCGATCGTTTCGAAGTAGTAAGAGGCGGGCGCGTCCGCCCCCTCCACCGACGGGGCGTTGCCGAGCGTCGAGGCCGGCAGGTTCCAGGCTTCGAAGTCCATCCGACCGCGCTTGGAGAGGCCCAGGCGGTACTTGATCTGCGGCAGGAACTTGACCTCGTCCCGGTTGACGTCGGCGCCGGTCGATACCGGGACGGCCTCGATGTCACCGGGCCGGGCTTCGGATAGGAGGCGGTGCTCGTCGAGCGTCCCCGAGCCGCGGGTGGCGTAGATCGTGAAACGGCCGCCCTTCACCGTTGCGGTGTCGGTGTCGGAAGTGATCTCGGGACCGCTCACCGGGCCGTCGTAGTAGTCGGTGGCCGTTCCGTCGACTTTGACCAGGTCGCAGCCGGGAACCTTGCCGCCGTAGCCGTCGGGCATCTTGCAGAGAGTGAAGTCGAGGCCGCCAACGTCGTCGGAGCCGTTCACCGCGTGGGCGTCGGGTTCTACCTTCTTCGTCGTCCCCAGAAGGTGGACGCGGTACTTCCCATGTTTGACCCGGAAGCGGTATTCGCCGGAGCCGTTCGTCTGGGTTTCGTAGCTGCGCTTCTTGCCGATCAGCTCGACCTGCTGTCCGGCGACCGGGACCACGCGCAGGCCATCGCAACCCTTCTCGGCGCAGACCCGGCGGAGCACGATGCCCGAGATCCTCACCTTCAGCTTGCAGGTCTTCGTTTCCCGCTCCGCCCGCGAGGCCCGGGCGGCACGATCTTCAGAGTCTTCCGAGTCCTCTTCCTCATCGTCGGCGGCGCAGGGAGAGTAGGTCGCCTTGACGGTGAATGATCCCGTGTTGTCGCCGTAGTATTCGGCGCAGTCGTTGTAGAAGAGGACCAGTTCGCCCTTGCCGCCGGCCGTCTTCGAGGAGCCGGTGGTGAACGGCGCGCCGCTGCCGATCTGGGCGTCGACGGAACCGTAGGGAAGGCTCGGGGCCGGACCGGGATCAAGCGGTCCGAGCGAGCGGCCCGCGCAGGTCTGACCGCTGCCGAGCGGATTGCTCGCCGGGCAGTCATCTCCCGCTCCACACTTGCCGTTGCCCGAGACCTCGAGCTTCACCGTCTCGCCCTTGCCGAGCACGATTCCGGTCTCGAGCTTCGCCGGGCTGGCCGTCGAGAGTTCAAAGGTCTTCGTCTTGGCGACGGCGGGCGCGGCGCAGAGCAGGCTGCAGAGGGTGAGGGCGAGGAGAACGAAGCGAGTCTGTTTCATGGCGCGGCACTGAACCACATTCGAAGCTGGCACCGCAACCGCAAAAGTGACTGGAGCGCCGATGCCCTACGCCGAAACCGCGTAGGGCTTGAGGGTGATACCGGTCGGCGCCGCTGATTGCTACATACGGTGACCGCGACGGGCGCGAGGTCCCAAATGACACTGTGTCTTACGCCATTCTCCGAACTAAGCCAAAACCGCGTAGATCTCGGCTCACCCGGTTGCGGCCGGACCGGTACGCGGATACGTTGCTCCGCGTCCACTGAGCGAGGAGGCGGCGATGCGTGTCGGAAGCGAATCAGAGCAGGGATCAGCGGCCCGCAGGCGTGCCCGAAGGTTCGGTGCCATCGGAATCGTCACCGCGCTGGCAGCCCTCGGGGGGGCGGCCTCGGCCCAAGCGGCGATCACCGCGACGCTGGCGCCGATCGGCTCGGGATCCTCGGGTGATTACGTGGTGACGATCAAAAACGAAGGGCCGAAAACCGAAGGCGCGGTCCTGATCGAACTCTCCGGCAGCGAAGAAGCCTCGGGCATCGTCCCCTCGAGCTGCGCCTATGGGCAGCCGGTGGCGGGTACGTTGATCGGCTGTGGGCCGATCGACGCCGGCGCCACCCTTCAGGTCTGCTACCACGGCCCGGCGGCGCGCGGGATCACGATCTTCTACGCCGGCGGGCAAGCAGTTCCGATCTCGACGGCGGGCGCGGTGCGATCCTGCCCCGTTCCCGGCTTCAAGCCGTCATCAGGCGGCTCCGGCGGCTTCAGCCTCGGCAACGCGAAGGACAACCCGAAGGCGGGCACCGCAAAGCTGAGCGCCGAAGTTCCGGGCGCCGGGACCGTGAAGCTGTCCGGACCGGGCGTGAAGGCGGTCACGGCAAGGGCGACGGCAGCGGGCACCGTAAATCTCACCGTCAAGGCGACCGGTCAGAAGGCGACGAAGCTCGAGCAGACCGGCAAGGTGACCCTGAACGCGACCGTGACGTTCACCCCAGCCGGGGGCAAGCCGATCGCGGAGTCGACCACCGTAAAACTGGTCAAGAACTGACCGAAGCGCCGCCATCCCCGGGCTAGGATCGCGGTCGTGGCAGGGATCGACGAGAAGCTGCTGGAACTGATCGGCGAGGTGAGCGGCATGCTCGACCTCGACGAACTCGCGATCGGCCTGCTCGTCGCGCTCCAGCGCCTGCTCCCCTCCGATTTCGTCTCGATCAACGACGTCGGACCCGACCCCGAACGGGTGATCTCGCTGATCGAGCCACCCCAACCGGAAGATCTCTACCGGGCCTACGGAGAATTCGCCTTCCAGAATCCGCTGATGGCCCGCTACATGCGGACCCTCGACGGCCGCGCCTACCGCTTTTCGGACGTGATCGGCGAGGACGACTACCACGGGCTCGATCTCTACAAGCGCGTCTACGGGCCGATGGGGGTCGAGCACCAAATGGCGTTCACGCTGCCCGCCACTCCCGGCCGCGTCCTCGCGGTCGCGCTCAGCCGTCGCGAGCCCGACTACAGCGACGCCGAGCGCGATCTCGTCGACCGCGCCCGGCCGCATCTGATCCAGGTCTGGCGCAACGCGATCGAGTACACGGCGTTGCGCGACGAGGTCGCCGCCCGCCCGGCCAGCGGCCGGCTCAATGACGGCGTTCCGATCGATGCCCTGCGGGGCCGCGGCCTCACCCAGCGCGAGGCCGACGTGCTCGCCCTCGTCGCCCGCGGACGATCCAACCGCGACGCCGGCGCGATCCTGGGGATCAGCGGCCGCACCGTGCAGAAGCACCTCGAGCACTGCTACCGAAAGCTCGAGGTCCCCGATCGCTCCGCCGCCGCCGAGCTCGTCTGGCGGCTGGTCGCCGATCGACCGGAGCCACCCCAAGCGGACGGCGCGCCCCGGCGCGGCCTCGACGGGCGCGCCCCGGCTTCGTGAGCCACAGCTGCCAGTCGCCCGGCGACCGCCCGAGCCGATGTCGAGCGTTCGAATCGCATCCCCTCGACCTGGGGCCTTGACCCGAGAACGCAAAGACCGCCTCGCGGGCGGCCGTTTCGCTCAAGAGATGGAGTACCGCTACGGGGATTCGAACCCCGGTTTCCGGACTGAGAATCCGGCGTCCTAGTCCCCTAGACGATAGCGGCGAGGACGGGACATTCTAGCGAAGCGGCGGCGGGGGCCGGGTGAGGGGGACGAGCCGGCGGTGGCGCTGCAATCGGTAGATTGGTCGGTCCCGCGGCTGTGGCGGAACTGGTAGACGCGCACGGTTCAGGTCCGTGTGGGCGAAAGCTCGTGGAGGTTCGACTCCTCTCAGCCGCACTCTAGGTGCCCGCTGGGCCGGTTGGCTCAGCGGCGGTGGTGCGGGGTGAGCTTGAAGAGGACCGAGATGCTGGCGGTTTCGGTCGCGCCCTTGTCGGGGTTGAACTGGACCACGATCTTGGCTCGCAGCTTGTGCTTCTTCTGGAGGATGCGGCGGCCCGCCGCGGTCGGCTTGAGAATGAGCTTGGCGGTGGTCGCGCCGGCCACGCGCTTGCGGGCGGTGACGACCAGCTTCGGGTTCTTCTTGGCGCCGCTGGCGGTGATGAGGCCGGCAGCGGGCACCTTGACCGGCAGCTTGACGGTGCCGTTGTGGGCGTTGGGACGGGGCTTTGCCAGGGAGAGCTTGGCGCCGGAGTTGGCGCCGCCCTTCTTGTTGCCGTTGCCCTTTTTCGGCGGGCTGGGCGGGATGCCCGGGCCGGCGCTCTTGATCGCGACCGCGTCGAGGCCGGCGTTGAGGGCCCCGACCAGGTGCTTGCCTTCGGCTTCCAGCGGTGGCAGCAGGGCCGGGTCGAAGCGGTTGACAACGACGGCGCGGATCCGCACCGTCTGCCCCGCGAACGGAGTCAGGTCGACGCTGAACCGGGTCGGCCCCATCGTCTGCGGGCTGCCGGTGCCGGTCTTGAAGACCGTCGCCAGGATGTCTTCGGGATTGACCGAGTCGAGCGGCGCCGAGGGCTTCATCACGTCGATCCGGTACTGCTCGTTCGGCTGCCCGCCGAGGACGCTTTCTTCGACCGAGAGCGAGTCGGGCGAGGGGGTGCTCAGCGGCAGCTGCGACTGGTAGTAGGCGAGGAGGCTGAGCGTGTGGGTAGCCCCCGGCTCGAGGGCGACGTCCTGCCAGAGGGTCAGCGCGTCGGGGTCGACCTGGTCGGTGATCGCGGCGAACCGCCCCTGGGGCGGCGCTTCGACTTCTTTGACGCCGCTCTGACTCCCTTTCGGCGGTTCGGTCCCCTTGTAGGCGTACCAGTCGCCGAAGGCGGTGACGTGGCTCTCCTGCCAGCCGCTCAGGCTGCCGGTCTCGAAGTCGCCGTTGACGACCGTGGCCGCACCGGCTGCAGCCGGCAACAGCGCCCCTCCCACGAACAGCACAGCAACGTAACCGCAGAGGCCCCCGCCTCGGAACCGCATCCCGAATCCCCCTTATTGGTCGAGAAACGACGAAAGAAGCCTAGACGATGACCGCGAAGCGCGCCAGGGCGAAGGGCGACTGAGGGTCAGGCCGGCTGGCCGACGCCTTCGAGGCCTTCGGCCCCGCCCGTGCCCTCGGCCCCGCCTCCGGCCCGCGCCTCCGTCGCCGCGATCTCCTCGGCGAAGACCGGATAGAGCACCCGCGGCAGGTCGTGGCCCATGCCGTCGATGAGCTTCAGCCGGGCCCCGGGGATCGCCGCCGCGGTGGCCCGTCCGCCCGACGGCCGCACCAGCGGGTCGCGGTTGCCGTGGATCACGGTCGCCGGCAGGTCGAGCCCTTCGAGGCCCGCGGTGCGGTCGCCCGAGGCGCTGATCGCGTGCAGCTGGCGGGCGACGCCGGCGGCGCTCGAGCCGCGGTCGTAGGCCCGGCCGGCGACATCGCGCACGTGCTGCTCGTCGAACTCGTAGCCGGGCGAGCCGATCACCCGGAAGGTGTTGACGCCGCGCTCGATGAAGGCCTCGCGGTCGGTCGGCCGCTTCGAGAAGAGGACGCCGAAGGCTTTCAGCGTCGGCAGGCCGGTGAAGCGGGCCCCGGTGGTCGACATGATCGAGACCAGCGAGCGGACCCGCTCGGGGCGCTCGATCGCCATCGTCTGGGCGATCATCCCGCCCATCGAGGCGCCGACCACGTTCGCCGTCTCCCAGCCGAGGTGGTCCATCAGGCCGAAGGCGTCGGCGGCCATGTCGCGCAGCAGGTAGGCGGCGCTGGCGCGGCGGCCGCTGAGGGTGTCCAGCAGGCTCGGCGCCCCGGCCTCGCGCAGCGTGGTCGAGCGGCCGATGTCGCGGTTGTCGAAGCGGACGACGCGAAAGCCGCGCTCGGCGAGCAGCGAGCAGAAGCGCTCATCCCAGCCGAGCAGCTGGGTCGCCAGCCCCATCACCAGGAGGAGCGGCTCGCCGTCGGGCTCGCCCATCTCCTGGTAGCAGAGCTCGATCCCGTTCGCGGGCGCGAAAAGCTCTTCGCCGAACTCAGGCATCCCGGCAGTTTAGTGGCCACTGGCCGCGCGGCCAACCGGCTCGTCGGGGGGTCGGGTAGAAATGGCCGATGCGGACGGCGATCGTCTCCGACCTGCACCTCGGCCTGGCCGCCGGCGGCGACGTGCTGCGCGACCCCGAGTTCCGGGCGCTGCTGCTGGAGCGCCTGGCCGACGCCGAGCGGGTGGTGCTGCTGGGCGACGTGGTCGAGCTCCGCGACCTCCCGGTCGGCCCCGCCCTCGCCGCCTCCCGCCCCTTCTTCGAGGAGCTCGGCGCGGCGCTCGGCGAGGTCGAGGTGACGCTCGTCCCCGGCAACCACGATCACCGCTTCGCCGAGGCGCTGCTCGACCAGCGCTCGATCGCCGGCGCCGGCCCGCTCGGCCTCGAGCAGACCGCCGACCCCTCCCCCGGCCCGCTGACCATGATCGACGAATGGCTCGGTCGCGCCAGGCTGCGGATCGCCTACCCGGGCCTCTGGCTGCGCGAGGACGTCTACGCCACCCACGGCCACTACTGCGACGCCCACCTGCGGCTGCCGCGGGCCGAGTGCGTCGCGGTCGCCACCGTCAGCCGCTTCGCCGGGCCGGTTCCCGACCCCGCCACCCCGGCCGACTACGAGCGGCGGGTGCGGCCGATCTACGGCCTCGGCTACGGGATCGCCCAGGCCCGCTCGGCGCCGGTCGCGCGCAGCCAGGGCAACGCCTCGGAGGCCGCCTGGGAGGTGCTCTCCGGCCAGGCGAACGGCGGCGGCCCCGCGCGCCGCGCCCGCCGGGCCGCGATCCGCAGGGGCTTCCCGCTCGCGATCCGGGGGCTCAACAGGCTGCTCCGGGCCGAGTTCGAGCCCGACATCGACCCGGCGGCGATCTTCTCCGGCGGAATCGAGGCGGTGGCCGAGATGGCGCGCCGGCTCGGCGTCGACGGCGGCCACGTGATCTACGGGCACACCCACCGCGGCGGCCCGCTGCCGGGCGAAGCCGAGTGGGAGCTGCCCGGCGGCGGCCGCCTCCACAACACCGGCAGCTGGGTCTTCGCCTCGATCTTCCACCACCCCGGCGAACCGCCGAGCCCCTACTGGCCCGGGACCCTCACCTGGCTCGAAGACGAGGGCCCGCCGCGGCGCGAAACGCTGCTGCGCGACCACGACCACGCGGCGATGATGGACCTGGTGCGGCGCAACCGGCGCGCGCTGGCCGGCTAGCGCCGACGCTCGGCGCTCAGGCGCGAAGCCACTCGGCGATCGTGGCGCCGATCGCCGGGCCGGCGTCCTCCTGGAGGAAGTGGCCCGCGTCGGCGACCGGGCGCGGCGCCGGCATCCCGAGGCGCTCGGCGACCCGTTCGCCGACCGAGAACGGCAGCACCGGATCGGAGTCGGCCCACAAGACCAGCGCCGGGCGCTCGTCGCTGCGCAGGGCATTGGCGACCGCTTTGCCCGCGGCCGCGCCCGGCATCTCCGGGCTGGTCGGCAGGATCAGCGGGAAGGCCCGCGCGCCGGCCTTGGTCTCGCCCCCCATATAAGGAGCCTCGTAGGCGGCGATCACCTCGTCGCCGGGGTCGTTCTTGCAGCCGCCGCGGACCAGGAAGCCGACCGGCACGTCCTCTTCGTTGCGGACGAAGTCCCGGAAGGCGAGCCAGGCCTCGCTCATCTGCTGGTGGCCGGTGAAGGGGCCGGTGTCCATGATCACCAGCCGCGAGAACCACTCCGGGTGCTCGACCACCAGCCGCAGCCCGATCGGCCCGCCCCAGTCGTGGACGACGGCGGTCGCCTCGCGCAGCTCGAGCCGCTCGAGCAGCGCCGCGATCAGCTCGACGTGGCGGTCGTAGGTGTAGAAGCCGAGGTCGGTGGGCTTGTCGGAGCGGCCGAAGCCGGCGTAGTCGGGGGCGATGCAGCGGAAGCCGGCGTCGCGCACCGGCGGGATCACCTTGCGCCAGAGGAACGACCAGGTCGGCTCGCCGTGGAAGAAGACGACGGGCGGCCCCTCGCCCTCGTCGAGGTAGGCGAGCCGCAGCCCGTCGACCTCCTCGTAGCGCGACTCGAAGGGAAAGTCGGGCAGGCCCTGCAGCCGCTCATCCGGCGTGCGGAAAACCCCCTCCCGAGGCCCACCTCCCATGACAGAAGCTTATCCCGCCCCCTCCCCGCATACCCCAAAGGCGTTTCCTATCGCCCCATCAAGATTCTCGATCTTCCTGATCGACTTTGTGCTACGGTGCTCCGCTCACCCGGCAATCAAGAGTTAGTTAGTCGACAAACATAGGAAGGACAATCGATGCGGAACGCTCGCAATACCCGGCGGCGCGGCGTGACGATCGGCCTCGGCGCCGGTCTTCTTACGTTGCTGATCGCGCTGCTGGTTGCCGGTTGCGGTGGAGGCGACAGCACCAGCTCAGGAAGCTCGAACGCGACGGACACGAGCGGGGGCGGCAGCGGAGGCGGCAAGCTCTCGGTGGTCGGCTACTCGACCCCGGAATCGGTCTACGCCGAAGCTCTCGAGCCTGCCTTCGAGAAGACCCCGCAGGGCAGCGGCGTCAGCTTCAGCAACAGCTTCGGCGCCTCCGGCGACCAGAGCCGTGCGGTCGTCGCGGGCCAACCCGCCTCGGTCGTCCATTTCTCCGTCTCGAGCGACATGGAACGGCTCGTCGAAGAAGGCGAAGTCGTCTCCAAGGACTGGACCAAACAGCCCTACGGCGGTTACGCGACCGACTCGGTCGTCGTGATCCTGGTCGAAAAAGGCAACCCGCTCGGGATCGAATCGTTCAAGGACCTGGAGGAAAGCGAAGACGCGGAAGTGATCACGCCGAACCCGTTCACCTCCGGCTCCGCGCGCTGGAACATCATGGCCATCTACGGCGCGGCGATCGAAGAAGGCGCCTCCGACGCCGAAGCTCTGGAAGCGGTCAAGACCGTGCTCGAAAAGACCACCGCCCAGCCGGGCAGCGGTCGCGACGCGTTCGCCGCCTTCAGCCAGGGCGAGGGCAACGTGCTCCTCACCTACGAGAACGAAGCGATCAAAGCCGAAAAGGAAGGCGAAGACGTCGAATACGTCATCCCGCCGGCGACGCTCAAAATCGAAACCCCGATCGCGGTCACCGAGGAAGCGCCCGAGCCCGCGGCGGAAGATTTCCTCAAGTGGATCTGGTCTGACGAAGGCCAGGAAATCTGGGCCGAAAACGGCTACCGCCCGGTCAACCCGAAGCTGGTCGACCCGAAGGTCTACCCGACCCCGGAAAAGCTGTTCGAGATCGCCAAGTTCGGCGGCTGGGCCAAAGTCAAGGACGAATTCTTCGACGAAGAAGAAGGATCCGTCGCCAAGATCGAGTCCGAACTCGGTGTGAGCACCTCCGGCTGATCGATGGAGGCCCACGCCGCAAGCGGCAGCACCGCCCCGCCCCGGGTCAGGCACTGGCGCCTGCCCGGGGTCGGCGCGGGCCTCGGCAGGGGCGTCGTCGTCCTCTGGATCAGCCTGATGGTCCTGCTGCCGCTGGCGGCGCTCACCGCCGAATCGCTCTCCGAGGGGCTCGGCCAGTTCTGGACCACGGTCAGCACCGGTCAGGGCCTGAAGTCGCTCCAGCTGATCCTCGTCTGCTCGCTGATCGTCGTCGCGATCAACGCCGTCTTCGGGACGATCATCGCCTGGCTCCTGGTCCGTGATCGCTTCCCCGGCAAGTCGATCCTGAACGCGATCATCGACCTCCCCTTCGCGCTGCCGACGATCGTCGCCAGCCTCATCCTGATCCAGCTCTGGGGCAACAAGAGCCCGGTCGGGATCGACATCGCCCTGACCCGGACCGCGATCGTCGTCGCCCTGCTGTTCGTCACCCTCCCCTTCGTCGTCCGCGCCGTGCAGCCGCTGCTGATCGAGATGGACCGCGAGATGGAGGAGGCCGCCGCCTCGCTCGGCGCCGGCGGCTTCACGATCTTCCGCCGCATCATCTTCCCCAACCTGCTGCCGGGCCTCGCCGCCGGCGTCGCCCTGGCCTTTGCCCGCGCGCTCGGCGAGTACGGCTCGGTCCTGATCTTCGCCGGCGGCAAACCGGACACCCAGGTCACCTCGATCTTCATCGGCCAGAAGATCGAATCCGGCGACGCCCCCGGCGCCGCCGCGCTCTCCGTCGTGCTGCTGCTGCTGGCCCTCGCCTGCCTCTTCGTCGTCAGCATGATCCAGCGCTGGGGCAACCGCCACGAACGCTCGGCGGGCGCCGGCGCGGGATCGGGTGCGGGCGTGACCGTGATGCCGCTGAGCGGCTTCGACGAGCCGAGCGCCGACACCCACCCGGAGGACCAGCGTGACTAGCGCCGCCGGCAGCCGCTGGGGCCTGCGCTTCCTCGGGATCGGCTACCTCGCCGTCCTGCTGATCGCGCCCCTCGTCCTGATCTTCTTCAAAACCTTCGAAGACGGCCTGGCGCCGCCGTGGGAAGCGGTCACCTCTCCGGACGGCCTCCACGCCCTGAAGCTGACCCTGATCACGGTGGCGATCGCGGTGCCGCTGAACACCGTCTTCGGCGTCCTCTGCTCGCTGCTCCTGGTCCGCCACAAGTGGAAGGGCAACTGGCTGCTCGACGCCTCCCTGAACCTGCCGTTCGCGATCTCGCCGGTGGTCATCGGCCTCTCGCTCTTCCTCCTCTATGGCAAAGACGGGTGGCTCGAACCGGGCCTGGCCGAAGCCGGGATCAAGGTCCTCTTCTCGGTGCCCGGCATGGTCCTCGCCTGCATCTTCGTCTCGCTGCCGTTCGTCGTCCGCGAGACGGTGCCGGTCCTGCAGGAGATCGGCACCGAGCAGGAGCAGGCGGCGGAGACGCTCGGCGCCAACGCCTGGCAGACCTTCTGGCGGATCACCCTGCCGGCGATCCGCTGGGGCGTCGCCTACGGCGTCGTCCTCACCACCGCGCGGGTGCTCGGCGAGTTCGGCGCCGTCTCGGTCGTCTCCGGAAACATCTCCGGCGAAACCCAGACGCTCCCCCTCTTCGTCGAGAAGAACTACGAGAACTTCAACCTGCCAGGCGCCTTCGGCGCCTCGGTCCTGCTGGCGCTGCTGGCGCTGGTGGTCCTGCTGGCGATGAACCTGTTGAAACGAAAGGAGGACGCCTGATGGGGATCTCAGTCGAGGGAGCCGATAAGAGCTTCGGTGACTTTCAGGCGCTGGACGACGTATCGATCGAGGTCCCGGATGGGTCTCTCACCGCCCTGCTCGGGCCCAGCGGCTCCGGCAAGTCGACCCTGCTGCGGGCGATCGCAGGGCTCGAGACGCTCGACGGCGGCCGGGTCCTGATCGACGGCGAAGACGTCTCGAAGAAGCCGACCCAGAAGCGCGAAGTCGGCTTCGTCTTCCAGCACTACGCGGCCTTCAAGCACATGACTGTGTACGAGAACGTCGGCTTCGGGCTGAAGATCCGCAAGCAGAAGAAGGACCAGATCGCGGCCCGGGTGCACGAGCTGCTGGAGCTGGTGCAGCTGCACGGGCTGGCCGACCGCTATCCCTCGCAGCTCTCCGGCGGCCAGCGGCAGCGGATGGCGCTGGCGCGGGCGCTGGCGGTGGAGCCGCAGGTGCTGCTGCTGGACGAGCCGTTCGGGGCGCTCGACGCCAAGGTTCGCAAGGACCTGCGGACCTGGCTGCGGAACCTCCACGAGGAGATGCACGTGACGACGATCTTCGTCACCCACGACCAGGAGGAGGCAATGGACGTCGCCGGCCAGCTGGTGGTGATGAACCGGGGTCGGGTCGAGCAGTCCGGCTCGGCCGACGAGCTCTACGAGAACCCGGCCAACGAGTTCGTGATGAGCTTCGTCGGCGAGGTCAACCGGCTCGGCGACGACTTCGTGCGGCCGCACGACATGGAGGTCGTGCTCGATCCCGACGACCAGACCCAGGAGGGGATGGTGCAGCGGATCGTGGCGCTCGGCTTCGAGATCCGAGTCGAGTTCGTGCTCGGCGACGGAACCGAGGTGTGGGCGCAGCTGACCCGCTCCGAGCTGCAGCGGCTGGAGCTGCAGGAGGGCCAGATCGCCTACCTGCGCCCGGTCCAGGCCAAGAGCTTCAACGGTGCGCCGGCGTCCAACTCCAATGGGGCCTCGACTCCCCTGCGGTCCACGGGCGACGGCGACGCAGAGGTATCTGCAGCCGTCTGAAGGGGCGACGGGACGGGGCGCGCTTTTGCCGGGTGGCGCCCCGTCCCATTTCGCCACCCCATTGTCGCGCCCGGCCCCGCTGCGCGCCACCCCCTGCGTTCGCTTCTACGCCCTCGCGTGAGGTGGGAAAGGCGGACGGAGCGCGGCGTGGCGGCGCCCGTACCGCGGGAGACTCCGGCCAATGCGGTCCAGATGGGGAACGCCTTCGGGCCGCCACTTCGCCATCTGGGGAAAGCCCGCGGCCGGGCCGTCGCCTCCTGCTATTCTTGACTTAGTTTGTAGACAAAATAAAGAAAGGAGCAGGACATGGCGAAGCGAGTACAGACCACCACCTTCGTCTCACGTGGCCGACTGACGGGGCTCGTCCGCGACGAAGCTCCGGCGGGGATCGGTCAGAACCGGACGACGCGCAAGGCCAACCGCGACAACGGCCAGGAGGCGGCCGACGAGGCGCTCTTCTACCGCGCCCGCCTCCTCCTCGGCGACTCCCTCCCCCGCCCCGAGCGCTGACCGCGGCCGCAGCGCGAACGGTGCTCGGCCCGCCCCCGCCGTGGTTGTCTTTCGTAACGGCTGGCGTT
>DASXOF010000174.1:0-11167 GCA_036494495.1 Solirubrobacterales bacterium | reverse complement strand
GGGCCGTGGCTGGCGCTGATCGGCACCTGCATGCTGCTCTTCCTCGGCTCCGGCTGGTGGACGATCATGTGGCCGTTCGAGAACGAGTTCACCCTGCCGATCTGCTTCGGCATGGGGGCCCTGCTGGCGCTCGAGCGGCGTGACTCGCGGGGCGACGTCGTCGCCTGTCTGCTGCTCGCGCTCGCGGTCATCTCCGGCAGCCTCGGGATCTCGTTCGTCGCAGCGGCGTTCGTCGAGCTGCTCCTCAACCGGCGCGAGCGCGGCTGGCATCGCGCCTACGTCTTTGCGATTCCGCTGCTCGTCTACGTCGCCTGGTACGCCGGCTGGGGCCACAAAGCCGTCCACCACCTGACCGGCAAGAACATCCTCACCTCCCCCGCCTACGTGGTCGAAGGCCTGGGCCTCTCGCTCAACGCGATCCTCGGGCTCGGCGGAGTTCCCCACGAGGCGGTGCCGGCCAGCCCCTGGGGGCCGTCACTCTTCGTCGGCGCGGTCGCGCTTCTGGTCGTCGGGCAGCGGCTGCGCCCCGGCTTCTCGAAGGGCTTCTGGATCGCCGCGACCGCCGGGATCAGCTTCTGGCTGCTGGCGGCGGTCAACTACATCCCGGGCCGTGAGCCGTCCTCGACCCGCTACATCTACGCCGGCGCCTTCTTCACCCTGCTGATCGTCGCCGAGCTGCTGCGGAACTGGCCGTTCAGCCGCAAGGGGCTGCTGATCGCAGCCGGCGTCGCCGTCCTCACGATCGGCCCCAACCTGGCGCAGATGAAGGAAGGCAGCGACTTCATGCAGGAACAGAGCGTCCTCGCCCGCTCCGACCTCGCGGCGCTGGAGATCGCCCGCGACACCGTGGCGCCGGAATTCTCGCTGGCGCCGCCTGAAATCGCCGGCACCGCCCTGCTCTCACCGATCACGGCAGGGCGTTACTTCGAAGCCGTCGACCGCTGGGGCTCGCCCGCCTACAGCCGCGCCGGGCTGGAAGCGGCGCCCGAAGTGGGCCGCCACTGGGCGGACGTGGTCCTCTCGCAGGCCCTGCCGATCGGCCACGAAACCAGCCCTGGCTTCCCCGCCCAACTGCCCGACGGGAAGAAGTGCGCGATCCTCGCACCCGGCAAGGCTGCCCTGAAACAGGTCCCGATCGAACCGGGCGCGACGGCGACCGTCGAAGTCGCCCCCGGCGAGCCGGCCGTGCTCGCGATGCGCCGCTTCACCGCGGCCGAATTCCCAGTCGCGCTGGGGAGCGTCGAAGGCGGCACGACGACGACGCTGACGATCCCGCGCGACCGCGCGCCGAACCCCTGGTTCATCCACATCGAAGTCGCTCAGCTGGCCCGGGTCTGCGTCTGAGCCGCACGGCTCACAGCCGTTCCCGGCTCAGCTCCTCGGCATCGTCGGTCAGCTCCTCGATGCTGGCCAGGGAGACGGCGCGGGTCTGCGAGAAGAGGACGAAGAGGCTGACGAAGTTGCCGAGTGAGACCAGCGAGATGATCAGCGCCCCGACCGCGATGTAGCTGGTCCAGCCGGGAATCGAGGAGCTGGTGAAGATCTTCAGGCAGACGACGACCGCCGCCAGCACGGCGCCCAGCAGACCGAAGAAGACGAAGGCGCCGAGCGCCCTGATCGCGATTCGGTCGGTGAACGGCATCAGCATCCGCAGGCCGTGCATCGCCAGCTTGCCGTAGGTCATTTTCGACTCGCCCTGATAGCGGCGTCCGCGTTCGCAGGGGACGTACTCGACCGGCATGTCGAGCGCCAGGATCGCCGAGGAGTAGGCGAGGTCGAAGGTCGGATGCAGGAGGGCCCGCTTCGCAACCGCCCCGGGCATAGCGGCGTAGTTCCCGGTCCGCACGGTCGCTCCGGTGAGCGCGCGGAAGAGCAGTTTGAAGCCGCGGTAGAGGACCTTGAAGCCGAGCGGCTCGTGGCGTTTGGTCCGCAGCGCCAGCGCCACCTTGTGGTCGGCGCCGCTGCCGCTGCGAAGCGCCGCCAGCAGCCGCGGAAGGTCCTCCGGCCGGTCCTCGCCATCGGCGTCCATCGTCACCACCGCGTCGTCGGCGGCGACGCGGTGCAGGGTCTTGCGCAGGGCGTAGACGATGCCGCGCTGGTGGCCGAGGTTGAAGGGAGGCTGCAGGACGATGACGTCGTCGAGGTCCTTCAGGCTCTCGACCTCGGCGTCCTGGCCGGCGGTGTCGTCGATGACGACGAAGCGGATGGCGCCCGGGTCGAGCGCGGGGTCGGCGGCAAGCACCTCGAGCAGCCGCTCGCGCAGGATCCGGAACGAGCCGGTGTCGCGGTAGACGGGGGTGACGACCCAGACCGTCACGATTCGGCCCCGCCGGTCCCTTCGCGGCGAAGCAGTTCGTATTCGCCCCACTTCCCGATCGGCGTGAAGCCCTGTTCCAGGTAGCGGGTCAGGATGCCTTCCTTTTCGCCCCAGCCGAGCTGAATCGCCGGGTTGCGGAGCAGGCAGAGGCCGGAGATCGATTCGGTGTCTTCGATCACTTTGCGCTGGTGCGCTTCGTCGAACAGCGTCTCCCAGCCGGTCGCGGTGTAGGAGGGCGGTTCCTGGCCCGACCAGAGGTAGAAGCTGTCCATCCCGGGCTCCATCAGCGTCGCCGGACAGTCTCGCCGAATCGCGTCGGCAACCGCGCGGTAGGTCTGGACTTCTTCTTCGCTGAGGTGGACCTCGCTCGCCCCGGGCAGGTCGAGCGCGACGCCGCCGTTGTAGTTGCCGCGGCCGATCTCGAGCTGTTCGCGCAGGTGGGCGTTGACGATGAACCAGCCGAGGACGACGACGAGGACGGCCCCGAGACCGGCCAGCGCGGTTCGCTCGGCGCCGGCCGGGATCAGCTGGAAGAGGCCGCGGGCGCCGTTGGCGATGCAGAGCGCGCCGACCGGGACCAAGAGAACCGCCGAGAGCAATATCTGGCTGCCGGCCACGGGGTAGCCGTGCAGCGCCTGCAGGACCGCCAGCAGTGGCAGCAGCAGGCGGGCGAAGGAGGTGGCGGGGTTGCCGCCGGGAACGACGATCAGGCCGACCCAGGCGAAGGCGAGCATGCTCAGCGGGAAACCGGTGGCGCTGGTCGAGTTGAACGGAAAGAGGGGGCCTGAGACCGAGAGCGCCATCGTCACGCCGACGCCGATCGCGAACAGCGACCAGGCCGCCCGCCAGGCCGGCCCCGGCTCGTGCTCGGGGCGCCGAGCCGCGTACCAGTAGGCCACCGCCGCGCCGAGCGCGACCACGTCGAAGCCCCAGAATCGGGAGGCGAGGTTCATCGGGATCGTGAAGGCGTCGGCCTGGCGCAGCGGCTGGCGGATGACGCCGTCGACGAGCCCGTGCAGACTGGTCCCGGCGCCGAGGATCGCCAGCAGAGAGACGGCGGCGAGGACGACGAAACCGCCGACGAGCCAGCCGAGCTCGGGCGCGGGGCGCCGCCCCGGCTCGCGGGCGCGGAGCGCCAGGACCGCCGCGAAGGCGGCGATCGCGACGTGGAAGGCGTAGTGGCGCGCCCACTCCTGGCTGAACTTGCCGAGCATCAACAGCACCGGGATCGCGACGAACGCGGCCTCCAAAACGAGGCGCGGCCAGCGCCGCTCCCAGAGCGGGCGGTAGCTGACCGCGCAGGCAAGCGCGACCGAGATCACCGCAAAGGCGCCGACGTTGATCTTGACGAGGACCAGGGCAGCAACCGCGGCCCCGAGCAGGGCGATCGCGTACGGGGATTCGCGCTCGCGCACGAAGCAGCTGATCGCGACGATCACCGAGAGCAGCAGGGCGATGATCCCGACCGGGTGCATCGGCTCGTTGGTGAGCACGCCGAGCGAGCCGAAGGCGACGATCTGGGTGCCGAGGCCGAGGACGATGCTCCCCGTCATCCGCCAGGTCGAGAGACCGAAGAGGAGACCCGAGACGACCCAGACGATCATCGTCGTGGTGCGGCCGGCGTCGTGGGTGACGGCGATGCCGAAGAGCGAGAAGATCCCGCCCCACCACTCGTAGTAGAAGGGCCCGTACTGGGTGAAGACGTCGTCGTATAGGTGCCCGTGGTTGACGAAGCCCTTGAGCGCCGTGAGCATGTAGCCCTCGTCGTCGTAGTTGGCGAAGCCGGTGAAGATGCGCGGGTGGGCGACAAGCGCGGTGACCAGGGTGACCAGGGCGAAGCCGACGACCGCGACCAGCAGCCGCACTCGTCGATCGCTCCACACTGAGGCCGCGCGCGCGGCAAACGCCTCTGCGCTCACGCGGCGCCACGCTATCGAACGCCCAAGAGGCTGTCTCTCTAGGCGGGACGACCAACTGCGGCGCGGGCGCGGCTGCGCTGGCGCTCGTGGTATCGCAGCCAGGGGACCCGCCACGCCGCCTCGGCCGCGATCGAGGCGGTCATCTTCGAGACGCCGTCGCGGCGGTCGTGGAAGATGATCGGCACCTCGGCGATTCGAAAGCCGCAGCGGGCCGCCCGGTAGGTCATCTCGACCTGGAAGGCGTAGCCCTTGGAGTCGACGGTGCCGAGGTCGATCGCCTCGAGCACCGTGCGGCGGAAGCACTTGAAGCCGCCGGTCAGGTCGCGGACGCCGAGCCCCAGCGTGCGGCGGGCATAGGCGCTGCCGGCGCGGCTGAGCAGGCGGCGGCCGCCGCTCCAGGCCTCGACTCCGCCGCCGGCCGCGTAGCGGGACCCGACCGCGAGGTCGGCCCGGTCCATCGCCGCCAGCAGCCGCGGCAGGTCGGCCGGGTCGTGGGAGAAGTCGGCGTCCATCTCGAGGACGAAGGCGGCGCCGCCGGCGAGGGCACGGCGGAAGCCGGCGATGTAGGCGGGCCCGAGGCCGCCCTTGCGGGGCCGGTGCAGGACCTCGACCCGGTCCGGCTGGGCGGCGGCGAGGCGGTCGGCGATCTGCCCGGTGCCATCGGGCGAGCCGTCGTCGACGATCAGCACGCGGGCGTCGTCGGGGAGCTGGGCGAGGGACGCGGCGACGACGGACTCGACGTTGCCGGCCTCGTTGTACGTGGGGAGCACGAGCCAGGCCGGACCCCCCGCGGCGGTCTGGGACATTGGTCCGACCCTATATATCCAACCTTGGTGTTAGCTAAGTTGAGAATGGTGAGAAGAGTCGTAGGGACCCTCCTGGCCGGGCTGGCGTTGCTGCTGGCGATCGCTTCCGGGGCACAGGCGGCGAGCCTGCAGACGATCGGCAGCTTCAGCGAACCGACCTACGTCACCTCCGACCCGGGGAACCCGAACCGGCTCTTCGTCGTCCAGCGGGCGGGCAAGATCCTGCAGGTCGAAAACGGCACGACCAGCGAATTCGCCAACCTCGAATCGGTGGTCAGCAGCCCCCTCTCCGGCGAGCAGGGGCTGCTCTCGATCGCCCTCCCCCCCGACTTCGACAGCAGCGGCCGCCTCTTCGCCTATTACACGGGTCGGGAGGCGCCGTGGCCGGAAATCCACATCGCCGAACTGCGCGTCAACGGTCAGTCGGCGAGCCTCGCCCGCAACCTGCTGACGATTCCCCACCCCAATCAGTCCAACCACAACGGCGGCCAGCTGCAATTCGGCCCCGAAGGGATGCTCTTCATCGGCACCGGCGACGGCGGCGGCTCGAACGACCAGGAACACAACGCCCAGAAGCTCGAAGGCGAAGGGGCCCTGCTCGGCAAGCTGCTCCGCATCGACGTCGGCTCGACGGTCCTCCCCTTCACGGTCCCCACCGGAAACCCATTCCCCGGCGCTCCCGCGCCCTACAACACGATCTTCGCCTATGGCCTCCGCAACCCCTACCGCTTCTCCTTCGACCGCCAGACCCACGACCTGGTGATCGGCGACGTCGGCGAGTCGGCGCGGGAGGAGATCGACTGGGCGCCCTACTCCTCGGGCCTCGGAGCCGGGGCCGACTACGGCTGGAACTGCCGCGAGGGGAAGATCGGAGGGCCCCTCCCGGCCGATCCCCAGTGCGCAACGCCGCCCGCCGCCGGCTTCGTCGAACCGGTCTTCGACTACGCCCACGCCAACGGAGCCCAGGCGATCATCGGCGGCTACGTCTCCCGCGACCCGAGCACCCCGGAACTGAGCGGCCGCTACCTCTACGGCGACTTCGGCAACGGCGCGATCCGCTCCTTGGTGCTCTCGTCGGCAGCCGCCAGCGACCGCTCGGAGAACCTCAGTGTGGGCGGCCTCGACAGCTTCGGCGAAGACTCCTGCGGCCGTCTCTACGCCGTCTCGCAGCTGGGGCCGGTCTACCGCCTCGTCGGCCCCACCCCGAACACCTGCCTGCCTCCCCCACCGGCCGCAGCCCCCCTCGCCTTCTCCAGCGTCGGCATCCGCGCCGTCACCCGCCGCGTCAAGCACAACGGCCGCGCCCAGCTGACCGTCTGGGTCTCACCCTGCAAAGGCCGCCACGGCGAGCCGGTCCGCCTCTGGCGCGGCAACGTCAAGCTCGGCAGCCGCCGCCTCGACCGCGCTTGCACGGCGAGGTTCCTGCCGAGGGTGACCCACCGGGTCAAGTTCCGAGCCGAAGTGCGTGCGGACTCGACGTACGCGGGGGCTAGGTCGAGGCAGCTTGGGATCCGGGTTTATCACCCGAAGAGGGATGCGAAGAGGCCGGGGGCCCGGCTCCACGTGCCGGCCGGTGTTGGCCGGCGCTGAGCCGCTGAGTCGGCCCTAGATGCGCGGAGGGAGCGACGCGGGGTCTCCCCCCTCCGCTGGGTTGCTCGCCTGGATCGAATTGCCGCCCGTCCGATAGCGAGCGCCGGTGCGAGCAAGAGGACGCCGCTTCCGGGGGGAGGCCCCGCGTCGCTCTTCACTCTCGGATCGAACTCCGACAGACGGTCCCCAGGGTTCGGAGCGCCCACCCCCCGAGGTGGGGAGCTTCAGGCGAGCGCCGGGGGTGCGGGACGCGCTCCGGTCTGCCGCGTTTCGTTGAGGTTGCCTTTCGACCCGGGCGAGCCCGGGCTGGGGTCGAGGACTCGGAGCGCGCTGGCAATACGACCCCGCCCAAGGTGAGTCAGCTCCAAGACAACCGGGGGGGCTGCCCGAACTTCGGAGCCGTCCCGTGGGCGGGGCTCGGGGGTCCCTCCCTGGACACTCAAGACGAGACCGGCGGAGCCGGTCTCGTCGTCCAGGGAGGGACCCCCGAGCCCCGCCCTCGAATCCGCCCCGCCGTCCCTCAGCCGCCCCCTACGCAGCGAGCCGCTCAGGCCGCGACCCGTTCGTCGCGCCGTTGAGCAAATCCAGGATCACGCCCTCACGCAGCCCACCCTTGCCGATCTGCAGCGGCTGGCCGAGCAGCTCGCTCACCTTCTCCAGGAGCAGGACGCCGGTGGTCAGGATCCGGACGCGGACTGGGTCGAGCTCGAAGCGGCGGGCGACCTCTACGGCGGGGTCGGCGCTCAACACCCGCACGCCGCGCTCCAAGGTCTCGTACTCGAGCACGGTGCCGACCAGTTTGCGCAGCGAGGTGGCCGAGCCGCCGACGGCGACCGCCTGCTCGGGGTGCTCGATGTCGACGCCGGCGAAGATGTCGTCGATGCGGTCGCGGACCTTGCGGATCTCGGCCGCCGAGGGCGGGTCGGAGACGATCAGCTCGTCGGCCAGGACACCCGAGCCGACCGGCCAGGAGCGCACCTCCTCGACCCCCTCGGTGACGGTGCCGAGGATCACCTCGGTCGAGCCGCCGCCGACGTCGACGACGCCGATCCGGCCCTCGGCCGGGTGCCCGAGGGCTTTGGTGGCGCCGATGAAGGAGAGCCGGCCCTCCTCCTCCTCGCTGAGGATCTCGACCGGGACGCCGGCGGCGGCGCCGATCGCGGCTGCGGCCCGCTCGCCGTTGGCGGCTTCGCGCACCGCCGCCGTCGCGACAGCGCGGATCATCACCGCGCCGAGCTCCCGCGCCAGCCGCACCTGGGTCGAGACGACCTCGCAGACCTCGTCGATCTTGGCGGCGGAGATCTCCCCGTCGCTGCCGATCGCCTTGTTGATGCGGGTGTAGGCCCGCTGCTCCATCACCTTCCTGAGCTGGCCGTCGCCCGGCTCGCCGACCAGAACCCTGGTCGTGTTGGAGCCGATGTCGATTGCGGCGCAGAGCATCAAGCGGTCTTCAGCATGTTCCCAAACCGACCGGATCTCACACGTTCCGGCCACCGAGAGCTCTCAGGCGCCGGCGGGATGGGACGCATCCTCGAACTCGCGGAAGAGGCCGGTGACGACGAACGCCACCTGCTCGCCGATGTCGACCGCGTTGTCGGCGGTGCGCTCGATCGCCCGGGCCGCCAGCAGCATCGTCATCGCCCATTCGCGGCGGTCGGCGTCGTCGCCGATCTCGAGCGCCAGCTGGAAGCATTCGCGGTTGAGGTCGTCGACCACGTCGTCCTGACGGACCAGGTCGCGCGCCATCTCGACGTCGCGCTGCTCGAAGGCGTGCTTGGCCTGGCTGATCAGCGAGCGGGTCTGCCGCCCCATCCGCAGGATCAGCGCCACCATCTCGTCGTCGGCGGGCGGCTCGTGGCCGGTCATCGGGATGACCTTGCAGATGTTCACGCACTGGTCGCCCATCCGCTCGATGTTCTTCAGCACGTGCAGCAGCGAGGCGATCAGCCGCAGGTCGGTCGCCACCGGCGACTGCGTCGCCAGCAGCGTGATCAGCGCCTGGTGGATCTCCAGGTAGCGGCCGTCGATGCGGTCGTCGTCGGCGATCACCAGCTGCGCCAGCTCGACGTCCTGGTGCTCGATCGCCTCCAGCGTTTTCGCCAGCGAGGAGCTGACCAGGTCGAGACCGCCGAGCGCACTCTGCTCGAGGTTCTCCAGTTCCTCCTGGTATTCGACTCGGGTCCCGTCCGGCATCGGCTCGCTCTCCCCTACCCGAAGCGCCCGCTGACGTAGTCCTCGGTCGCTTTCTCCTTCGGTTTGGTGAAGATACCCTCCGTCGGGCCGATCTCGACCAGGTGACCGGGCTTGCCGGATTCGTCGAGGTTGAAGAAAGCGGTGTTGTCGGAGGCGCGGGCGGCCTGCTGCATGTTGTGGGTGACGATCGCGATCGTGTATTTCGACTTCAGCTCGCCGATCAGGTCCTCGATGGCCAGCGTCGCCACCGGGTCGAGCGCCGAGCAGGGCTCGTCCATCAGCAGCACCTCGGGCTCGACCGCGATCGCGCGCGCGATGCAGAGCCGCTGCTGCTGGCCGCCCGAGAGGCCGGAGCCGGGCTTGTCGAGACGGTCCTTGACCTCTTCCCAGAGGTGGGCGCCGCGCAGGCTGCGCTCGACGACCGCGTCCTTGTCGCCCTTCGAGGTGCGGCCCGAGTTGAGGTTGAGGCCGGCGGCGACGTTGTCGTAGATCGACATCGTCGGGAACGGGTTCGGCTGCTGGAAGACCATCCCGATCAGCCGCCGCACTTCGACCGGGTCGACGCCGCGGTGGTAGATGTCCTCGCCGTCGAGGGTGATCTCGCCCTTCACCGTCGCCCTCGGAGTCAGCTCGTGCATCCGGTTGAGCGAGCGCAGGAAGGTCGTCTTGCCGCAGCCCGAGGAGCCGATCAGCGCCGTCACCTTGTTCGGCTCGATCGTCATGGTCACCCCTTCGACGGCGTGGAACGGGCCGTAGTAGAGGTTGACGTCCTTGGCGACGATCGTCTTCGCCTGCCGCCCCGGGGCCGCGGTCGGCGCCTCGGTCGAGGTGGCCGTGACGCCAACGTCCTTTGCCATCGATCCCTGCGCTTTCTCTGCCGCCGAGGCCTCGGCGGTCTTGGTCTCCGCGGATGATCCGAACATGTTCCTCAGTTTCCTTCCCTCCACTGGGTCCTCAGCGGATCTCCGTTTTGTAGCGGCGGTAGACGAGCCGGGCGATGACGTTGAGGATCATCACGATCGCGATCAGAGTCAAGGCCGCGGCCCAGGCGCGGTCGTAGGAGGCCGCTTTGTCGATTCCAGGCGAGCGGTACTCGTTGAAGGCGTAGACGGCGAGGTTCTGCATGCGGCCGCCGAACGGGTCGGTGTTGAGCGAGTCGACGACTCCGGTGGTGACCAGCAGCGGCGCGGTCTCGCCGATGATCCGCGCGGTCGCGATCATCACCCCGGTGACGAGCCCGGCGAAGGCGGTCGGCAGGACGATCTTGGTGATCGTCTTCCACTTCGGCGTGCCGAGCGCGTAGGAGGCCTCGCGCAGGTGGTTGGGGACGATCTTCAGCACCTCCTCGGAGGAGCGGATGACGATCGGGATCATCAGCACCGTGAGCGCGATCGAGCCCATCACGCCCATCCGGATCCCGGGCCCGAAGAAGAGCTCGAAGAGGGCGTAGGCGAAGAGGCCGGCGACGATCGAGGGGATGCCGGTCATCACGTCGACGAAGAAGGTCAGCGCCCGGCGCAGCCTGCTGTTGCCGTTTCCGTACTCGTTCATGTAGATCGCCGCCATCAGCCCGATCGGGACCGAGATGACGACGGCGACGCCGGTGATGATCAGGGTGCCGACGATCGCGTGCTCGGCGCCGCCGCCGTTGATCTTGCCGCGCGCGTCTTCGGTGAAGAATTCGGCGCTGAGACCGGGGACGCCGCGCTTGACGACCTCGTAGAGGAGCGAGATCAGCGGCGCCATCGCGACCCCGAAGGCGGCGACGATCGCCATCGTCACCGCCCGGTCCTTGGCCCGCCGCGCTCCCTCGACCGCGCGCGACCAGGCGTAGATGCCGGCGACCGCGACCAGCGCCCCGAAGACCAGCATCAGCGCGACCGTGAAGATCCCGAGCGCCGCCTCGACCGCGGCGCAGAAGGCGAGGGCGGCGGCGAAGGTCCCGTAGGGGGCCCAGCTCGGCAGCAGGCCGCCGCCGCTGTCGTGGGCGCCGAGCAGCGAGCCGCCGCCGGCCGCTTCGGTCGCCAGCTCGGGATCGAGGCCGCTGAAGTCGGGTGGTGGCGGCGCGCTCATTGGACGTTCGAGCGGGAGATGATCGCCCGGGCGATGAAATTGGTGACGAGCGTGATCGCGAAGAGGACCAGGCCGGTGGCGATCAAGGCGTTGATCTTGATCCCGGAGGAGTCGGGGAAGTTGAGCGCGATGTTGGCGGCGATCGTCGAGGGGTTCGCCTGGCTGATCAGGTTGAAGGTGATGCCGCCGGAGACGGAGAGGATGATCGCCACCGCCATCGTCTCGCCAAGCGCCCGGCCGAGGCCGAGCATCGCGCCGGAGATCACCGA
>DASXOF010000173.1:0-5459 GCA_036494495.1 Solirubrobacterales bacterium | reverse complement strand
GGCATAGCCTAAGAAAGGACAACCACTCGCCGTGCGCAGGCCCCAGCCGACGAGGGCGAAGGCCAGCACCGTGGTGACGATTTCGGCGCCGGTGGCGATGGAGTGGACGATGTCGAGGCCGTCCTCCTTCAGGCTGCAGCTCGCTTCCAGGCCTTCGGCGCAGCTGAGCGGGGCGGCGCTGGCGATCACGATCGCTGCGCCGGCCCCGAGCAGCGCCAGCAGGCCGCGCCGCACCCAGAGCCGCCGCTCCCCCAGCGGCCCCGCCAGCAGCACCAGCGCGTAGGCGGCCACCGCCAGCCCCGAAGCGACCCCCAGCGCCACGAAGATCGCCCCCGACCCCTCCGAGCGGGTCGAGAGGTCGCTGATCCAGGCGCCGTCGAAGTTGGTCCGGTCGGCGAGCAGGTCTTCCAGCACCCAGTAGTTGCAGAGCAGCGCCGCGGCCAGAGCCGAGGCGATGACGAGCCAGCGCGAACGGATCACCGTCAGTTCTCCAGAAACGGCTCGATCCAGGGCCTGTAGCGGCGAAGGAACTCCATCGATCCCTCGCTGACCTCCTTTGCCGCCCGGTGCACTTCCCCGGCAGACAGGTCGACGTAGCCGTGCTGGATCCGGTTTCGCGCCCGCTGCACGTCGGTCAACCTCGACACCAGCGGTCGGTCGACCACTCCCGCTTCCGCCAGCGCTGAGAAGGCGCGTTCGGCGGCGCCGCCGCCGACGCCCGTCGGAAGCTCGAGTGCGGCAAGCTTCGCGCCGGCGATCGCGAGGTCGGCGACGTAGGTCTGGACCCGCGTGATCGCGTGCTCGACGAGTTGCACTCGGCCGTACACGTCCATGTCCTCGGTCTCCGCGAAGGCGCGCTTGAAAGCGCGCAGGTCGAAATCCGGCCCGAACTCGTCCATCGCATGCTGGAGAGCGGCGTACTGGCGTGGGAAGTCGGCGAGCAGACCCCGGATTTCCCGGCCCCAGCGCCGCCGCCCGCCGCCCTGCTTCGGGCTCATCTAGCCAGCATGCGGTCGAGCTTCGCGAACGCCTCCCGCTTGAGCCGGCGCTCGTCGCGTCTCGCCCGGCGCTCCAGCTTTCCGGCTTCCGCGCTCAGCCGGGGCCACAGCTCGATCCGGTCGACCAACACGCGGCCCTCCTCGACCGCCATCGCGAACAGGGTCGAGTTGCGTTCCGCCGCCTCGAGCCTCAGCACGTCGACCTTGCGGCCAAGCGTTTCTTCCAGCCTCAGTTCCAGGTCGAGCCGGCGCCCGAGCGAGTCGTCGCGCAGCACCACCAGCAGATCGACGTCGCTGCCTTCGTGGTCGTCGCCGCGGGCGGTCGAGCCGAAGAGGAGCGCGAAGCGGACATTGGGCTCGGTGCGCAGCGCCGCGCGGAGCGTGCCGAGCAGAGGCCAGTGGCGGCGCAGGTACTGCGCCTCGCGGTACGGCAGTCGGAGCTTGCGCGGCGAGACACGCTCGGCGCGCACGGTGCCCTGGTTGACAGCGCGGCGCAGCGTGCGCTCGTCGACCCCGACCTCCTCGGCCACCGCCAGCAGCTCATTCATGTGTCCATTATAGACGGGTCGTATGTCCGTTACCGCGCACTTATGTGTCCGATAATCCTGACGCCCAAGCGCGCCGCTCGGCCTGGCAGGATTGCGCCGCATGAGCCCCGGCGGCCAGGACCGTGGCAACCTCGACGCGATCCTCACCACCGCCGCCCGCGACCGGCAGCGGCTCGACTCCCACGCGCTCGGCGCCTTCAGCCTCACCCTGCTCGGCGTCGCCAGCGTCGTCGGCGCCGGCATCTTCGTCGTCACCGGCGACGCCGCCGCCCACTACGCCGGCCCGGCGGTGCTGGTCTCCTTCGTCCTCGCCGGCATCGTCGCCGGGCTGACGGCGCTCTGCTACGCCGAGCTCGCCTCGGCGATCCCCGCCGCCGGCAGCACCTACTCCTATGCCTTTGCCGCCTTCGGCTCCTTCGTCGGCTGGTTCATCGGCTGGGACCTGCTGCTCGAGTACCTGTTCGCCGCCTCGACCGTCGCCGTCGGCTGGTCCGGCTACCTGGTCAGCCTCTGCGGATCGATGGGGATCGCGATCCCGCACGACCTCGCCGCCGCCCCCTTCGGCTCCGAACACGGGATCGTCAACCTGCCGGCGCTGGCGATCATGCTGCTGACCTCGGGCGCGCTCTACCTCGGCACCAGGGAGTCTGCGATCGCCAACAACGCGATGGTCGCGCTGAAGCTGACGATCCTGCTGCTGGTCGTGGTCGTCGGCGTCTTCCACATCTCCGACTCGAACCTGACCCCGTTCGTGCCGCCCCACCACGGCGGCTTCGGCGACTTCGGCTGGACCGGCGTCCTGCGCGGCGCCGGCATCGTCTTCTTCGCCTACATCGGCTTCGACGCGGTCTCGACCGCCGCGGCCGAGGCACGGAACCCGCGCCGCACGGTCCCGATCGGGCTGCTCGGCACGGTCCTGATCGCGACCGCGATCTACATCGCCGTCGGCTTCGTCCTCACCGGCATGCTCAGCTACCACCAGCTCGGCGTCGCCGACCCGATCGCCGCCGCCGTCCACGCCGCCGGCCCCGACCTCGAGTGGCTGCTGCGGGCCACCGACGTCGCCGCCGTCGTCGGCCTCGCTTCCACCGTCCTCGTCACCCTCTACGGCCAGACCCGGATCTTCATGCGGATGTCGGAGGACGGGATGCTGCCGCCGGCCTTCGGCAAGGTCGGAAAGAAGACGAAGACCCCGCACTTCTCGATCCTCGTCTGCGGCGTCGCCGGCGGGATCGTCGCCGCCTTGGTCCCACTCTCGGTGCTGGGCGAACTGATCTCGATCGGCACCCTGCTCGCCTTCATCATCGTCTCCAGCGGGGTGGTGGCCCTGCGTCGCCGCTACCCGGACCTCGAGCGGCCCTTCCGGGTGCCGGCGCTGCCGCTGGTCGCCACCGCCGCGATCCTCTCCTCGCTGGCGCTGATGGCGACGCTCCCCGGCGCCACCTGGATCCGGCTCGCGGTCTGGGCGCTGATCGGCATCGGCATCTACTTCTTCTACGCCCGCGAGCACAGCAGCGCGAAGATGCGGGCGATCGTCGAGGAGGGAGCCGCATGAGCCCCCGCTTCAGGCCCTTCCGCGGCGCCGGCCGGAACGCCGACCTCGGCCTCCTGCACGAGACCTTCTTCATCGCCGCGGTGACGACGATCCTCTGCATCCGCACCCAGCTCTGGCTGACCAACTACCCGCAGCTCGGCGGCCACGGCCTGCACATCGCCCACCTGCTCTGGGGCGGCCTGCTGATGGTGATCGCGCTGGCGATCCTGCTCAGCCTGCTCGGCCGCCGGGCCCGCTGGCCGGCGGCGGTGATCGGCGGCGTCGGCTTCGGCTTCTTCATCGACGAGCTCGGCAAGTTCATCACCGCCGACAACAACTACTTCTTCAAGCCGGCGGCGGGGCTGATCTACCTCACCTTCGTCACCCTCTTCCTCGTCTCCCGCGCCTACCAGCGCCACCGCGGCCTGAACGACTCCGAGCGGGTGCGGAATGCGATCGAGCTGATCGGCGAAGCGACGATCGGCCCGCTGCGCGAAGGCAGCCGCCGCCGGGCGCAGGCGCTGCTCGCCGGCGTCCCCGCCTCGAACCAGCTGCGGGCGCCGCTGCTCGGCCTGCTCGAGGGGCTCGACGCGACCCCCGACCCCGACCCGCCCTGGTTCGCCCGCGCCGGCGCCGCGGTCGCCCGCCGCTACGAGAGCTGGGCCCGGCAGGACTGGTTCCACGGCGTCATCACCGCCGTCTTCGTCTTCTGGGCCGGGACCGAGATCCTCACCATCGTCGGCCTCGTGCTCGGCTCCGGCGGCGACTCGCTCGGCCGCCTCAGCTTCGTCAACGTCGCCAGCCTCGCCTCGACCGCGGTCTCCACCGTGCTGGTCGTCGTCGGGCTCGCCCGACTGGCGCGCGGCCGCCGTCTCGTCGCCTACGCCTGGCTGGCGCGGGCGCTCCTGGTCTCGATCTTCGTCACCCGCGTCTTCTCCTTCGTCGAGTCGCAGTTCGGCGCCGTGATCGGGCTCGCCTTCGACCTGCTGCTGCTGATCTCGGTGCAGCTGATGGCGGCTCAGGAGCGGCGCCGGCAGCAGGCGGCCTCGATAGCATCGCCGCCATGACGACCTGCGTAGTCACCGGGGGCGCGGGCTTCCTCGGCTCCCATCTCTGCGAACACCTGCTCGGCAAGGGCCACCAGGTGATCTGCATCGACAACCTCGAGACCGGCTCGCTGGAGAACATCGAGCACATCCGCGACGAGCGCTTCGACTTCCGCAACATCGACATCACCGACGAGGTCGAGATCCCCGAGTCGGTCGACTTCGTCTACCACCTCGCCTCGCCGGCCAGCCCGATCGACTACCTGCGGCTGCCGCTTCACACGCTCAAGGTCGGCTCGCACGGCACCCACCACATGCTCGGCGTAGCCAAGTTCAAGCGCGCCCGCTTCCTGATCGCCTCGACCAGCGAGGTCTACGGCGACCCCGAGGTCCACCCCCAGCGCGAGGACTACTGGGGCCACGTCAACCCGATCGGCCCGCGCGGCGTCTACGACGAGGCGAAGCGCTACGCCGAGGCGCTGACGATGGCCTACCACCGCCAGCAGGGCGTGAACACCGCGATCGTCCGCATCTTCAACACCTACGGTCCGCGGATGCGCGCCCACGACGGCCGCGCGATCCCGACCTTCCTGCGGCAGGCGCTGCAGGACCGGCCGCTGACCGTGTTCGGCGACGGCAGCCAGACCCGCAGCTTCTGCTACGTCGACGACCTGATCCGCGGCATCGTCGCCCTCGCCGAGTCCGACGTCCACGTCCCGGTCAACATCGGCAACCCGACCGAGTTCACCCTGCTCGAACTGGCCGAAGCGGTGCTCGAGGTGACCGAGTCGAAGTCGGAGATCGTCTACGAGGCACTGCCGATCGACGACCCCAAGCAGCGCCGTCCCGACATCGGCCGCGCCAGCGAACTGCTCGGCTGGGAGCCGACGGTGCAGCTGGTGGACGGCTTGCGGCGGACGATCGAGCAGGCCGGGCTCGAGCGGCTCGTCGGCGCCAGCGCCTAGTCGGCCGGATTCTCAGGACCTAGTCCTCAGGGCAGCGTTCTCGGGCGGGTGGGCGCTCGGGCAGAGGCTCCCCAGACGGAACGCCGCGTCCACAGATTTCGTTGGAGCCTCGGAACGCCTGCTCGCGTCGTCCCTCAGTGTCTGGGGAGCCTCTACCCGACCACCCTCTCAGGGTCCGCACGTCCCCAACCCAGCTTCCGTCCCTGGGAAGCTAAAACCCAGAGAAGGGGGTCACCCCTCTCTTGGGGAGCTTCGTGGTCGAGCTCCGGGGGTTTGAAGCGGGGGTGAGTGTCGTGGGCGGGTGCGGGTGGTCCCTCCCCGGACACTCCAGAAAAAATTGTCGGAGGCAATTTTTTCGTCCGGGGAGG
>DASXOF010000172.1:0-5603 GCA_036494495.1 Solirubrobacterales bacterium | reverse complement strand
CGGTCCGCCGCCGCCAGGCGGGGGCGCGGGAGTTTCGCTACTCCCTCCTAGTTGTTGAGCAGCGCCATCCCGCTGTCGTCGTAGCGGGCGCCGCTGACGGCCTCGGGGGAGACCGAGTCGTCGAGCTCGGCGACCCGCTCGGCGCTCAGCTCGACCTCGACCGCGCCGGCGTTCTCCTCCAGCCGCTGCGGGCTCTTGGTGCCGGGGATCGGGACGATGTCCTCGCCCTTGGCCAGCACCCAGGCCAGCGCCACCTGCGCCGGGGTGGCGCCGATCTGCTCGGCCAGCTCGGCGACGCGGTCGGCCAGCTGCAGGTTCTCGCGCAGCGCCTCCTCCTGGAAGCGCGGGTTGCTGCGGCGCCAGTCGTCCTCGGGGAGGTCGTCGAGCGAGCGGATCGCGCCGGCGAGGAAGCCGCGGCCGAGCGGCGAGTAGGGGACGAATCCGATCCCCAGCTCGCGGAGGGTTGGCAGGACCGCGTCCGCCGGCTCGCGCGTCCACAGCGAGTACTCGCTCTGCACCGCGGTCAGGGGGTGGGTCCGGTGGGCGCGGCGGACCGTCTCGGCCGAGGCCTCGGAGAGGCCGAGGTAGCGGACCTTGCCGGCCTCGACCAGCTCGCCCATCGCCCCGACCGTCTCCTCGATCGGCACCCCGGGGTCGACCCGGTGCTGGTAGAAGAGGTCGACGTGGTCGGTGCCCAGCCGGCGCAGGCAGCCGTCGATCGCCCGGCGCACGTTCTCCGGGCTGCCGTCGACGCTGCGGCCGGTCGGGTTCTCCGGGTCGATCGCGAAGCCGAACTTGGTCGCGATCTCGTACTCGTCGCGGTGGCCGGCGATCGCGCGGCCGACCAGTTCCTCGTTGTCGTAGGGGCCATAGGCCTCGGCGGTGTCGAGGAAGGTGACGCCGAGCTCGAGCGCCCGGTGAATCGTCTCCTCTCCCGCCTGCCGGTCGCCGGACCCGTAGGCCCAGGTCATCCCCATGCAGCCCAGCCCCTCGGCCGAGACCTCGAGTCCCTGACTTCCCAAAGCTCTTCTATTCATCGACTTTCTCCTCGTAGATGGAAATCTTGCGTTCGACGAAGGCGAGGTGCGTGCGCACCTGCGCCAGCTGGGCCCTGACCGCCGCCCGGTGCTCCTCGAGCAGCGCCAGCCGCTCGCGCTCGTTGCCCTCGCCTTCCCAGACCAGCTCCGCGTAGCGGCGGATGCCGCGGATCGGCATCCCGGTCTCGCGCAGGCAGCGCAGCACCTCGATCCAGGCGAGGTCGTCCTCGCTGTAGCGGCGGTGCCCGGAGGCGGCGCGGTCGACGCCGCCGATCAGCCCGGCGCGCTCGTAGTAGCGCAGGGTGTGGACGCTGACGCCGCTCGCCTCGGCGGCGTCGGCGATCGTCAGGCCGGTCTCGAGCGGGGCGGTGTTGGGCTCCATGCTTCGAGGATAGGAATTAGAGCGCGCTCTAAGTCAAGGGCCGGTTGCGATCCGGCCCCGATCGGGGTAGGAAACGAGGCATGGAAGCGGCTGCGCACAGGGTCGCGGTGGTCGGCGGTGGCTTCGGCGGCCTCGAAGCAGCCAAGCACCTGGCCGGGGCCGCGGTCGAGCTGACGCTGATCGATCGTCGCAACTTCCACCTCTTCCAGCCGCTCACCTACCAGGTCGCCACCGGCGCCCTCTCGCCGGCCGAGGTCTGCTATCCGCTGCGGGCGATCTTCAAAGGCAGGCCCAACGTGCGGGTGCTGATGGCCGAGGTCGAGGCTGTCGACCTCGGCAACCGCGAGCTGCGGCTGCGGGGGACGGCCGGGGTGGAGGAGGAGCTGCGCGTCGGCTACGACACCCTGATCGTCGCCGCCGGATCGGCCTATTCGTACTTCGGGCACGAGGAGTGGCGCCAGTTCGCGCCGGAGGTGAAGTCGCTGGAGAGCGCGCTCTCGCTGCGGGCGCGGCTGCTCGGCGCCTTCGAGGCGGCCGAGCTCGAGCCCGACGGCGACCGCCGCCGTGCCCTGCTCACCTTCGTCGTCGTCGGCGGCGGCCCGACCGGAGTGGAGATGGCGGGGCAGATCGCCGAGCTCGCCCGCGACACCCTGCGCGAGGAGTTCCACGCGATCGACCCGTCCGAGGGGCGGGTGCTGCTGGTCGAGACGGCCGATCGCCTGCTGACCACCTTCCCCGCTTCGCTCTCGCGCAAAGCGGCGCGCCAGCTGGAGCGGCTCGGAGTGACGCCGCTGCTGCGCCACACGGTGGTCGGGATCGACGCCGAGTCGGTGACGATCGAAGCCGCCGGCGCGAGCTCCGAGCGGGTTCCCGCCCACAACGTGATCTGGGCCGCCGGCGTCACCGCCGCCGGCATCGGCGCCGGCCTCGCCGGCCAATCCGGCAGCGACACCGACCGCGCCGGCCGCGTCCTGGTCGAGCCGGACCTCACCCTGCCCGGCCATCCGGAGGCCTTCGCGATCGGCGACATGGTCCGCGTCCGCGGCTCCGACGGCAGCCCGCAGGTGCTGCCGGGCGTGGCGCCGGTCGCGATGCAGCAGGGCCGGTACGCGGCGAAGACCGTCCGCGCCCGCCTCGAGGGCCGCGCCGTCGCCCCCTTTCGCTACGTCGACAAGGGCAACCTGGCGACGATCGGCCGCGCCCGCGCCGTCGCCGACCTGCACCTGCTGAAGCTCAGCGGCTTCCCGGCCTGGCTGACCTGGCTCTTCGTCCACCTCTGGTACCTGGTCGGCTTCCAGAACAAGCTGCTGGTGCTGATCCGCTGGTCGTTCAGCTTCCTCACCCGCGGCCGCGGCGCCCGCCTGATCAGCCGCGGGTTCAGCTGACCCAGTCGTCCTCGACCGCTTCGCCGTCGGCGTGGTGGGGGCCGAAGACGATCAGCTCGAGGCCGTCCGGGCCGGCCTCGAAGGCGCGCGGCAGCTGCGGGGCGATCCGGATCGCGTCGAGCTCGCCCACCTCGCGCAGCTCCTCGCCGAGCCTGACCCGGCCGCTGCCGCGGAGGATCACGTAGACCTCCTCGGCCTCGCGGTGGCGGTGGACGAAGGGCGAGCGCTTCCCGGGGCGCAGGCGGAAGTGGGCGAGGCCGGTCTGCTCGGCGTCGAGGTCGGTGCGGGCGACCCGCGCCTCCCAGCGCTCGCCGAAGCCGTTGGCCGGCGCCGCGTCCTCGACCCGGTCGAGGTTCAGGTGGGTGTAGGGGCTCGGCACCGATCCAGTTCTACCCGTTCGGGCAGAGGCGTTCGCGGGCGATCCAGTCGGCGCCGCGCGGGGCGTGGCGGGGCCCGCGCTGGCGGCCGCGGCACTCGAGCCGGGGGGTGGCCGCGCCGGCGGCGGGCTCGAGCTGCGGGCGGGCGACGGTTTCGAGCAGCAGCGGCACCGGGTTGATCGGGGTGTCGTAGTGGCGCACCTCGAAGTGGAGGTGGGGGCCGGTCGCGTCGCCGGTCGAGCCGACGTAGCCGATCAGCGTGCCGCCTTCGACCGCCTGGCCGACCGCGGTCGCGATCGAGGAGAGGTGGGCGTACCAGCTGGTGTAGCCGAGGCGGTGCTGGACCACCACCAGGTTGCCGTAGCCGCCGTAGTTGTATTCGGCGGAGATCGTGGTGCCGACCCCGGCGGCGTGGACCGGGGTCCCTTCGGGCTCGGGGAAGTCGACGCCGGTATGGGTGTAGCCGTTGCGCGGCGCGCCGAAGGGGTCGCCGATCGGCCCCGGCACCGGGCGCAGGAAGCGGACCGGGCCTTCGGGCGAGGTCGAGACCGGCGTCGGCCCGCCACCGCCACCGCCCCGAAGGGAGGTGATCGTCTCCGGCCCCGCGATCCCGTCGACGCCGATCCCGTCCGCTTCCTGGGCGCGCATCACCGCCGCCCGGGTGAGCGGCCCGAAGACGCCGTCGGCGCGGCCGGGGCCGTGGCCCGCCCGCTGCAGCAGGAACTGCAGCGCCGCCACGTCCCAGCCCTTGTCGCCCTGCTCCATCACCCGGCTGCCGAGCCCGGGCCGGCCGCGCCAGCCGAGCGCGCGGCGGGTCTGCGGCCCGGCGACGCCGTCGACCGCGATGCCGCGCCGGCGCTGGAAGGCGACCACCGCGCCCCGCGTCAGCGGACCGCGGACGCCGTCGACGTAGCCGCTGTAGAGGTGCAGGGACTGCAGTGCCGACTGCAAGGCGGCGGTGCTCGCCGGTGCCGCCTGGGCACCGGCTGGCGCAGCGAGGACGATGGCTATGACCGCTGCTGCGCCGAATCCCCGGATCGGGCGCATGGGTCAACGCTCGTGCGCCCGTCGCCGTCCCTTGAGCCACGCAAGGAACCGTGCAAGATCCTCGCCGCCGCCGCTGCCCGGGCGCCCGCGGCGACGATTCGGCCGCGTGAGCGAGGCAAGGGGAAACCTGGCGCGGGGGATGCTGGCGCTGCTCTGCGCCTACGCGCTGACGCTCGGCGCGCTGGCGGCCTTCGCGCCGCGCACCTTCTACGACGACTTCCCCTTCTTCGCCCACTGGGTCGAGCTGCTGCCGCCCTACAACGAGCACCTGGTCAGCGACGTCGGCGGCCTCTACCTCGGCTTCGCGCTGCTGTTCGGCTGGGCGGCCTGGTCGCTGGAGCGGACCCTGGTCCGCGCCGCCTGCGCCGCCTTCCTGCTCAGCGCCTGCGTCCACCTGGCCTTCCACGCCAGCCATCTCGAGGGTTTCGGCACCGCCGACGGCGTCGCCGAGATCGCCTCCCTGGCGGCGCTGCTGGCACCGCCGGCGGTCGCGATCTGGGCGGTGGGCGGAGAGGGAGCTGCGGCCCGGCGCTGATATACGAGTGCGGCCGATGCTCCCCGCCGCCCCGCTCGATGTCCCCGCTTGACGCGCTCGCCGTCCTCGCCGCGGCGCTGGCGGCCGGGGCGATCAACGCGATCGTCGGCTCCGGCTCGCTGATCACCTTCCCGACCCTGCTCGCGGTCGGCTTCGCGCCGGTCACCGCCAACGTCTCCAACACCGTCGGCCTCTGCTTCGGCAACTTCAGCGCCGTTTGGGGCTACCGCGAAGAGCTGCGCGGGCAGGAGCGGCGGGCGGCGCTGCTGGCCATCGCCGGCGGCAGCGGCGCGATCGTCGGCGGCACCCTGCTGCTGGTCCTGCCGAGCTCGGTCTTCGACGCGATCGTCCCGGTCCTGATCCTGCTCGCCTGCGCCCTGCTGGTGGCCCAGCCGAGCCCCCACCTGCACCAGGTGCCGCCGCGGACCCGCGCCGTCGCCCTCGCCGTCATCGCCTTCTCAGCCGGGGTCTACGGCGGCTACTTCGGCGCCGCCGCCGGGGTGATCCTGCTGGCCTCGCTGCGGCTGCTGGTGCCGGAGCGGCTGCAGCGCCTGAACGGCGCCAAGAACCTGATGGTCGGGACCGCCAACGGCGTCGCCGCGCTGCTGTTCGTGGTCTTCGCCCACGTCGCCTTCGGCGCCGCCGGGCTGGTCGCGGCGGGCTCGATCGCCGGCGCCCAGCTCGGCTCGCGGTATGGCCGCCGGATTCCCGACGAAGTCCTGCGCTGGGTGGTGGTGACGGTCGGCGTCATCGTTGCGGCGATCCTGATTGTCGACTGACTCGGGCGGTGCGGGGAGGGGATGTCGGTTGTCCCTCCCGGGAATTTGCGTCGCTCGCCCT
>DASXOF010000171.1:0-26904 GCA_036494495.1 Solirubrobacterales bacterium | reverse complement strand
GCGAGCAAGAGGACGCCGCTGCGGGAGGGTGACCCCCTATCCCCGCCAACGCCACGGCTCCGAAGTTCGGGCAGCCCCCGCTTGTCTTGGAGCTGGCTCACCTTGGGGCGGGGTTGTATTGCCAGCGCGCTCCGAGTCCTCGACCCCAGCCCGGGCTCGCCTGGGTCGAAAGGCAACCTCGATTCCACGCGTCTGCGATTTCCCGCCATATAGGCGGCAAATCGCAGACGCATCGACTCGCGCCCGGGGGCTCTGCGGCTCGAATTCGTGAGGTTGCCTTTTCAGGCGCATAGCGCCTGAAAAGGCAACCTCAACGAATCGCGGCAGACCGGAGCGCGTCCCGAACCCCCGGCGCTCGCCTGAAGCTCCCCACCTCGGGGGGTGGGCGCTCCGAACCCTGGGGACGTCTGTGGGAGTTCGATCCGAGAGTGAAGAGCGACGCGGGGTCTCCCCCCGAAAGCGGCGTCCCCTTGCTCGCACCGGCGCTCGAGCTCGGACCGGCCGCCAAGCGATCCAGGCGAGCAACCCAGCAGAGGGGGGAGACCCCGCGGCGCTCCCTCCGCGCATCTAGGGCCGACTCGGCGCCGCCACCTCCGCCAAACGTAACCACCCCGCCCACCCGTGTAGGAACGTGTGTTCGTGGAACGTATGTTCGCTACACTCGGACGCCTGGAGGCGTCTACCGAATAATCGAAGGGGATTTACACCTGATGGCAACGCAGAACAGCAAAGACCGCAGCAAACAGAAAGCCCAGGCAAAACGGGCCACCACCGAAGCGAAGAAATCGGCTTCCGCCAGCGCCGAGGCTGGCAAGCGCGCGGCCGCCAAGACCGCGGCGGCGCAGAAGAGCCAGGTCCAGACCGTCGCCGAGTCCGCGGTCGACATTCCCGTCGGCGTCGTCCTCTCGGTCGGTGACCGGGTCGGCGAGCTGGTCGAGCCCTGGACCGCTCGCAGCAGCGCCGGGAAACAGCTCAAGGGCTACCGCAGCCAGCTCCGCAAAACCCTGAAGCGGACCGAGCGCCGCGGCACCAGCGCCCGCCGCAAAGCGACCACCGAGGCCCGCAAGACCCGCACCCGGGTCGAGCGTGAGGCCCGCCGTCGCCAGCGCACGGTCGAGTCGACGCTGAAGAGCAGCCGCAGCACCGCCGAGCGCCGCGTCCGCGCCGCGATCGACGACCAGGCCACCCGCGCCCAGGATCTGGTCAGCACCGTCACCGACCAGTTCGCAGCGCTCCGCTAGTCCGAAGCGCCTCCGCAGCAGCGAACGCCCCGGCCCCCGCCGGGGCGTTCGTCGTTCAGTACCCGGTGACCGTCACCGGTGCCGAGGCGGCGGGCCGGTACGGCCAGCCCGACTGCTCCGGCGAGACGGCGCGGAACTGGAAGCGGATGCCGCGGCTGTCGTCGTCGGTGAACGCGTAGGGGTAGCGGAAGCGGCCGTCGTGGTCGGTCTGCACGGTGCGGAATTCGCTCCAGGCTCGGCCGGGGAGGCGGAACTGGAGCTGGATCGGGCGGCCGGTGCGGGGCACGGTCGCTTCGCCTGCGAGCAGACGGCCGCTGAAGATGACCGGCTTGCCGCCGATCCGGGCGGCCCTGGTCGAGGCGCGGAAGCGGATGCCGGCGCGGACCGCCATCGTTGCCGAGCGGCCGCTGGCGCGGGTGAGGGTGTGGGTGCCCGGGAAGTAGGCCTCGACCCGGCGCGAGGGGCCGGGGGCGAGGCGGGAGTCGAAGCGACCGTTGGCGCGGCTGGTCACCGTGGTCCGGCGCACCGCCGCCTCGGCACCGGCGCCGAAGGTCTCGACGATTTCGACCGGCAGCCCCGCGAGCGGTGCCCCGGCGCTGGTGCGGAGGACGCCGCCGAAGCGCAGTGAGCGCCCGTAGGGGACGGTCCAGACGGCGGGCCGCGACTCGAAGTCGGTGATCGTTTCGGGCTCGCAGCTGCGGCGGTTGCCGTCGACCCGGTGGCAACGCTGCCAGATCAGCTCGGCGCCGCCGAAGCCGGACTCGAGCGTGGTCGGGACCTTGATCGGGTTGCGGAGGACCATCGCCGGGCCGCCGGCGCGGCGATCGGAGCGCGCCGAGTTGCCGGCGACGTCGAAGCCGGTTGCGCGGAACTCGTAGTTCCCTGCCGGATAGTCGTCGGAGCTCCAGCGGGCCTGCAGCCCGTCGCCGACGACCTCCGTCGGCAGCCGCTCGAAGGGCCGGGTCGTCCCGGCCGGTCGCAGCTCGATCGAGCCGCGGTCGGGGCTGGCGCCGGACAGCTCGTCGAGGACCGAGACCTCGATCAGCTCCGGATCGTCGTGGCGCTGCGCAGGGGAGAAGCTGACCTGCGGCGGCGTTTCGTCGATCCGGACCGTCGCCGCCGGAGACCGCTCGGGCCCGGCCGCGTTGCCGAGCCGGTCGCGAGCCCAGGCGGTGATCTCGTGCGCACCCTCGCCGCTCACCGTTGCCTTCGCTTCGCCGCCGAGGGTCAGGCTCGGCACGCCGCCGTCGATCGAGAGCGCCGTGAACGGGCCGCCCGGGCCGGCGGGGCTCATGCCCGAGAAGCGGTCCTCGGCGACCGCGCGGATCCCGACGGGGTGATCGACCCAGCCGGCCGGCAGGCCGTCGAAGCGGACCGCGGGCGGCGAGCCGTCGACGCGGACCGGGATCGAGGCGACCGGCGAGCTGAAACCGGTGGCGGAGACCGCAACCACGTTTACGTAGGTGATTCCTTCCGGGAACGGGCCGACCGTGAATTCGTGGCGCCCGGCGCCGCCGGGCTGATCGAGGTCGGCGTCGGTGCAGTGCCCCGGCGTGGCGCAGGGCGAAGCGCCGGCGGTGCCGTCGGCGGCGACGGCGTAGCCGCGAATGCCCGAGGCCGGGAGCGGGTTGGGACGGTCGATCGCGACCGTGGTCGTGCCGCGCGGGTCGATCCAGTCTGCGGACGCGCTCAGCAGCGGCGGGCCGGGAGGGGTGACGTCGTAGTGCAGCGTCAAGTAGGACGAAGGGCCCGGCGGGTTGTTGGCGCCGTTGCTCCAGAGCCACATCTCGACCAGGTATTCGCCGGTGGGAGGGACGCTGGCGCCGGGAGGGACCGGGATCTGGAGCTCCATCCTGGTGCTCGGCCCCTGCTGCCATTCGAACGGCGGGGCCCAGGGCACGTTGACGAAGCGGTAGCCGATCGGATCGTCGGTCACCTCTTCCCATTCGGCGAAGAAGGAGTTGCTCGCGCGCCAGGCCCCGGCCGGGCCGTCGAGGTGGAGCCCGCCGAGGTCGGCGTTGGCCGCGGACGGCAGCGAGGCGAGCGCCAGGAGCGCGGCCAGCAGCGGCATCGCCAGCCGCCTCACGGGCCGAACTCCCCGGCGGGGTCGCCGCCGCCCGACGAGGACGATGAAGACGAGTAGGAGGAGCTTTCGCTGCTCGCGACCGGCGCTGCGGGTTCTTCGTATTCGATCGCGCCGCTGCTCGCTTCCGGTTCGGGTTCCGGCGGCGGTTCGGATTGGTGCGCTCCGGCCGCGGGCTGCGGCTTGGATTCGTGCACTGGCTGCGGCTCCGGTTCCGGCTCGGCTTCGAGCGGCGCTTCGGTTTCGTATTCGACGCTCGTGTCCATCGCCCACTGGCGCTTCGCGGCGCCGTCGAGCGGCTTGACCACGTGCGCCGCCTGCACCTGTTGGCGCTGCGGCTCGAGCGGGGTCGGCACCACGCCGGTGGCGACGCAGGCGGCGCCGCCTGCGGTGCCGACGCAGAGCGCGGCGATCTTGGCCAGCGCCGCGACCCCGGCGCCGCGGCTGCCACCGGCGCTCGCCACCCCGCTCACCGTCGAGTCGCCGCCGGGGCCGAAGCGGGCGGCCAGGCCGACCACCGCGTCGTGGGCGCGGTCGAGCAGCGAGCGCCCGAGCGGCAGGGTCGGGGCCAGCGCCGCAGCGGCCCTCGGAGCCGCCCGGTAGGCGCGCAGGGTCGCCCGGCAGTGGGCACAGGCGCGCAGGTGCTCGCGCACCGCAGTCGTCTCCCCGGCCCCCGCCTCGTCGTCGCAGAAGGCGGAGATCAGCGGCGCCAGCTCGGTGCAGCGGCGCCCGGCGGCGCTGCCGGCGAGGAAACGGCGGAAGCGCTCCCGTCCCTCGGCCAGGCAGCGATTGATCTTCGTCTTGGAGAAGCCCGTGATCTCGCCGATCTCGGCGTATGAGTAGCCCTCGGCGAGCAGGGTCAGCGCCCGCAGCTCCTGCGGCTTCAGCGACTGCAGCGCCTCGCGGGTGCGGGCGACCGCTTCGGAGCGCTCGGCCCGCTCGGCCGGGCCGAGCGCGTCGGACGGGAGCAGCGCGGTCCAGTCCTCTCGCCCGGGCTCGGGCGTTGCGGCGGCGGGGCCGCTGAGGATGCGCTCGCGCTCGCGGCGCACCGCCTGTGCCTCGTGGCGGACCACCGTCTGGGTCCAGCGGACGAGGTCGCGGGGGTCCTCGCTCGGCGCCTTGCGGAGGAGGATCTCGAGCGCCCGCTGCAGCGCGTCCTCGGCGTCGTCCTCGCAGAGCGAGAAGCGTCGCGCGGTCCGTCGCAGGGCGGCCTCGTGCCGCGAGTAGGTCTCGATCGCGGCGCGCTTGCGCGCCGCCGCGGGCACGGACGCCTGCTCCTCCTCACCCTGCCGAGACCCCACTATTCGGTTCTCCCCTACCGCTTGGCCGATCTGCAGCAAAACATTCCATCTGCAGCCGCCGAATGCGCATCTTTCTCCCCCTTTCGTGCCTGAAGGCGCGCGAAAATGCGCCAAATTGCGGACTTTGCGTCGGGGCGCCGGTGACCAATCGCGGCTGAGCGGCCAGCGTTGGCTGGGCCGTGGAGCTGATCGTGGAATCGAGGCTCTAGGCCTCGGCGCCGGCTGCCGTGGTGTCGCGCTCGGCTTCGACCCGTTGACGGATCGGGGGTTCGAGGGCGCGGCTGAGGAGCGGCACGTCGAGGAAGCCCTCGACGCTGGCGTAGAGCATCGCGATCCGCGGCAGGTCGGAGGCGTCGTCGATCACCACCGAGCGCGGCACCCATTCGGGGCCGAACTTCTGGTTGAAGTCGCGCAGGCTCTGGATCTGGAAGAAGGGATTGAGGCCCTTCGCCATCAGCCGCTGCAGGCGGCCGCTGAGGCCGGCGTCCTCGGCCGAGTCGAGCAGCCGGCCCCAGGCGGCGAAGTTGAGCGAGAGGCGCTTGAAGCCGCGGGCGCCGAGCGCCAGCGCCGCTTTGGCGATCAGGAACTCGGTCATCCCGTTGGCGGAGTCGGGGCGGCGGCGCATCAGGTCGAGCGAGTAGCCCGGTTCGTCGCCGTAGACGGGGACGAAGCGGAGGAAGCCCTCGACTCGGCCGCCGTCGCGGGCGCGGGCGATCGCCAGCACGAACTCGGCGCTCTGGCCCTCGACGTCCTCGCCCAGCTCCATCGTGAAGCCCCGCTCGGGGGCGCCTTTGCGCCATTCCTCGCTGATCTCGTTCAGCTCGGCGATCAGCTCCGGGCTCGCCTCGCTCTCCGCCATCAGCTCGAAGGCGTGGCCTTTTTCGACGTGCTTCACCGCGGCCCGCACCGCCTTGCGCTCCGGCCCCTCGAGGCTGAAGCTGTCGCAGCGCAGGATCGCCTCGTCGCCGAGGTAGATCACGTGCATGCCGCGCGCCCGGTAGATCTCGGCGTCGGCCTCGCGCACGGCGAAGAAGGCGACCCGCCAGCCGCGCTCGGCGCAGAAGGCGAGGAACTCGTCGAGCACCCGCTCCTCGCAGCTCGGCGGCCCGATCGGGTCGGCGGCGACCATCGCCGTCCCCCGCACGTAGAGGTAGGCGATCAGCGATTGGCCGTCGGCGGAGAAGAAGTAGTTCTTGTCGCGGCGCAGGGCGAAGTAGTCGAGGGTGTCGTCTCCCCAGCGACGGACGATCTGCTCGGCGTGGTGGCGCCGCTCGGGGGTCGGCGGCTCGGCCTGGACGAAGGTGCGGAAGACCAGGTAGAGCAGCGTCAGCAGGCCGAGGATGCCGATCACCAGCAGCGACGTTTCGAAGAAGTCGTGGAAGACGTTGCGGTGGAAGGCGTAGGGCCCGTCGAGCCCGATCAGGCCGAGGTAGGCGGTTTCGACGTTGCCCCAGAAGCTCAGGTCAGGGGTGATGTGAGCGCGCTCGGCGAACAGGGTGATCGAGGTGAAGACGAGGACGAAGAGCAGGTAGACGGGGACGAAGACGATCGCCTGGGTCAGCGAGCCGGGGTCGCCCGTGGCGCGGAAGTCGGTGCGGAACCAGATCAGCGCCAGCACCATCGCCGCCGAGAGCAGGACCGAGATCGGGTCCGGGCCGTGGACCAGGTGGACGACCGCGGCCAGGGCGAACAGCGCCACCGCGATTCCCCAGGCGCGGCGCTTGCCGCGGCTGAGGCCGCGGGCGGCGCCGATGATGCCGAGGCCGATGGCGACCGAGAGGATCAGGCCGGCGGAGCGGCCGCCGCTGTGGACGAAGGAGAGGTGGCCGAGGGAGAAGCGGATGGAGGTGGCGGTGGGGAGCAGGCTGAAGATGGCGACGAGGACGGAGGACCAGGCGAGGTAGTGGAGGCTTCGCGGGCGGCGGGTGATTGGGACCCCCGGGGCGAGCGCCGGCAGGACCCCCTCACTCGACCTGTCGTCGATGGGCGAATTGCCGCTGTCGCCCGCAGCGCCGTTCTCCTCAGTCGCAAAACGTTCGGGGGTCCTGCCGGCGCTCGCCCCGGGGGTTGCGAGATCCGCGGCTGACGGCGCCCCCTGGGAGATTGCTGTGGAGGGATTCCCGATTCCAATCCCATCCCGATCCTCATTCCCCTCGGGACGGAGGGTGGGGAAGAGGATTACGTCGCGGATGGCTTCGGCGCCGGAGATCAGCATGACCAGGCGGTCCAGGCCGATGCCGAGGCCGCCGGTGGGTGGGAGGCCGTACTCGAGGGCTTTGACGTAGTCCTCGTCGACGGGTTCGCCCTCTTCGTCGCCGCCGGCCTGCAGGTCGGCCTCGGTCTGGAACCGTTCGGCCTGGTCGACCGGGTCGTTGAGCTCGCTGTAGGCGTTGGCGAGCTCGCGGCCGGCGACCACCAGCTCGAAGCGCTCGGTCAGCTCCGGGTCGTCGCGGTGGGCGCGGGCCAGGGGCGAGACTTCGCGCGGGTGGTCGATGACGAAGGTGGGCTCGACCAGCAGGTGCTCGGAGCTGTCGTCGTAGACCTCGGCCATGATTTTCCCCGCGCCCCAGACGTCGAGGTAGGCGACGCCGCGCCCGTCGGCGATCTTCCGTGCCTCGGCCACCGGCATCGATGGATGCATCGCGACCCCGGCGTTCTCCTCGATCAGCTCGGCCATCGTCGCTCGCCGCCAGGGCGGTTTCAGGTCGACCTCGCGGTCGCCGATCCGCACCACCGTCGTCCCGATCGCCTCGAGGCACGCCGCCTCGACGATCGCCTCGGTCAGGTCCATCATGTCGTGGTAGTCGCCGAACGCCTGGTAGGCCTCGAGCAGCGTGAACTCGGGGTTGTGGCGGGTGTCGAGCCCCTCGTTGCGGAAGACGCGGCCGATCTCGAAGACCCGGTTCATGCCGCCGACGATCAGCCGCTTGAGGTTCAGCTCGAGCGCGATCCGCAGCGTCATGTCGATGTCGAGCGCGTTGTGGTGGATGATGAACGGCTTCGCCGCGGCGCCGCCGGCCTGGTCGAGCAGGACCGGCGTCTCGACCTCGCGGAAGCCGCGGTCGAGCAGCGTCCGGCGGGTCGCCGTGATCACCGCGGAGCGGATCGCGAAGACCCGCCGCGAGGGCTCGTCGAGGATCAGGTCGAGGTAGCGCTGGCGGTAGCGGGTCTCGGGGTCGGTGACGCCGTGACGGATGTCGGGCAGCGCCCGCAGGCTCTTCGCGAGCAGCTCGAACTTCGCCACCCGCACCGAGAGCTCGCCCTTGTCGGAGGCGACGACGGCGCCCTCGACCCCGACCCAGTCGCCGAGGTCGAGGTCGGAGAAGTCGTGCAGCTCGTCGGAGCCGACCGCGTCGGCGCTGACCAGCAGCTGGATCTGGCCGGTCTCGTCGCGCAGGTCGGCGAAGTCGAGGCTGCCGTGGCGGCGCTCGCCGAGGATGCGGCCGGCGATCCGCACCACCCGGCCGCTGTCATTGCCGGCAGCGAGGCCGTCGAACTCCTCGTGGATCGCCGCCGCGCTCGAGTCGCGGTCGAAGCGGACCGGGTAGGGGTCGATGCCGCGCCGGCGCAGGGCCTCGAGCTTGGCAAGCCGGTGGGCGCGGGTCTCCTCCTGGAACTCGCGCGCCTCCGGGGCACCCGGCTCCTGCACGTTCTCCCCAGTGCTCATGCGATGCCGATCCTAGGAAACGGCCGGGGCGGAACCGCCGGGCTGGACGGATTGCGGCCCCGGCGGTTGCTGTTGCTGGCGGGCGAGGATCGCCATCCCGGCGCCGGCGGCGAGGAGCGCCGCCAGGGTGGCGAGGAGGTCGGCGGCGCCGGTGTCGAGCGACTCCTGGAACAGGGTGACGCCGAGGACGACGCTGGCGATCGGGTCGAAGGCCATGCTGGTCGCGACCGCCGGGGCGAGGGCGCCGGTGTTGAGCGCCAGCTGGTTCAGCGTCATCGAGGCGTAGCCGACGACCGCCAGCGCGTAGAGGTGCCAGGTGGTGAAGATCGTCAGGACGCCGTCGTCGAGCTCGTCGACGACCGCCTTGGTCAGCGCCGCCGAGAGGGCGAAGAGGATCCCGGTCGCGACCCCGAGGAAGGCGGCGCGCCGGGGCGCCGGCCCGCGCTGTCCGAGCAGGAAGAGCGGCACGCAGGCCGCGAGGCAGGCAGCACCGGCGACCAGCCACTGGCCGAGCGGCGCGTCGGCGCGGCCGCCGGAGGGGTCGGCGATCGTCAGGAAGGCGACCAGCGCTGCGGTCACCAGGAGCGCCGCGCCGAAGTCGATCGGTCGCACTCGCTGACCCGTCAGCCGCGCCCCCAGCGGCAGGGCGAAGACGAGGCTCGCGATCAGCAGCGGCTGCACCACCGCCAGCCGCCCGAAGCCGAGGGCGGCGGCCTGGCAGCCGAAGCCGAGGGCGTCGGCGGCGATCCCGGCCAGCCACACCGGCCGCCGCGCCATCTGGATCAGGAGGCCCGAGCTCGGCCCGCTGGCCGGCTCTTCCAGACCCGCCCGCTGCTGCAGCACGGTCCCGAGCGCGAACATGAGTGCCGCGGCGAGAGCTAAGGCGATGTCCACAGGCGGCCACGATAGGGACGGCCGCGGAAGGGCAAATGCGTGGTATTCCTACTATCCACCCACCGCATTGATCCCCGAGGAGCCGGAGCCGAGAGCGATGACCGTCACCACCGAAGTCCCCACCCCGTACGAGATCCCGCGCGAGGCGCTCGACCTGCGCGACATGGTTCGCCGGCTGGCGCAGGAGAAGATCGCCCCCCGCGCCGCCGAGATCGACCGCAAGGCCGAGTACCCCTGGGACGTGCGCGAGCTGCTCGCCTCCCACGACGTCCTCGGGCTGCCCTTCGCCGAGGCCTACGGCGGCACCGGCACCGGCACCCTGGTGCTGCAGATGGCAGTCGAGGAGATCGCCAAGGCCTGCGCCTCCTCGGCCCTGATCCTGATGGTGCAGGAGCTGGGGACGCTGCCGATTCAGCTGTTCGGCTCCGAGGAGCAGAAGCAGAAGTGGCTGCCGAAGTGCGCCTCCGGCGAGTGGTCGCCGGCCTTCTGCCTGTCGGAGCCCGAGGCCGGCTCGGACCCGGCGGCGATGCGCACCCAGGCCGTGAAGGACGGCGACGAATGGGTGATCAACGGCCAGAAGGCCTGGATCACCAACGCCACGGTCGCCGACTTCTACGTCGTCTTCGCCACCACCGACCGCGAGAACCGGCGCACCTCCTGCTTCGTCGTCCCCAAGGACGCGGAGGGCTTCGACCCCGGCGCGCTCGAGCACAAGCTCGGGATCAAGGGCAGCCCGACCGGCTCGCCCTCCTTCACCGACGTCCGCGTCCCGGCCGAGAACCTGATCGGCGAGGAGGGCAAGGGTCTCTCCGTCGCCCTCGGCACGCTCGAGCGCACCCGCCTCGGCGCCGCCGCGCAGGCGGTCGGGATCGCCCAGGGCGCGACCGACTACGCCAACTCCTACGCCAAAGAGCGGGTCGCCTTCGGCAAGCCGATCAACAACCTGCAGGGGATCCAGTTCAAGCTCGCCGACATGCAGACCGGCACCGCCGCCGCCCGCGAGCTGCTCTACAAAGCCTGCTCGCTCGCCGACAAGGACCCGCGCCCTGCCGAGCTCCCCGCCTACAGCTCGATGGCCAAGCTCTTCGCCTCCGACAACGCGATGAGGGTGACGGTCGAGGCGGTCCAGGTGCTCGGCGGCTACGGCTACGTCAACGAGTACCCGGTCGAGCGGATGATGCGCGACGCCAAGATCACCCAGATCTACGAGGGCACCAACGAGATCCAGCGGGTCGTGATCGCCCGCGGGATGGCCTGATCGGTTAGTCGCTTCGAGACGAAACACGCCGCGATTTCCGGCGGCTGCATGGGAGCGGGGCCGCCGGGACGGGGCGAGCCCACCGGCGGCGCGGGCTTTCAACTGAGTGCCCGCGTCGCCCCCTCCCAAAAAACCGGCGCCCAACCCCGAGGCCGTCGCCTGGTATCTCAGCCGAGCGGAATCGCTGCTCGACGAGTTGCGTGGCCGAATGCATTCGTTGCGAGCCCGAGGCGGCCAGCTCGCCGGCTTCTCCGCCGCGGTCATCACGCTGGCCGGTGCGAGCGCCGGATCGATCCTGAAGGAGCTCGACGGGGTGGCGCGAAGCTCGGCGGCGGTGGCGTTGTTACTGGGGACGATGTTGCTGGTCGGCGCGTTCGTCGCTGCCCTTCGAGGCGCCAATCTCCCGCAGCCGGCGTCCGACATTTCGATCAAGGAGATCGCGGAATACACCACGGACCGCCTGATTCGCGAGCCCGATCTTTGGCGTGTCCATCTCAGGACCACCCGCGGGTTCTTGGTCCTGATTCAGCTCATGAATCGGCGGGAAGACGAAGCGGCGGCGGTCATCGAGTGGGCGGGCCGCTTGTTTCTGTGTGGTCTGCTCTCGATCGCCGTTTCTCTCTGTATATTGATTGTTGTCGGAGGGCTTTGAGCTATGTCGGATTCGCGAAGCGCAAGAGATCCCCACTCCTGGCTGCCGGTCCAGCCTGACCCTCCGCCGTGGGACGTGCCTCTCGACGAGACCACGGCGCACATCCACTTCCAGGGCGATCGGAAGGGCAAGTACGACGACGCGGAGGGAGCGCGGAGGTTGCTTGAAGAGTGGGAAGACAAGTCCTGGTCAGCCAGACTGAAGCGCTTCCTTTGCCTCCGCTAGGAACTGCGCCGCGAGCTGCCACCTGCGCCTGAGCTTCGGTTCCAGGGCGCTGGTTTCGCAGCCGGCTTCCGAGACGCAGTCGCCCCAGGTGTTGGCGGCGGCGAGGTAGGTGTCGAAGGATTGCTCGGCGCTGTTGGCGGGGCCGGAGACGCAGGCGAGGTCGAGCTTGCCGACCGGGACCTGCTCGTAGGACCTGCGGACCGTGCCCAGTTCGGAGACGTACTGTTCGTAGCTGACCCCGACCACCAGGCTGCGGCGCAGGTGCTCGAGCTGGTCGAGGAAGCCGGTCAGGTGCGAGGAGCAGGCCGGGGAGGGGCTGGCGGGCTTGCCGCGCGAAGCGGATTCGGCAATCCCGCCGGGGGTCGATTCGGTCGCGCCGGCCGTGGTCGCGTCGGTCGGCTGCGGCGCCGCCGGGGCCTGGCTGCCGCAGCCGGGGAGCGCCAGGGCCAGCGCAATCGCCGCGGCGAGCAGCGGCGCCAGCCGGGCCCGCCGGCCGGGTGCGCTACAAAGCGGGCGATGAGATGGCTGCGCAGCTCGGTGGGGGTCGCCCTGGCGGTGACGGTCGCCGTCTTCCTGACGTTGGCGCCCGGGGCGCGGGCGATGGAAGGGGACGGCGGCGTCCTCGTCGTCGGTGACAGCCTCGAGGAACTGACCTCGCCCCACCTGCAGGCCCTGCTGCCGGGGGTGCCGTTGACGATCGACGCTGTCGGCGGCTCCAACAGCTACCAGATCTTCGACCTCTTCCAAGAAAGCTATTCCCCGTCGGACTCGGTGATCGTCTTCGACGCGGGGACCAACGACAACCCCGCCTATCCCGAGATTCTGGCCGAAAACCTGGAGAAGGTCGCGGCCGAGGTCGGCGACCGCTGCATGGTCGTGCCGACGATCCACGGCTACACCGTGAACGGGGTCAACAATCGCGGCAAGAACCGGACCGTGCACGAATTCGCCGCCTCGCGCCCCGGCACCCAGACGCCGGACTGGGCGACCACGGTCAACCAGAACCCGAGCCTGCTCGAACCCGACAACCTCCACCCCAACCCGGAAGGGTCCGAACTCCGCGCCCAGCTGATCGCCGCAGGAGTCCAAGCCTGCCTGGCGGGGGCGGCGACGGGGCCGACCGGCGCGTTCGCCGGCGCCGACGCTCCGGCGGCCGAAGCCTCGGAAGCGCCCGCAGCCGCAGCGCCGCGGCCGCAGACCGAGCACCTGAAGCTGGTCGACCGGGTCGCGAGCCGGCGGGCGCAGCTGATCCGGGATCTGGCCGGCGGCTTCGCCCGCGGCGCCGCGACCTTCGCCGCGCTCAGCCAGCTGCTGCCGGCGCGCTGAGCCCAGCCTTCTCCAGCGGCTGGATCGCGGTCGGATAGAGCTCGCGCAGCCACCCGCTCGGGTCGCGGGTGAGGGGGTTGAGGACGAACTTGGTGGCTCCGACGGCGAGGAAGCGCTCGAGCAGCTGCCGCGTCTCGGCGGCGCCGACGGCGACGTGGTCGCGGCGCTCGAGCCCGGGGCGGAGCCGGTCGAGCAGGAGGTCTCCGGGGGGCGGCAGCTCCTCGTCCTCGGGGGCGCTGAAGATCGTCGCCCCGTAGTGGTCCTCGTCGATCGAGCGTCCCGCTTCGGCTGCCGCGGCGCGGATCGTCGCGATCCCCTCCTCGACCTGCTCGGGCCCGGCGAAGGAGGCGAGCCAGCCGTCGGCGACGCGGCCGATCCGTCGCAGCGCCGCCGGCGCCCGGCCGCCGAGCCAGAGCTCCAGCCGCGGCCGCGTCGGGGTGGGGGAGAGGACGACGTCGCTGAACGACCAGAAGCGGCCCTGGTGGGTGACCGGCTCGCCGCCCCACAGCTGCTTGATCACCCGCACCGACTCCTCCACCCGCGGCCCCCGATCGGCCTTGACCATGCCGGTCGCCTGGAGCTCCCGCGGCAGGTCGACCCCGAGCCCGCCGGCGGGCAGCAGGCGGCCGGCGGAGAGCACGTCGAGGGTCGCCAGCTCGCGCGCCAATACCACCGGGTGACGATGCGGCAGCACCAGCACGTTCGTCCCCAGCTTCAGCCGCTCGGTCCGCGCCGCCACCGCCGCCAGCGTCGTCAGCGGCGCCAGGCTGCCGAGCCGCCCCGGCGAGTCGTTGAGCCAGAGCGAGTCGCAGCCGACCTCCTCAAGCACTTCGACCATCTCCCAGAACGCCGGGTCCGGCGGTCCCGGCGCCAGCGGGCTCAACCCAACCCCCACCCGCACGCTCAGCCGCTGGGCGCTTCCCGACATTGCCATGCCCTGATGGTAGGCGGGTCGTAGAATCGCCGCGCCGGCCCGGCCGGTGACGATGAGCGCCGCCGATACCGCACCGATCTGGGAGCCCAGCGCCGAGGAAGTCGAGCGTGCCGAGCTGACCCGCTTCCGCCGCTGGCTGGCGACCGAGCGCGGCGTCGGGACCGACGGCTACCACGAGCTCTGGCGCTGGTCGATCGACAACCTCGAGGACTTCTGGCGGGCGATCTGGGACTACTTCGAGGTGATCTCCGACGAGCCGCCCGAGCGGGTCCTCGCCACTCGCGGGATGCCGGGCGCCGAGTGGTTCCCGGGCGCTCGCCTGAACTATGCCGAGCACGTCTTTCGCGGCCACGCGGACGAGGAGGTGGCGATCCTCGCCGCCTCGGAGCTGCGTCCGCTCGAACGGCTCACCTGGGGCGAGCTGCGCTCGGAGGTCGCCCGCGTCGCCGCCGGCCTGCGGGCGCTCGGGGTCGGGGAGGGAGACCGCGTCGTCGCCTACATGCCGAACGTCGCCGAGACCGTCGTCGCCTTCCTCGCCACCGCCTCGCTCGGGGCCGTCTGGTCCTCGGCCTCACCGGACTTCGGCGCCGACTCCGTCACCGACCGCTTCGCCCAGATCGAGCCGAAGGTGCTGATCGGGGTCGACGGCTACCGCTACGGCGGCAAGGACTTTGCCCGGATCGAGACGGTGGAGAGGCTGCGGGCGCAGATGCCCTCGGTCGAGCACACGGTGCTGGTCCGCTACCTCGGTGCCGAGGGCGGGCTCGAGGATTCGATCGCCTGGGAGGAGCTCGGCGCCGGCGCCCCGGGCACCGAGGAGCTCCCCTTCAGCCGCGTCCCCTTCTCGGCGCCGCTCTGGGTCCTCTACTCCTCCGGCACCACCGGGCTGCCGAAGGCGATCGTCCAGAGCCAGGGCGGGATCCTGCTCGAGCATCTGAAGGCGATGCGCCTGCAGCACGACCTCCAGGCCGGCGACCGCTTCTTCTGGTTCACCACGACCGGCTGGATGATGTGGAACATCGTCGTCGCCGGCCTCCTGACCGAGGCGCCGATCGTCCTCTTCGACGGCAACCCGGGCTACCCGGACCTCGGCCGCCTCTGGGACCTCGCCGAGGAAGCCGGGGTCACCGTCCTCGGCACCTCGGCGGCCTTCGTCAGCGCCTCGATCAAGGCCGGCGTGGTGCCCGAGGAAGGTCGCGAGCTCGCGATCCGCGCCCTCGGCTCGACCGGTTCGCCGCTCGCGCCCGAGGGCTTCGACTGGCTCTACGAGCACCTCGGCGAGCGCCTCTGGCTGTTCTCGACCTCGGGCGGCACCGACGTCTGCACCTCCTTCGTCGGCGGCATCCCGACGCTGCCGGTCTACCGCGGCGAGCTGCAGGCGCCGCTTCTCGGCGTCGCCCTCGCCGCCTTCGACCCGGACGGCTACCCGGTCACGGGCGAGGTCGGCGAGCTGGTCGTCACCGAGCCGATGCCCTCGATGCCGATCTTCTTCTGGAACGACCCCGGCGGCTCGCGCTACCGCGAGGCCTATTTCGAGATGTTCCCCGGCACCTGGCGCCACGGCGACTGGATCGAACTGACCGAGCGCGGCACCGCGATCATCTACGGCCGCTCGGACTCGACGATCAACCGCGGCGGCATCCGCATCGGCACCGCCGAGATCTACCGCGCCCTCGACACCGTCCCCGAGGTGCTCGACGCGCTCGTCGTCGACCTCCCCCGCGAGGGGACCGACGGCTGGATCGCGCTCTTCGTCGTCCTCCGCGAGGGGGCCGAGCTCGACGAGGAGCTGACCAAGCGGCTGGCGCGGGCGGTGCGCGAGCGCTGCAGCCCCCGCCACGTCCCCGACGCCGCCTTCGAGATCGCCGCGGTGCCGCGGACGCTCTCCGGCAAGGTCGTCGAGGTGCCGGTCAAACGGATCCTGATGGGCGGCGACCCCGACGCGGTCGTCAGCAAGGGGTCGCTCGCCAACCCCGAGGCGCTCGAGCCGTTCAGCGAGCTCGCGCGACGGTTCGCCGCGGAATAGCGCCGTCTGGCGGGGCGTCGCAATCGGCCTCGCGCCCCGGCCGCAGCGGCGGCCCGTTGATCCCGCACGAGTAGTCCTCGCCGAGCCGCTCGGGGGTGTCGCCACCGGGCTCGGCCTCGGCGTGGAGGACCTCGGAGGAGATCGTGAACCAGGCGAGCGCGCCGCCGATCGCCGCCAGCGCCGCACAGACGAACATCGCCATGTGGAAGCCGCTGGTCATCTTGGCGGGGTCGTAGAAGTCGTCGCCGGTGATCCCGGCGACCAGCGGCAGGACCGCGACCGCGAGCAGGCTGGCGACCCGGGCGACGGCGTTGTTGACGCCCGAGGCGATCCCCGAGTGGCGGCTGTCGGCGGCGGCGAGGACCGTCGCGGTGACCGGGGCGACCACCAGGGTCAGGCCGACCCCGAACACGACGACCCCCGGCAGCACTCCGGTCAGGTAGCTCGAGCCTTCGTCGAGCTGGGTCATGAGCAGCAGCCCGGCGGCGACGATCAGCGGCCCGATGGTCAGCGGCAGCCGCGGCCCGATCCGCTGCGCCAGCGCCCCGGCCCGGGCTGAGAAGGCGAGCATCAGCAGCGTCACCGGCAACGAGGCGGCGCCGGCGGCGATCGGCGAGTAGCCGAGCGAGATCTGCAGGAAGGCGACGAGCAGGAAGAAGAAGCCGCCGAGCGCCGCGTAGACGACGAAGGTGACGCCGTTGGCGGCGCTGAACTGGCGCGAGCGGAAGATCTCCAGCGGCAGCATCGGGTTGGCGACCCGGCGCTCGACGACGAAGAAGGAGACCAGCGACGCAACTCCGATCACGGCGGCGCCCCAGACCAGCGCCGGCGTCTTCATTTCCGGCGCTTCGATCAACGCGTAGGTGCTGCCGGCGAGCCCGAGCGCCGCCAGCGCGGCGCCGGCGGCATCGATGCGGCCGCTCGCCATCGGATCGCGGGTCTCGGGCACGTGGCGGGTCGCCGCCCAGGCGACGAAGATCCCGATCGGCAGGTTGATGAGGAAGATCGCCCGCCAGGAGATCGCCCCGATCAGCCAGCCGCCGAGCAGCGGCCCGAAGGCGGTGGCGACGCCGCCGAGCCCCGACCAGGCGCCGATCGCCCGCGCCCGATCGCCCGGCCGGAAGCTGGCCTCGATGATCGCCAGGCTGCCGGGGGTGAGCAGCGCGCCGCCGATCCCCTGCAGCAGCCGGGCGCCGATCAGCGTCTCCGTGTTCGGCGCCACCGCGCAGAGCAGCGAGGAGGCGGTGAAGACGCCGACGCCGATGACGAAGACCCGCCGCCGCCCGTAGCGGTCGCCGAGCGAGCCGCCGAGCAGGATCAGCGAGGCCAGGGTCAGCAGGTAGCCGTTGAGGATCCACTGCAGCGAGCCGGTGGTGGCGCCGAGGTCGCGGCCGATGTCGGGGAGGGCGACGTTGACGACGGTGCCGTCGAGGAAGGCCATCCCGGAGCCGGCGACCGAGACCGCGAGCAGCCAGCGGCCGGCGGAGCTTTCGAAGGCGGCACCGCCCTCGTCCCCGGCGACGCTTTTCTCCCCGCTCGCCACCGTTCGATCCTAGAGGGCGGCGTGGGGCGCCTTTGTTCGACATAGCCGAACAAAGGCGCCCCGGCTGAGCTAGGACGGCTGAGCGTCTTCGGCGTGGTAGCGCTGCAGCAGCGCCAGTTCGCCGTCGTGCTTGGGGAAAAGGAAGAAGACGATCGCGGCGCCGATCACCACCGCGATCGCGCCGGCGGCGTAGGTCCAGTCGCCGCCGTCGAGGAACGACTGCTGGGCCGCGGCGACGATCTGATGGGCGTATTCGGGGTACTGCTTGGCGGTCTCGGCGGCGCTCGAGAAGGACTTCGTCAGCTCGTTCTGGACCTTTTCGCTGACTTCGCTGCCGTGCGGTGAGGAGGAGATCGAGTTCGAGAAGCTGGCGGCGTAGCCGGCGGTCAGCAGGGCGCCGAAGATCGACTGCAGGATCGCGCCGCCGAGGTCGCGCTGCAGGTCCGCGGTGCCGGAGGCCATCCCGGCCCGCTTCACCGGCACCGAGCCGGTCAGCGAGCGCGAGGCCGGGGTGCCGGCAAAGCCGACGCCGATACCCATCAGCAGGTAGCCGAGGCCGACGACGAGATAGCTCGCGCCCTCGTCCCAGAGGACGAGCATGACGAGGAAGGCGGCGAGGCAGAAGACGTACCCCAGCAGCAGCGTGAAGCGGCAGCCGTGGCTCTCGACCAGTTTCGCCGAGCGGGGAGCGACGACGACCATCCCCAGCGCGCCGGGCAGGATCGTCAGCCCGGCTTCGAGGGTCGAGTAGCCGAGCACGTTCTGCACGAACTGCTGGCCGATGAACATCGCCCCCATCAGTGAGCCGAAGACGATGATCCCGGCCAGCGCCGCGACCCAGAACGTCCGCCGGGCGGCGATCTGGAGGTCGTAGAGCGGCGAGGCGGCGCGCCGCTGCCGCAGTACGAAGGCGCCCGCCGCCGCCAGGGCGACGATTCCGAGCCCGATCGCAACCTTCCCTTTGCCCGGTTCGGGCGCCAGGTTGATCGCCAGCACCAGCGCCGCGACCATCGCGATCGAGAGCACGCCGCCGAAGTGGTCGACCGCATCGGTGGTCTCGTTGACGTGCGCCGGGACCAGTTTCCAGGCCAGCACCATCGCGATCGCTGCGAGGGGAGCGGTGACGATGAACACCGACGACCAGTCGAAGCCTTCCAGCAGGGCGCCGGCGAGCAGCGGGCCGAGCGCCGAGATGCCGCCGCCGATCGCCGACCAGAGCGCGATCGACCGCGTCCGCGCCGCTCCGGACCAGAGCGCGGTGATCAGCGCCAGCGTCGTCGGGTAGGCCATCCCGGCGGCGATCCCGCCGAACACGCGGGCCGCGAACAGGACCTCGATCGAGGGCGCCACGGCCGCCAGGATCGAGGCGGGGATCGAGAGCGCCATGCCGAGGACCAGCATCTGCTTGCGCCCGTAGCGGTCGCCGACCGCGCCGAGATAGAGCACCGAGGCGGCCAGCCCGAGCGAGTAGCCGACGGCGACCAGGTCGACCCCGGTCTGGCCGGCGTCGAACGCCTTGCCGATGTCCGGCAGGGCGACGTTGGCGACCGAGAGGTTGAGGTTGGCGACCCCGGCGACGCCGATCAGCGTCGCCAGGACGAGCCCCGCGCGCTTCGGACCTTCGCTGCTGGGGGCCGAAGCGCTCTCCACGATCCGCCCTAGAGGTCGAGCCAGGTGCCGCGCGGCCCGAGGTTGTGAAGCGGCGTGCTCCCGACCTCGCTGCTGCAGCCCCAGTCCTCGTGGATGTGGCCGAAGACGGCCACCTGCGGCCGCTTCGCTTCGATCGCCGCCAGCAGCGCCGGGCTGCCGAAGCCCTCGCCGGGGCCGTCGCAGTGACCCTTCGGCGGCGAGTGGAGGACCAGCACGGCGCCCTCCGGGCAGGGCTCGATCATCGCCGCCGCCTCCTCGTCTGAGAGGTCGAAGCTCCACTCCCAGGGAGTGGTCGGGACGCCGGCGCCGAGGCCGAAGAACTCGGTCCCGGCGATCGTCATCCCCTCGCCGTGGAGGACGGTCGCGGCGTCCCAGCCGGCCGCCGCGGCGCGCAGGGCGTCGGCGGTCTCGTTGTTGCCGGGAACCAGCACCGTTGGCCTTTCGATCGCCCGCAGCGCCCCGATCGTTTCCTCCAGGCCCTCGTGGATCGAGGCGAAGTCGCCGGCGCCGATCACGACGTCCGCGTCGGCCGACATCTCGACCAGCTTCGCGCCCTGGTCGAGGTCGCGGTGCAGGTCGCTGAAGGCGAGCGCTTTCACGTCGGAAAACCTACCGGCGCCCGCGGGCGTTAGTGTCAGCCGCCGTGAGCGACGGCGCAGAGAGCGACCTCCGCGCTCCGGTCGAGTGGCGGCCGGGCCCGGGCGAGTTCGACGACATCCGCTACGAGCTGAGCGGCGACGGGATCGCCAAGATCACGATCGCCCGGCCAGAGGTCCGCAACGCCTTCCGCCCCCAGACCCTGGTCGAGATCTCGCACGCCCTCGAGGACGCCCGCGAGGACCACGAGGTCGGCGCGATCGTCCTCACCGGCGAGGGCGAGCTCGCCTTCTGCTCCGGCGGCGACCAGAACGTCCGCGGCGACACCGGCTACCTCTCCGAGGAGGGCGGCGTCGGCCGCTTCCACGTCACCGACCTGCAGGTGCAGATGCGCCGCCTGCCGAAGCCGATCGTCGCGATGGTCGCCGGCTACGCGGTCGGCGGGGGCCACGTCCTCCACGTCTGCTGCGACCTGACGATCGCCGCCGACAACGCCCGCTTCGGCCAGACCGGCCCCCGCGTCGGCTCCTGGGACGGCGGCTTCGGCGCCTCGCTGCTGCGCGACCTGGTCGGCCCGAAGAAGGCCAAGGAGTTCTGGATGCTGACCCGCCAGTACGACGCCGAGGAAGCGCTGCGGATGGGCCTCGTCAACACCGTCGTGCCGCTGGCCGAGCTGGAAGCCGAGACCGTCCAGTGGTGCCGCGAGATGCTGCGGCTCTCGCCCTTCGCGCTGCGGCTGGTCAAGGCGAGCTTCAACGCCCACGAGGACGGCTACGCCGGGATCCAGCAGTTGGCGCATGACGCGAACTTGTTGTTCTACGCGAGCGACGAGGCGCGGGAGGGGCGGGAGGCGTACAAGGAAAAGCGCAAGCCCGATTTCTCGAAGTTTCCGCGACGGGCGTAGCCCACGAGGGATCAGGGTTGGGCGGGGGCGATCGCCGGCATCCCCTCTGAAAACGCTCGCTCCGCTCGCTGGAGTGTTTTCAGAGGAGACGCCGACACTCGCCCAACGAAACCGAGACGGACAAAGGTGGTCACCCCATCTTTGCTCTTAGCTGACAAGGGACGGACGCTCGCCGGCCAGATCCCACCGTCAGTCGCCAGCGCCCGTCCCTAATTGTAGAACCCAGCCACGTTGTTCCAGCCGAGCTCCCGTAGCCGCTGAATCGGCGGCTGGTGGCCGAGGGCGCCGTGTCGTCGGTGGTAGTTGTAGCGCTCGAGCCAACCGGTGAGGGCAGCTGCCCTCTCGCTTGAGCTTCCATATACCGCCGCGTAGGCCCACTCGGCGAGCATCGTGCGGATGAAGCGCTCGGCCTTGCCGTTGGTCTGCGGGCGGTAGGAGCGGGTGCGGATGTGCCTGACGCCGAGCGAGCGGCAGGCCAATGCGTGGGCGATCGAGACGTAGGCGGGGCCGTTGTCGGTCATCACCCGCTCGACGGTGACGCCGTGGGAGCGGTAGAAGGCGAGGGCGCGGCGCAGGAAGCCGATCGCCGTCTTCGCCTTCTCGTCGGGCAGGACCTCGACGTAGGCAAGGCGGGTGGCGTCATCGACGCAGACGTGGACGCGCTCCCAGCCGACGCTCTTGCGATACGCGCCCTTGGCGTCGCGGTATTCGCGGTTGCGCTTTGCCTGGCGGCTCAGGAATCGGTGCCCGGCTCCGCCCTCGATCCGACCGAGCTTCTTGACGTCGATATGGATCAGCTCCCCCGGGCGGCGCCGCTCGTAGCGACGGACCGGTTCGGGCGGCTCGAGGCGGCTCAGCTTGCCTAGCCCGATTCGCTTCAGCACGGCGGAGACGGTCGAGGTGGCCATCTCGAGGGTCTCGGCGATCTCGGGGCCGGTCAGCCGCAGGCGGCGCAGGGCGGCGATCGTCTCGACCCTCTCCGCTGGGGTGGCGTTGTGGACTCGACGCGGAGCGGAGCTGCGGTCGAGGAGGCCATCCTCTCCCTGGGCCCGGTAGCGGCGCACCCACTTGCCGGCGGTGCGCTCGCTCACTCCGGCGGCCTCGGCCGCCTCCGTGAGCGACCACCGTTCCTCAATAACGCGGCGGCAGATCACGAGCCGCCCCTTGGGGCCGAGCTTGGCATTAGCGTGAAGCTTCATCCGGGTCCTCTCCTTGGTGCTGGGGCTTTAGACACCGCCAGCCTCCAAGGAGGCCCGGATGAACAACGTGCTTAGGAACTACACCTAATCAGCTCAAGCAAGAGGGGGGCGTGGCCTATACGTGTCCGTGGAGGGGCGTCGGGGTGTCCTCTGAAAACACTCCAGCGGAGCCGAAGGCGGAGCGTTTTCAGAGGGCGCCCCGGCGACCCTCCTCTGCAATACCCAGGTCCCTAGGTGGTCCCGCTCGCAGCCGCCCGCGGCGGCCGCGCCACCACCCGCCCAAACTGCCGCGGCCGCCAGATCCGCCAAGACCGGCGCGGTTTCACTCTCTCCGTCGCCGCCCTCTCCTGCAGATCGAAATAGAGCAACGTGTGCCCCAAAGTCACGAACGGAATTATCAGCGCGAAGACCAGCGAGCCGATCAGGTTGATCCAGAGCAGTGAGAAGTTGAGGAAGATCAGGGCGAAGCCGACCACGGGGCCGGCGATGATGCTGACCAGCCAGAAGAAGCCCGCGACGCGGACCGTGCGCCACCAGTGGCCGCGGACCAGTTCGGAGCTGTCGCGGAAGGCGGCCCGCAGCGGCTTGTCCTCGAAGAGGATCTGCTGCTGGACGAACTGCCAGCCGAAGTACTTCCAGACCGCCCAGGGGAAGCCGATGACGCTGATCGCCAGCAGGGTCACTCCCAGGGTCGCCATGATCTGGCCGCCGACCACGCGCCAGAAGCGGCGGCCGACGCCGCGCCAGGACTCGACGAAGCCGCCGCGCCGGGTCTCGACCAGGGAGCGGACGAAGACGATCACCGCCGCCGCAACCAGCGCCGAGGCGACCGGGCGGCCGATGAATTCGAGGATGTCGGCGATCGTCAGCCGCAGGCCGCCCTCGCCCGAGTTGCGGTTGGCCAGCGTCTGCCCGAGCAGGGTGATGCCACCGATGATTGGCAGCGCGGCCAGCCCGATCGGCACCAGGACGAGGAAGTTGCGCCCGTAGAGCTGGCGCGCCGCCCGCACCAGCTGGCCGAAGGCGCGCTTTTTGCGCAGGCGCTTCAGGTCGACCGGCCACCACTTGGTGATCCCGATCAGGAGCAGCAGGACGACCGCGACGACGACGAGCGTGATCACCGCCGCCCCCGGCGACTTGATGTCCTGGTTGATCAGGTCGGAGGCGGTGGCGACGGCACCGCAGAAGGCGCCCGTGACCTGGGGGCCGACGATCGAGCCGCCGGGCAGCCGCGGGCTGGTCGAGCGCTGCTTTTCCATCCACGAGAACGGTTCGTGCCAGACCGTCTTCGTCGCCGGCCCGGTCGGCCCGTTGTTGAAGCTCTTTTCGCGTTCGCCCCAGCGGCCCTTGTAGCTGAGCCAGGCGAAGGGCCCCGTTTCCGGCGCCGCTTCGGGCAGCAGGACGGGCCGCAGCATCAGTTCGCGCAGCGGTTCGGTGGTGTTGTCGCAGCCGACCCCGGAGCCGTTCTGGCCGTTCTGGACGTAGACGGCGGAGTCGTAGAAGGTCGCGTGCGAGCCCGCCGCCGGGTATACGACGGGATGGTTCCCTTCCCTCTGCAGCTTCGATTCGTCCCACTGGGTGCGCTCGCCGCCGGCGTGCTGGAAGACGATCACTTCACCCGGTTCTTCCTTCAGCGCCTCCGCCGCGGTGTTGCTTTCGAAGGCGAGCTGCATCCCCTCCCAGTCGCCCTCGTGGAGGTCGTTGAACTGGTTGAAGTACCAGAAGAACCAGTACTGCAGGGCGAACCCTTCGTGGTTCGGCTGGCGGGCGATGTGGGCGTAGGTGATCGCCGGCGCCTTTTCTTCCAGCAGCAGCTGGGCGAAGTCACGGGCGTAGACGCAGGTGTCGCCGAGCGCCGTGCCGTTGAGGTTGAGGTAGTAGTCGCCCTTCAGTCCGGCGACGTCTTCCACCGTCGGCGCCCGTTTTACGTCTTCCAGCTGTTCGGTCTTTTCGTCGTAGCGCTGCAGCACCACCGTCGGGTTGCCGAGCATCACGTCGACGCTGGTCGGCTGGTACTGCTCGGCCGAGGTTTCGCAGGGCGGGTCCTTCTCTTCCCGCAGCATCACGATCGGCACGTACTTCTTCGCCAGCTTCTCGGCCGCCGCCTCGCCCGGTTCGCCGGTCTTCTGGTTGAGGACGCCGGAGGGCTTGACCGCTTCCCCCGGCGCGGCTGCGACCGCCGTGGCGGCGCTGAGGAGGACGACGAGCGCCGCGGCGAGGAGCCCAACGGCAAGCGAGCGAAGCCGCTTCACCGCCGCAACCTATCGCCTCGCGGCGATCCCTCCTAGACGGCTCCGGCCGGGGTCTTGTCGACCTCGTCCTCGGCCGGCGGTTCGGTGACTTTGCCGGCCGGCATGAACTTGAGGGCGACGAAGAAGGCGACCGCCATCACGCCGGCAAAGCAGTAGAAGACCGTCTGGGTCGAGGCGGCGAAGGCTTCCGGGACGATCCCGAAGACCTTGCCGGCTTTGTCGCCGAGCGCGTGGCCGACTTCCTGGCAGGCCGCTTCGCCCTTGGAGACGCAGTTGGCGACGGCGTCGGCTTTTTCCTTGTCGACGCCGAGATTGGTGACCGAGCTCTCGATGTGCGACTTGTTTTCGAGGATCAGGATCGAGCCGAGGACGGCGAGGCCGAGGCTCGAGCCGAAGTTGCGGACCGTCTGGGTGATCCCGGTCGCCTCGCCGTAGCGGCTGCGCGCCACCCGGTTCAAGGCATCGGTGTTGGCGGGGGAGAGGATCAGCCCGACCCCGGCCCCGGCGATGACGATGTAGTACCACTGTTCGCTGACCGAGAGGTTGTCGAGCGATTCGCCCCAGAGGTAGAAGCCGACCGCGGCCACGGCGCAGCCGAGCACGATCGGCCGGCGGGCGCCGACCTGGTCGAGCATCTTGCCGCCCCACTGCGAGGCGGTGGCGAAGCCGGCGAAGAAGATCAGCAGGTAGAGCCCGGTTTCCGCGGCCGATTCGCCGAGCGAGATCTGCGCGTACTCGCTGGCGAAGAAGAACAGCGGCACGAACGGGATCATCAGCAGGAAGAGGATCACGCAGTCGACCGCGAAGGCGCGGTTCTCGAAGATCCGCAGCCGCAGCAGCGGGTTCTCGATCCGCAGCTGGTAGCTGACGAAGTAGGCGAGGACCGCGACGCCGATCACGATCGCGGCCCAGGTCTTGACGTCGCCCCAGCCCCAGACCGCCGACTGCTGCAGGCCCAGCACCAGCAGGCCCATGCCGCCGGAGACCAGCACGGTGCCGCGGTAGTCGAGCTTGGCCGGGTGCTTGGTGTCGTCGGGCTGCGCTTTCCAGGTGAGGAAGAGGGCGATGATCGCGACCGGGATGTTGACCCAGAAGATCGCCCGCCAGGTCCACTCGGTCAGGTAGCCGCCGGCGATCGGGCCGACCGAGGTGAGGCCGCCGGCGACGGCGAAGAAGATCGCCATCGCCCGCCCGCGTTCGGCGACGGGGAAGGAGTCGAGGACGATCGCCAGCGCCGCGGGGAACATGATCGCCGCACCGGCGCCCTGGATGATCCGGAAGACGATCAGCCAGGCCTCGGCGCCGGAGCCGGTCGGGGTGGCGCCGCAGAGGGCCGAGGCGACGGCGAAGACGATCACGCCGATCACCACCATCTTGCGGTGGCCGGCGATGTCGGCGAGGCGGCCGCCGAAGGCGAACAGCGCCGAGAGCGCCAGCAGGTAGCCGTTGATGATCCACTGCACCCCGGTCGAGGAGAGGTGGACGTCTTCCTGGATCGTCGGGATCGCGATCGCGACGATCGTCTGATCGATGAAGGTCATCGCGACGGCGAAGATCATCGCCGCCAGGATCAGCTTGCTGTTCTTGCCGCTCGTTGCGTTCATCTGCTCCCCAGTTGCATCCCGTATCGGCCGATTGCTGCAGGGCATTAATAACCACGGGTCGGACAGGACCTGAGACCGAGTCCCGTGGCTGCGATCGAACCGTCCGATCGTCTAGGGTTCGGCGCCATGCCTCCGGTCTTCTGGATCGGCGCCGGCTTCGGCGCCGTGATTTTCCTCATCAGCGTCGTCGTCAGCGCCCGCTCGCGCAGCGGCACCCTCGCGACCGGCGCCGCGATCGGCCTCTTCATGGGGCTGATGCTCGCCTTCCCGCTGATCGCGCTCGGCCTCGCAACCAGCTGACGGGATGCCCGGCGCCAGCCCGGTCCCCGAGGTGGAGCTCCACGACGGCGTCGCCATCCCGCAGCTCGGCTTCGGCGTCTTCCAGGTGCAGCCGGCCGAGACCCAGGCGGCGGTCGAGGAGGCGCTGGCGGCCGGCTACCGCCACATCGACACCGCCGCCGCGTATGGCAACGAGGAGGGGGTCGGTGCCGCGATCGCCGCCAGCGGCATCCCCCGCGAGGAGGTCTTCGTCACCACCAAGCTCTGGAACTCCGACCAGGGCCACGACTCGACCCTGCACGCCTGCGCCCGCAGCCTCGAAGCGCTCGGCCTCGAGCAGGTGGACCTCTACCTGATCCACTGGCCGCTGCCCTCCGCCGACCTCTACATGGACACCTGGCGCGCCTTCGAAGCGCTGAAGATCGAAGGCCGGGCGCGCTCGATCGGCGTCTCCAACTTCCGCGTCGAGGAGCTGGAGCGGCTGCAGCGCGAGGCCGACCACCAGCCGACCGTCAACCAGATCGAGCTCCACCCCTACCTGCAGCAGCCCGAGCTCTACGAGTGGCACGCCGAGCATGGCGTCGCCACCGAGGCCTGGAGCCCGATCGCCCAGGGCGCCGCGCTCGGCGAGGCGGCGATCGCGACGATCGCCGCCCACCACGAACGCACCCCAGCCCAGGTGATCCTGCGCTGGCACGTCCAGCGCGGCCACGTCGTGATCCCGAAGTCGGTGACGCCGGCGCGGATCCGCGAGAACTTCGAGCTCTTCGACTTCGAGCTCTCCGAGGACGAGATGGCGGCGATCGCCGGCCTCGACCGCGGCCAGCGCGTCGGCCCCGACCCGGCGACCTTCAGCGTCAGGTAGATCCGATCCGCCGTGGCCCGGCTGCGCGCGATCAACGCCGTCTCCGCCACCGCGTTCGTCCTCGGCGGCAGCCTCTTCGCGCTCGGGGCGGCCCTGGCGCAGGGCGACGTCGGCGGGCCGCGGCTGGCCGCCTCGGTCTACCTCACCGGCGGCGTCTTCTTCACCACCGGCGCCTACGCCGCGCTGCTCCTGATCGCCAACTCGCGCCGCGGCGAGGATCCCGACGGCATCCTCCGCACCCCGCCCTGGCGCTGGTGGTCGCTGGAGCCCGGCAAACCGGACTGGGCGAGCGGGGTGACGCTCTTCGTCGGCACCCTCTTCTTCTTCGTCAGCCTGATGGACGCGCTGATCGGCGACCTCTCGGTCGCCCAGGTCCACCGCCTCGTCTGGTCGCCGGAATTCGT
>DASXOF010000170.1:0-15057 GCA_036494495.1 Solirubrobacterales bacterium | reverse complement strand
CCCCCCCCCCCCCCCCCCCCCACGACTGCCACCACCTCAGTGCCCCGGTTTAGGCGCCTTTTTGTGGTGCTGCTTTTCTTCCCGTTCCTTCTGTTTGCGCCGTTCTTCTTCGCGCCGTTCCTTGTTGACCTTCTCCTGCTGCTCGCGGGTCAGCGGGAAGGGCGGGGCGGGTTCGGAGCATTTGCGGCCGACGCAGGTCTCCATCCGGATCAGCTGCGCGTGCATGAAGGCGCGGATCGGGAAGTAGTTGGAGTCGCGGACGATGTTGTTGAGCTCGTAGGGGTCTTTGTTGATGTCGTAGAGCTCTTTCTCGCCGTCGGGCCACTCGATGTACTTGTAGGGGCCGAGGCGGAGTCCCTCGTAGTCCTTCGGCGGCGCCACGATCGAGGCGTTGGCGCTGGGGCCGCCCCCGCGGTGCTCGCCTGCGAGGTGCAGCGGGTGGGCGCGGCTGGCGCTGGCCCGGGCGCTCTGGCCGGTCGCCGGTTCGTATTCGGGAGCGCCGCCGTTTTCGTTGACGTCGGCGGTCTCGACGAAGGACTCGTAGAGCAGCGCCCGCCGGGTCCGCAGTTCGGTGTCCTTCCAGTAGGGCACCAGGGAGCGGCCGTCGATGCTCTTGTCCGGCGTCACCCCGGCCAGTTCGAGGATCGTCGGCGCGATGTCGGTGACCGAGGCCAGCTCGCCGGTGCTGGTGTTCGGCTTGATCCCCGGCCCGCGGATCAGCAGCGGCAGGTGGGTCGACGGCTCGTAGGCGAGGAACTTGCCGCCGGTCAGCCGGTGCTCGCCGTAGAAGAAGCCGTTGTCGGAGGTGAAGAGGATGTAGGTGTTGCGCAGCCGGTGCAGCGCGCCCAGCGTCTGCACGATCGCGTGGACCCCTTCGTCGACCGAGCGGAGCGCCTCGAGGCCCTTCTGGTAGTAGACGCGGTAGGTGTGGATTTCGGTCGGCGTCAGGTAGGGCGCTTCGCGGATGAAGCGCGGCTTGTCGTTGACGTTGCCCTCGTTGAAGCCCTGCGAGCGGCTGTGCGGGTAGGGGGCGCCGGCGAAGCTGCCGTAGTGGCGGGTGGCCGGCTCCGGCCCGGCCGGGCGGCGGAAGTCGCCGTGCGGGGCGGTGTAGTCGACCTGCAGGTAGAAGGGCTGTTCGGCCGAGGTCCCGAGCAGCTCTTCGCAGGCGATCCGGTTGAAGACGTCGGTCTCGTACAGGCACGGCTGGCCATTGGCCGGTGCGGTCGGACAGCCGGGATCGTCGCGTTCGCCGTATTCGCGCGTTTCCCAGCTGCCGGAGTCGCCGAAGGGGCCGTCGATCGAGCCGTTGTCATTGAGCTTGTAGCCGTAGAAATAGTGGTCGGTGTCGGCGTTCAGGACCGTGTGCCAGGCGCTCCAGCCCGGTGGCACTTCGGTGCCGTTGTCGTAGGGCGCGTCGCCGTAGCCGTTGAGGAACTTGCCGACGTGGATCGTCCGGTAGCCCGAGCCCTGCAGCCAGGTGGCGAGGTTGTGGGTGTAAGCGGCGCGGCCTTTGAAGCCGGTGAAGCCGCCGTTCGGTTGGACGTTGCCCTTGACCCCGTTGTTGTGCGAGTAGCGCCCGGTCAGGAGGCTGACCCGGGAGGGCGTGCAGAGCGGGTAGGAGTCGTAGTAGCGGTCGAACGTGACCCCTTTTTCGGCGATGTCGGAGAGCGTGTAGGGCATCGCTTGCACCGGCACGCCGCCGGCCGGGGTGATCGCGGCGTAGAGCTGGTCGAGCGTCTCGTCGTCGGTCTGGATGACGACGAAGCTGGGCCGCGTCCCGGCGCTGGCGTTGGCCTTTGGCACTTCGGCCGCCTGGGCGCGGCTGTCGAGCAGCAGCACCAGGCCCGCCAGCAGCGCCAGCAGGGCGACGGCAAGGACCAGCCGCGCGACCGCAAGGGTGCGCGGGGCCGAATGGTTGCTGGGGTCCGCGTACTTCTGCATGGGTGGAACGGCGCCTACCTAAAAGGCAAAACCGGCTCCCGCCGCCGGAGTTGCGCCTTGAACGCTAGAAAACGGGGTAGACGACTCGGGCGCTCAACTGGCGCCGAGTTTTTTCGCCGCGTCGCGGAAGGTCTTGACCGTTGCCGCCGGCGCTTTGCGCCCCTCGAGTTTCTCGTTGTGGCGGTTGACCCAGATCACCGGCACGTTCATTTTCAGCAGCGGCGCGATGTCGGAGGCGTAGCCGGAGGCGATGTGGAGCCAGCCTTTCTTGCCTCCGATCCGGCGGGCGCCCTCTTTGAAGTGGACGGGGTCCGGCTTGTAGCTGCGGACCTGCTGGGCGGTGACGACGAGGTCGAGTTCGGTCCGCAGGTGGCGGCGCGAGATCCCCAGCAGTTTGTCGTCGATGTTGGAGATGATGCCGATGTTGTACTTCTTGCCGAGCCGGTCCATCGCCGCGTTGGCCTCGCGGAAGGGCAGCCAGTAGGCGACGCTGTTGGGCAGGAACTGGGCCCGCGAGGGCTCGATTTCCCAGCCCTGCTCGCCGGCGACTTTGACGATCGTGCGGCGCAGCACCTCGGCGTAGAGCTCGTAGGAGCCGGCCATGATTTCGGCCTGGACTTCGAAGAAGCGCTCGAGGAACGGGCCTTCCTCGAAGGAGAAGCCGTCTTTGGCCGCCTCTTTCTTGCAGGCCTCGACGATGCCTTTCTCCCAATCGATCAGGGTGCCGTAGCAGTCGGTCGTGACCCACTCGATGCTTTTGAGGCTGGGCAGTGCCATAGGGCGCGGCATTATGCCAATCCACCCGTTTGCAGGGGCTCCCCCTCACCGGCCGGCGGCCGGCGAGCCGACTCGGATAGGGTCCGCGACCGCACTTCCCCCGCCGCCTCATGGACCTCCTCGAATATCAGGGCAAGCAGCTCTTCGCCAAGCACGGAATCGCCGTGCCGAGCGGCGAGGTCGCCGACAACGTCGCCGACGCCGTCGCCGCCGCCGAGCGAATCGGCTACCCCTGCGCGATCAAGGCCCAGGTGCTGATCGGCGGCCGCGGCAAGGCCGGCGGCGTCAAGATCGCCAAGGACCGGGCCGAGGCCGAGCAGTTCGCCGGCGACATCATCGGCATGGACATCGTCGGCCCCCACGGCGAGGGGCCCTTCCGGGTCGACTCGGTCTGGGTCGAGGGCGGCTCCGACATCGCCGAGGAGTACTACGCCTCGATCATCCTCGACCGCGGCGAGAAGAAGCTGCTGGCGATGGTCTCCGCCAAGGGCGGGATGGACATCGAGGCGGTCGCTGCCGAGAACCCCGCCGACCTGACCAAGGTCCACATCGATCCGACCAAGGACTTCGACGCCGCCGCGGCGCGCTCGATCGTCGCCCAGGCCGGCCTCGCCGAGGACGCCCTCGACGCCGCCGCCGACGTGCTGGCGAAGCTGGCCGAGGTCGCCCGCGAGGAGGACGCGACGCTGATCGAGGTCAACCCGCTGATCGTCACCGCCGACCGCGAGGTGGTCGCCCTCGACGCCAAGGTGACGATCGACGGCAACTCGCTCTTCCGCCACGAGGACCTGGCCGAGGTCGCCGACACCGCCGACGACCCGCTCGAGCAGATGGCCAAGGACAAGGGCCTCACCTACGTCAAACTCGACGGCAACGTCGGCATCCTCGCCAACGGCGCCGGGCTCTGCATGTCGACCCTCGACGTCGTCGCCCAGGCGGGCGGCGCTCCGGCCAACTTCCTCGACGCCGGCGGCGGCTCCAAAGCCGAGGCGATCGTCAACGCGCTCGAGGTGATCACCGCCGACGAGAAGGTCGACGCGATCCTCTTCAACATCTTCGGCGGCATCACCCGCTGCGACGAGATCGCCAAGGGCATCATCACCGCCTCCGCGCAGATCGGCCTGAAGCTGCCGCTGGTGGTCCGCCTCGACGGCACCAACTCCCAGGAGGGGCTGGCGATCCTGGCCGAGGCGAACCTGCCGAACCTGACCCAGGAGAAGACGATGCTCGACGCTGCCCGCCGCGTCGTCGAGCTCGCCGGGAGCGCCTCGTGAGCATCATCGTCGACGGCAGCACGAAGCTCGCGGTCTCCGGCCTGACCGGCCGCGAGGGCTCCTTCCACGGCCTCCGCAACAAGGCCTACGGGACCGACCTCGTAGCCGGCGTCACCCCCGGCAAGGGCGGCCAGGACGTCGAGGGCACGCCGGTCTTCGACACGATCGCCGAAGCGGTCAGCGAGGCCGGCGCCAACACCTCGATGATCTTCGTCCCGGCGCGTTTCGCGGCGCCGGCGATCGACGAGGCGATCGAGTCGGGGGTCGAGACGGTGATCGCGATCACCGAGGGCATCCCCGTCCTCGACATGCTCAGCACCTACTGGAAGGCGAAGGAGGCGGGGGTGCGGCTGATCGGCCCGAACTGCCCCGGCGTCCTCTCGCCCGGCAAGGCCAACGTCGGCATCATCCCCGCCCAGTTCTTCGACCCGGGCCCGATCGGCGTCGTCTCCAAGTCGGGGACGCTGACCTACCAGATCGGCAATGAGCTGAAGCAGGCCGGGACCGGCAACTCCTCGATCGTCGGGATCGGCGGCGACCCGATCGTCGGCTCCGACTTCATCGACATCCTCAAGCTCTACGAGGCCGACCCGGACACCGAGCTGATCGTGATGGTCGGCGAGATCGGCGGCGACGCCGAGGAGCGCGCCGCCGAGTTCATCGCCGCCGAGGTCACCAAGCCGGTGGTCGCCTACATCGCCGGCTTCACCGCCCCGCCCGGCAAGCAGATGGGCCACGCCGGGGCGATCATCTCCGGCTCCTCCGGCACCGCGGCGGCGAAGAAAGAGGCGCTCGAGGCGAAGGGCGTGCGGGTCGGCGAAAGCCCGACCGAGACCGCGGCGATCGCTGCCGAGGTCCTGCGCTCGCTGTAGCGGCGAGCCCACGGCAAATCCCATCGCATTGCTAATGTCGAAGCAATGGCCGGCAGCATGATCTCCTTCGCGCGCGGTGCCCCGAGCGCCGACATCCTCCCCCACGAGCAGGTGCGGGAGGCGTCGGCGCGGGCGCTCACCGACGACTGGCAGACCGCCCTCTCCTACGGGGTCGGGATCGGCCACCCGGGCCTCTGCCAGTGGGTCGCCGAGCGCCACGGCCACTACGAGCCGGCGCAGGTGATGATCACCAACGGCTCGCTCGAGGCGGGCGCGATGCTGTTCGCGCAGATGATCTCGCCGGGCGACCGGGTGGTGGTCGAGCAGCCGACCTACGACCGCACCCTGCTCTTGCTGAAGCAGCTCGGCGCCGAGCTGGTGCCGGTGCCGCTCAAGGCCGACGGGGTCGACCTCGGGGCGCTGGAAGCGGCGCTCGCCGAGGGCCCGATCAAGCTCGCCCACATCATCCCCAACGCCCACAACCCGGCCGGCTGCACGCTCTCGGTGGAGAAGCGCCGGCGGCTGGTGGAGCTCGCCGCCGAGCACGACTTCTGGCTCTTCGAGGACGACCCCTACCGCGAGCTGCCGTTTTCCGGCGAGCCGCTGGAGACGATGGCCTCGATGGACCAGGCCGGCCGCGTCTTCCACGCCTCCTCGTTCTCGAAGACGGTCAGCCCCGGCGTCCGCGTCGGCTACATCGCCGGGCCGGCGGAGGAGATCGCGAAGCTCGCAAAGCACGCCAACGAGACCTACATCTCGCCCAACATGCTGGCCGAGTCGATCGTCCTCGAGCTCTGCCGCTCGGGCGAGCTGGACCGCAACATCGAGTTCGTCAAAGGCGAGCTGAAGGCTCGCTGCGAGGCGCTGGTCGAGGCCCTAGCCGAGCAGATCCCCGAGGCCCGGTTCGTCGTCCCCGAGGGCGGCTACTTCCTCTGGCTCGACCTCGCCGATGGCACCGACACGGTGGCGCTCCTGGCCGAGGCCAAAGGCGAGGGCGTCTCCTTCGTCGCCGGCCCCGATTTCATGATCGAGGGCGGCGAGTCGAGCCTCCGCCTCTCCTTTGCCCCGGTCCCGGCCGACCAGGCCGCCGAGGGCGTCCGCCGCATCGCCGCGGCCCTGGAGCGGGTCCGCTCCGGCGCCTCCGCCTAACCGTTCGTTTCTTCTCCCTCGTATGGAGTAGAAAAAACGAACGGCTCGGCCTAGCGGCCGTAGCGGTCGCTGCTCAGCACCAGCTGCTCGGGGATCGCGGCGCGGGGCGGGGGTGCGGGGTCGGCGCGGACCGAGACGGTCTCGGCGACGCTGCGGCTGACCTCGTGCTTGCCGTCGGCCGAGGCGATCACGACCGAGCTCTCGTCGGAGCTCTCGACCGTGCCGTCGACGCCCGGCTCGAGGCCGGCGCGGCGCAGGTAGTGCAGCAGCTCCTCGGCCTCGTTCTCGAAGCGCAGGACGACGACGGTGGCGCCGACTTCGACGTCGGCCAAGAGCGAGCCCTGCTCGCGGATGCCCTCGACGATCGGGTGGCCGTGCGGGCAGGTTGTGGCGTCGCCGATCGCGGCGCGCATCTTCTCCTCCAGCACCGGCGACATCGCGTGCTCGATCCGCTCGGCCTCCTCGTGGACCTCGTCCCAGGGGATGTCGAGGACGTCGGTGAGGAAGCGCTCGATCATCCGGTGCCGCCGCACGATGTAGCTGGCGTGCTCGCGGCCGGACTCGGTGAAGGTCAGCGATTTGTCGGGGTTGCGCTCGACGTAGCCGTCACTGATCAGGCGGCCTACCATCTCGTGCACGGTGGGCGGCGAGAGCTGCATCGCGCGGGCGATGTTGGCGCCGGTCATCGGCAGCCCCGCCTCCTCGATCCAGAACATGATCTCCAGGTACTCCTGCTCTGCGACGGTCGCGGTCTCCGCGGACAAGGCCAGCTCCTTCTATTTCTTAGGCGTCCCTAATCTGGGTTCCCTAACATCGGGGGTCGTGACGGCGATTCTCGACTCGATGCGCCACCGTTGGCCACTTTACCTGGGCGGCGCGCTGGTCGCGCTGCTTGCCTGGAGCGCCCTCAGCGCCCACGGCGGCACCCCCGATCCGACCGACACGCAGCACCTCAGCCACGGCGCGGTGGTGGTCGACAGCGGCCTGCTCGTCTTCCGCGAGGGCCTCGAGACGATCCTCGTCCTCGCCGCCGTGACCGCCAGCATGGCGGGGGCCGCGGCGGTCTACCGGCGGCCGATCGCGCTCGGCGCCGGCGCCGGCTTCGCGCTCACCGTCGCCACCTGGTTCGCCGCGGTCTGGGTCCTCGGCCAGCTCGGCGCCGGCGGGCTCGCGGTGCAGGCGGCCACCGGTCTCCTGGCGGTGATCGTCCTGCTGGTCGTCATGAACTGGTTCTTCCACAAGGTCTACTGGACGGGCTGGATCCAGAGCCGCAACCGCCAGCGCAAGAAGATCCTCGACGGTGCCGGCATCGACGGCCGCCGGGCAACGCTGATCGGCTTCCTCGTGCTCGGCATCACCTCTGTCTACCGCGAGGGCTTCGAGGTCGTCCTCTTCCTCCAGAACCTGCGGCTCGGCTATGGCTCCGGCGTGGTCCTCGAGGGGGCGGCGATCGGGTTGGCGCTGACTCTGCTGGTCGGCGCCCTCACCTTCCTCGCCCACCGCAGGCTCCACTACAAGCGGATGCTGGTCCTCACCGGGGTGATGCTGGGAGTCGTCCTGATCGTGATGGTCGGCGAGAGCGTGCAGGAGATGCAGCTCGCCGGCTGGCTGCCGACGACGACGGTGCCGCTGGCGATCCCCGGCTGGGTCGGGCTCTGGCTGGCGGTCTTCCCGACCGTCGAGGGGCTGGTCGCCCAGGTGCTGGCGGCGGCGCTGGTGCTGGGCTCCTACTTCGGCGCCGAGTACCTGCGGGTGCGCCGGCCGCGCGCGCGGGCGCTGGCGCAGGAGCGCGAGGCGGCCACAGCCGCCGCGGCGCCTCAGTCCCTGGCGACCAAGGTCGAGACCACCGCTTCGTAGAAGCCGTCGCCGTTGGCGCCCTCGGTGACGGTGACGTTGCCCCAGCGGGCCAGCTGCGAGCGCAGTCCGGGGTCGCGCTCGGGGCCGTTGGCGACGACGAAGAAGCGGCCGACCGCGGGCGAGACCTCGAGGTCCTCGACCGAGTCGCCGATCGCGATGCACTGCTCCGGGTCGTAGCCGCGGGCGCGGGCATGGGCGGCGACGGCGGCGCCCTTGCTGACCTCGCGCGGGACCAGGTGGTAGGCGTGGGTGCGGCCCTCGATCGCCGCCATCGGGGTGCCGATCGCGCCGTTGTCGAGCAGCCGCAGGTCCGCGGCGCCGTTCTCGCCGAGCAGCCGGTTGGCCGCCTCGACGTCGACCTTGCCGCGAAAGAGGTGGGAGAGGACGCGGCCGTGGTGCCAGGGCGAGTGGTATTCGAGGTGCTCGGGGAAGTGGTCGAAGAGCAGGCGGGGGACGCCGCGGGCCTCGATCTGCTCGTAGATCGTGCCGTCCTCGCTCGGCACCATCGCCCCGGTCAGGAGCGTCGTCTCGCCGTCGAGCGAGTAGGCGCAGCCGGCCTCGTAGATGTAGGAGGTCTGGCCCATGATCCGCGCCAGCTCGTGGACCTGCGGCTCGCGGCGGCCGGACATGATCACGATCTCGACCCCGGCCCGGAAGCAGGCCTCGATCGCCCGCGCCTGGGCCAGCGAGAAGCCGCCCTCGGCGTCGCGGAAGAGCGAGGCGCCCCGCCCGAGCAGGGTGCCGTCGAGGTCGGTGTAAACAGCGCGGAGTGCCATCGGCAGGGGTGCGGGCGCGGTGCCCGCGGTCGCTACCGTAGCGGCGTGGCCTGGCGACTCGCCGATCGGACGCTCGACCTGACCCCGCCGCTGGCGGCCGGGATCGTCAACGTCACCGTCGACTCGATGTTCTCCGGGGCGCGCTCCGGCACGCCCGAGCAGGCGATCGCGGACGGCCTCGAGCTGGCCGCGGCGGGGTTCGGGATGCTCGACGTCGGCGCCGTCGCCGCCAAGGCCGGGCCGCCGGTGCCGCCCGCGGAGGAGGCGGCGGCCCTGGTGCCCGCGGTGGCCGGCCTCGCCGCCCGGGCCGGGGTGCCGGTCTCGGCCGACACCTTCTCGGTCGAGGTCGCGGCCGCCGCGCTCGACGCCGGGGCGGAGATCGTCAACGACATCTCCGGCGGCTCGGAGGAGATGTTCGAGCTGGTCGGCGAGCGCGGCTGCGGCTACGTGCTGATGCACATCGAGGGGGCGCCGCGGGTCGACCGCGAGTGGCGCGCCTACAACGACCTGGTCGAGCACCTGCTGTCGTGGTTCGAGGCGCGGGTCGAGCTGGCGGCCGCGCACGGCGTCGCCCGCGAGCAGATCGCGATCGACCCCGGGCTCGACTTCGACCTCAGCCCCGAGCAGGACCTCGAGATCATGCGGCGCCTGGGCGAGCTGCGGGCGCTGGAGCTGCCGCTCTACGTCTCGCTCTCGCGCAAGGACTTCATCGGCGCGGTCCTGGCCGGCTCCTGGGAGGAGCGCTGGCCCGCCGACCGGCGCGAGTGGGGGACGGTGGCGGCGGTGACGCTGGCGCTGCGGGCCGGCGCCGACGTCCTCCGGATCCACGACCGCAGCTCGCTGCAGGCGATGAAGATGATGGAGCTGATCGCGCATGGCTAAGCGCGGCGCGAGCCTGCTCGGCAGCGACTGGGCGATCGCGATCGACCCAGCCCGGCGCGACGGCCGGATCGTCGCCGAGAGCGCCGAGCCGGACCGCTCGGCCCGGCCGGTGTCACTGCCGGGGGAGCTCGACCCGGGCCTGGTCGAAGCCCTCGAGCGCGCCGGGATCTCTTCGCTCTACACGCACCAGCTGCGCGCCTTCGAGGCGGCGCGCGGCTCCAACCTGGTGATCACCAGCGGCACCGCCTCCGGCAAGAGCCTCGCCTTCAACCTGCCGGTGCTGGACGGGATCGCGGCGCAGCCGAAGCAGCGGGCGCTCTACCTCTACCCGACCAAGGCGCTGGCCCAGGACCAGGCGCGGAAGCTGGCGCAGCTGCGGCCGCCGGGACTGCGCGAGGCGATCTACGACGGCGACACCCCGCGCGAGGAGCGGCCGGCGATCCGCCGCAAGTCGAACCTCGTCCTCACCAATCCGGACATGCTGCACGTCGCCGTCCTCCCCAACCACAAGAAATGGGGGGACTTCCTGGCCAACCTGCGCTGGGTGGTGGTCGACGAGGCCCACACCTACCGCGGCGTCTTCGGCTCCCACGTCGCCAACGTGCTGCGGCGGCTGCGGCGGCTGGCGCGCGCCTACGGCGCCGAGCCGCGCTTCCTGCTCGCCTCGGCGACGATCGCCAACCCGGTCGAGCTGGCCGAGCGGCTGGTCGGGACGCCGTTCGAGCTGATCGACGACGACGGCGCGCCGCGCGCCGGGCGCGAGCTGGCGATGTGGAACCCGCCGCTGATCGACGAGCGCAGCGGCACCCGGCGCTCGGCCCTGGGCGAGGCCGCGGACCTCTTGGCCGAGCTGGTGACCCAGGGGGTGCGGACGATCTGCTTCCTCAAAAGCCGGCGCGGGATCGAGCTGATCCAGCGCTTCGCCGGCGAAAACCTGGAACGGCGGGGGAAGGGCGAGCTGGCGAAGCGGATCGCCCCCTACCGCGGCGGCTACACGCCGCAGCAGCGGCGGGAGATCGAGGCGCGGCTGGCGGCCGGCGAGCTGCTGGCGGTGGTCGCGACCGACGCGCTCGAGCTGGGGATCGACGTCGGCGAGCTCGACGCGGCGATCTGCGTCACCTTCCCCGGCACCGTCGCCAGCCTGCGGCAGATGTGGGGGCGGGCCGGGCGGCGGCGGCGCGGGCTGGCGGTCTACGTCGCCGGCCAGGACGCCCTGGACCAGTTCTTCTGCCGCCACCCCGAAGAGTTCCTCGGGCGGCCGGTCGAGGCGGCGATCCTCGACCACGGCAACGAGCAGATCGCCGCCCGCCACCTGCTCGCCGCGGCGTACGAGATGCCGCTCGGGCCCGAGGACGACGAGGTCTTCGGCGAGGGGTGGCGGGAGCGGGCGGAGCGATTGGTCGCGGCCGGCGAGCTGCGCGGGATGGGCAGCGGGCCGAACGCCAAGCTGCTGCCGCGGCGGGCCGAGTTCGTCGCCTCGAAGATCGCCCTGCGCTCGGCCTCGGCCGACGCGGTGGCGGTGATCGACCGCGACTCGGGCGAGATGCTCGGGCTGGTCGAGGCCGAACGCGCCTTCACCACCGTTCACCCCGGCGCCGTGTACCTGCACCTCGGGCGCTCCTACGAGGTCGAGCGGCTCGACGTCGAGGAGCGGCGGGCGATCGTCTCCCGCTTCGACGGCGACTGGTACACGCGGCCGAAGAAGGAGACCGAGATCTACGTCGAACGGGTCCGCGAGCAGCGCCAGGTGGCGGGGGTCGAGCTCAACTTCGGCGACGTCTCGGTGACCGAGCAGGTGATCGCCTTCCAGCGGGTCTCGATCTCCGAGCAGGAGCCGATCGACATCGTCGCCCTCGAGCTGCCCGAGCAGAGCTTCGTAACCCAGGCCCTCTGGTACGTGCTGCCGCCGCAGCTCTCCGGGGCGCTGCCGAGCGACGCCCTGCTCGGCTCGCTGCACGCGACCGAGCACGGGCAGATCGCGGTGCTGCCGCTGATCGCGATGTGCGACCGCTGGGACATCGGCGGCCTCTCGACCAACGTCCACTTCCAGACCGGACGCTCGACGATCTTCATCTACGACGGCTACCCCGGCGGGGTCGGGATCGCCGAGCGCGGCTACCACCAGTTCGAGCGGCTGCTCGGGGACGCCGAGCGACTGATCGCCGAGTGCCCGTGCGAGTCCGGCTGCCCCTCGTGCGTTCAAAGCCCGAAGTGCGGGAACCTGAACGAACCACTGCACAAGGCCGGCGCCCTGGAGCTGATGGGGACGATGCTGGCGGCGACCGGCGCCGAGCGGCGGGCCGCTTGAGCGCGACCGGGGGTGAGGCCGGGGCGCGGGGTCCCGCGGCGCGCGCTCGGCAGGTGGCGGTGATCGGGGCCGGCGGCGCCGAGCCGGGGTCGGAGGCCTGGGAGCTGGCCGAAGCGGTCGGCCGCGGCCTCGCCGCGGCGGGCGTGGTGCTGGTCTGCGGCGGCCGCGCCGGGGTGATGGAGGCGGCGTGCCGCGGGGCGGCCAGGGCCGGCGGCGAGGCGATCGGGATCCTCCCCGGCCACGAGCTCGGCGAAGCGAACCCCTTCTGCACCAGCGTGATCGCGACCGGGATCGGCCACGCCCGGAACCTGGCGGTGGTCAGCTCCGGCGAGGTGGTGATCGCGGTCGGCGGCGAGTGGGGGACGCTGAGCGAGATCGGCCACGCCCGCGCCATCGGCCGCACCGTGGTCGCCCTGCGCAGCTGGACCCTCAGCGGCCGCGAGCGGATGGAGGGCGCACCGGGCATCGAGGTAGTCGAGACCCCGGCCGCCGCCGTCGCCGCAGCCCTGGCCGCGCTCCCGGCCTAGCGTTCGCCGTTAGGACGCATATGTCGGACCAAGGGCGAACGCCCCTCGTCCCGGGTCACTCGAAGAGGCGGGCCATGATCAGGGCGGAGCGCAGGGAGCCGTCCTGGCGGCGGTAGTGGTCGCGGCGCAGGCCCTCGCGCTCGAAGCCCATCGCCCGGTAGAGGCCGATCGCCGCCTCGTTGTCGGGCCAGACCTCGAGCTCGATCTTGTGGACGTCGGCGGGGCGGGCGGTGAGACCGGCGTCGACCAGCATCCGGCCGCCGCCGCGGCCGCGGTGCGAGGGCAGGATCCACATCCCCAGTGCGAGCACGCCGGTCGCCCTGGTCGGCCGCAGCCCCAGCGCGCCGACCACCTCGCCGTCGTCCTCCAGCACGAGGACCGGTTCGCCGTTCTCGATCGCCAGCCGGTGCCGCACCGCGAGCTCTTCGGCGCCGGTCCTGGACTCGGTTGCCAGCCAGCTCCCCTCGTCGACCACCACCTTCATCCCGCGGCCGATCGCCTCGCAATCCTCGACTGTCGCCGGCCGCACCCGCATCCGACCGAGGATAGGTCCCTACGATGGGTCGCATGTACGAGGACTCGATCCGCGAGGAGTTCACCCACCAGACCGACGTCTTCGCCCGGGCCGGGGCGCTGAAGGGGGCGCAGGTCCTGGGCGCGCTGGTCGATCTGGTGCCGGCTGACCCCGAGGCGCGCTGGCTCGAGGTCGCCTGCGGGCCCTCGATGGTGGGGCGGGCGGTGGCGCCGCGGATCGGCTCGCTGCACGGCGTCGACCTGACCCCGGCGATGATCGAGCGGGCCCGCGAGGAGGCCGCGCGCGAGGGGCTCGCCAACGCCGAGTTCGGGATCGGCGACGCGACCGCGCTCGAGTTCGAGGACGGGAGCTTCGACGGCGCGATCACCCGCTTCAGCCTCCACCACATTCCCGCGCCGCAGCGGGTGGTCGAGGAGATGGCGCGGGTGGTGCGGCCGGGCGGCCTGGTCGTGATCGCCGACCATGCCCGCGACGACGATGCCGCGGTCGCCGCCTGGGTCGAGGAGATCGAGCGCCTGCGCGATCCCTCCCACTGGTCCTGCCTGACTCCGGCCCGGCTGCGCGCGATCGGCGCCGCCGCCGGCCTCGAGCCCGACCGCGAGGAGCTGGTTCCGTTCGAGCTCGAGTTCGAGGATTGGCGCGACCGCAGCTCCGGCGGCAAGGACGCGGCGGCGCTGATCGATCGGCTGCTGGAAGAAGTGCCGCCCGGCGCCGAGGCCTTCCGCGTCGTCGGCGAGGGCGCCGAGCGCAAGCTGCTGCTGCAGAACATGCTGTTCCGCTGGCGCCGCGCCTAGTCAGGGGCGGCCGGGCCAGAGCTGCTGCAGGGCGAGGATCGCGAAGGCGTGCGACCAGGTGAGCGGGGTGGTCGAGCGGGGGACGCCGGTCTTCGCGTCGACGCGCTCGGGCAGGGCACCGGCCGGGGTGGCGGCGCGGCGCAGCTCGGCGAGCAGCCGCAGCGCGACGGCGCGGTCGCCGAGCGCGGCGAGCGACCAGGCGCTCCAGGCGGTGGGGGCGGTCCACGGGTCCTCGCCGCCCTTCCAGCCTTCGCCGGGGGTGATGCCGAAGGGCGTGGACTTCGCGGCGAGGCGCTGGAGGGTGCGGCGCACGGCCGGGTAGAGGCCGGGTGAGGAGAAGGGGCGCACCGCCCAGGCGGCGGCCGCGTCGAGGCCGGAGGCCGGGTTGCCGGCTTCGCGGACGAGGCCGCGGGGCGTGCCGAACTCGGCCGCGATCCGGCGGGCCGGCTCGCCGACGGCGATCGCATTGCCGAGGTAGTTGCCGGGCGAGCCCTCCTGGTAGTCGGGGAGGTTGCGAGCGTTGGACCTTTGGGTTGCCATAGCCCTCCAAAGGTCCAGCGCGGCGCGGTTCGCCGGCCGGGCGGCCCGGGGCCTCGCCGGCAGCTCGACCGCGGCGTCGGCGACCGGCGTGGCCGCGGCGGGCCTCGGCGCCCGATCGTCCGTAACGGCGGCGGCGGCGACGGCGATCCAGCCAGCGGCGTCGCCCTGGGGCCCGCGGCCGGCGACCGGGGCACCCGCGCCGTCGAAGCGGGCCGCTTCGCCGAGCCGCGGCCCAAGTCCTGAGAGGAAGCCGGCCACCCGCTTCGCCTCGCCCCGGTAGCCGGCCGCCTCGTACGCGAGCGCCGCCGTGGCCGCGTCCCGCGGCCAGACGTAAGCCCACCCGTCCCGGGCCCCCGCCGCCACCGCCCCCGTCCGCGCATCGGTCAGCGCGTGGAGCACCAGCAGCGACCGCGCGTACATTGCTCGCGCCCACCGCGGCGCACCCGGCCCGAGCCGCCGCGATCGGCTGCCCCAACGATGGGCATCCTCGGCCTCCCGCATGACCCGATCGCATTCGCGGAACAGCTCCCTCGAATCGGTTTCGACGACGGGCGGGAGTCCTCGACCCACCCTGCAGAGCAGGTCGAGGACTCCCGCCCGTTCGGCGTGCGCGCACCGAATCCCGCCCGCGACGTTCACCGAGATCGCCGGCAGGGCCCGCCCCTGCCGGCTCGACCGCGGGACCAGCTCCATCGCCAGCGAGTCCCCCGCCGCGGCGGTCAGCACGATCAGCCGCGCTTCCTCCACGAATCCGACGGTCTCGACCGCGTTCGTCCCGCGCCGGTAGTGCTGCCGCACCGATTCCCCGCGCCACAGCGGCAGCGG
>DASXOF010000169.1:0-30872 GCA_036494495.1 Solirubrobacterales bacterium | reverse complement strand
CCGGGCGATCGTCGAGGCGACCACCCACTACTCAGACCCCGAGCGCATTGCCGCCGCCTCGATCGGCCTCGGCGAGGCGATGTCGGGGCTGGAGATCGCCCCGCTCGAAGCCGAGGGTGCCCTGCTGCAGCACCGCGGGGGCTGAGGGCGATGGAGGCCTACTCGTTGATCGGCGAAGGCGGCGAATGGCAGGACTTCGAGGTCGGCCGGGTGATGTGGCTGCGCCAGGAGGGCGGGGTCGAAGCGGGCCTCTGGGCCTGCGCGCCGGAGGAGATCCCGCCGCGAAACCGGAGCGTCTTCCCGAAGGACGAGACGATCCTGATCCTCGAGGGTCGGGTCAGGGTCGAGGTCGAGGACGGCCCGACCGTCGAGCTCGGGCGGGGCGACGCCGCCTCCTTCCACGCCGGAGCGGTCGGCTACTGGACCGTGCTCGAGCCCGTCAAGGAGTTCTTCGTCTACTCCTGAGCGGCGATCAGGCGAACCTTTGAGCATCCTCGCCGCCTTGGCGTCCGCGTTGTGTCTCGGCACCGGCGATTTCCTCGGCGGCGTGGCGTCGCGGCGAACGAGCCCCCTGGCGATCGCGCTCTGGGCCAATCTCGTCGCCCTCTCGGTCCTGGCTGTCGCTTGCCTGCTGGCCCGCCCCGGGCTCTCAGGCGATGCGGCGCTTGGCGCCGTATTCGGAGGGATCCTGACCGCGACCGGGATGACCCTCATCTACGCCGCCCTGGCAGGAGCCTCGATCAGCCTCGCCGCACCGCTGATCGCCGTCGGCTCGGCCCTGCTGCCGACCCTCGCCGCGACGATCTCCGGGCAGGCCCCGGATGCGCCGCAGGGCGCCGGAATCGTCGTCTCGCTGGTCGGCGTAGTCGCGATCACCTGGGTGCCGCCCTCCGCTCCGCAGGCGGCGACCATGACCCGCCGGGGCCTGATCCTCGCGGCGCTGGCGTCGCTCACCTCCGGCGCCGCCGTTTCCTTCCTGCTCCTGGCGTCGAAGGGTGACGCCGGTCAAGCGCTCGCGGTCTCGGGGCTCTCGCGGCTGACGGCCACCGCGGCTTGCCTGCTGCTGGTCGTCGTCAGCAGGCCGGCTGTCATGCCCCCTCGGTCGGGGGCGCCGGGGATCGCTGCCATCGGCCTCCTCGACGTCGCCGGGGTGACGCTCTACCTGTTCGCCTCGTCGGTCGGCAACACCTCGGTGGTCGCGGTCCTGCTCTCGCTCTACGCGGTCGTCTCCGTGCTCCTCGCGCAAGAGGTGCTGGGCGAGCGGATCGCCCGCCAGCAGGGCTGGGGGATCCTGGCGGCGGCGGTCGGGGTGGCGCTGCTCTCAGCCGGCTGAGCTGCGGACGAGCCTGCCGCGCGGCGGCGAGAGGATCTTGCCGTTCCGCATCACCACCTCGCCGCGGACGACCGTGGCGACCGGCGCCCCCTGCATCTGCTCGCCCGCCCAGGCGCTGAGGGGCATCTTGTAGGCGAGGTCATCGGCCGCGAGCGTCCATTCCAGCTCCGGGTCGACGATCGTGAAGTCGGCGTCGCTGCCGACCGCGAGGCTTCCCTTCGCCGGGTGGATGCCGAACAGGCGGGCGGTGTCTTCGGAGAGGATCGCGGCGAGCCGCTGCGGCGCCAGCCGTCCCCGGCACATCTCGCGGATCATCAGCGGCGCGATCGTCTGCACGCCGGGCATGCCGGCGAGCTGCGAGTGCAGCGGGGCGCGGTTCTGCTCCTCGGTGTGGGGGGCGTGGTCGGAGCCGATCGAGGAGATCGTCCCGTCGGCGACGGCCTTCCAGAGCAACTCCTGCTCGGCCTCCTCGCGAATCGGGGGAAAGACCTTCATGAAGTCGATCCGCGGGTGGTCGGAGTCGCTCAGGGTCAGGTACTGGGGCCCGGTCTCGGCCGAGATCGGGACCCCTTCGCCCTGCGCCCGCCGGACGAGCTCGGCGGCGCGGCCGCTCGACATGTGGAGGACGTGGAAGCGGCAGCCGGTGGCGCGCGAGATCTCGACCGCGGCGGCGACCGCGGCGCACTCGGCAAGGGCCGGGCGGGCGTCGAGGAAGTCGCGGTAGGAGGCCCACTCGCGGCCGAACCGGCTGGCGGCCGCGTGGACGATCGCCGGGTCCTCGCAATGGGCGCTGACCAGGCCGGCGCCGAGCCCGGCGACGGTCTCGCAGATCCGGAAGACGTCGCCGCTGCTCGGCGGCGGGATCAGCTCCTCCGGCGGGATCTCGTGGAGGTTGTAAGCGAGCGCCCCGGTTCGCCGGTCGAGGCCGTAGCCCCAGAAGATCTTGACCCCGATTGCCCCGGCCTCGAGGGTCGCCGCCAGGTCGGCGAGGTTCTCCTCGCCCAGCCCGATCACGTACTGGGCGAAGTCGACATGCGCCTTGCCCTCGCGTTCGGCGGCCCGGCGCTCGAAGGACTCCCGGTCCCGGACGGGAGGCAGCTGGTTCGGCATCTCGCAGATCGTCGTGATCCCGCCCAGCGCGGCGGCGCGGGTGAGCGGCTCGAATTCCTCTTTCTCGGTCTGCCCGGGGTCGCGGCTGTGGACATGGGCGTCGATGAAGCCGGGGAAGACGAGGCAGCCCTCGGCGTAGATCACCTCGTCGGCGTTGGCGACCGGAGCCGAGCTGAGCGCCTCGATCCGACCATCGACGCAGACCACGTTGCGGCGATCGATCCGGTGGGGCTGGACGACCAGCCCGTCCTCGACCACGAGCTTCATCTGGCGAACCCTTTTCCGATCAAGCCTTTCCGCCTTTCGAGCTTGCGCCAAGCACGATAGGTGCGCCCGGCGCCGAGACTGGATTGGAGAGTATACAAATGTACACTGCTGTCTAGCCACGGCCGGCACAGGTGACAATCGCCGTCGAGTCGATCGCCGCCCGGTCTTGACATATTCCGATAACGGAATAAGATCGCGGGCATCGCTCGAGCTGCCACCACCTCCGACGCCTTCAACGCGATTGCCGAGCCGCAGCGGCGCGAGATCCTCGACGCGCTGCGGGCGGGCGACCGCCCGGTCCTCGAGCTGGTCGGCGAGCTGGGCATCGCCCAGCCGAGCGTCTCCAAGCACCTGAGGGTGCTGCGCGAGGTCCGCCTGGTGCAGGTGCGCGAGGTCGGCCGCCAGCGCATCTACGGCCTCGACGCCGGCGGGCTGCGCCCGGTCCACGAGTGGGTCGGCGGCTTCGAGGAGTTCTGGAACGAGAGCTTCGACTCGCTGAACGCCTACGTGCAGGGGCTGAAGGGCCGCGGCGCGGGAGGGGCCGCGCGATGACGGACGACCGCGGCGCCACGGCGCCGGATCGCGAAATCGTCCTCGCCCGCACCATCGACGCGCCGCGGCGGCTCGTCTTCGCGGCCTTCACCGAGGTTCGCCACCTCTCGCAGTGGTGGGGGCCCGACGGGTTCACCACGACGACGCGGGCGTTCAGCTTTCGCGAGGGCGGCGTCTGGGATTTCGTCCTCCACGCACCGGATGGCGTCGAGTACCCCAGCTGGATCGCCTGGCGCGAGATCACGCCCCCCGAGCGGATCGCGCTGACCCATGGCGAGTCGGCGCAGGACCCCGAGGCCTTCGAGTCGACCATCACCTTCGCCGATCACGGCGAGACCACCGAGATCACGATGCGCACCGTCTTCCCGAGCGCGGCGCTGCGCGACCGCGCGGTCGAGGAGCACCACGCCGTCGAAGCCGGCCAGCAGACGCTCGCCTGCCTCGCTGCCTACGTCACCCGACCCGGCCCCGGCCGGACACAGAGTTAGGAGGCCGCCATGTCGCGCGCCAGAGTCCACAACTTCTCCCTCTCCCTCGACGGCTTCGCCACCGGCGAGGGCCTGACCGCCGACGCCCCGTTCGGCCACGCCGGTCACCGCCTCCACGAGTGGATGACGGCGACCCGGTTCTGGCACCGGCTCGCACTCGTCGAGACGGACGACGGGGCCGGCACCGCCGGCGCCGACAACTCCTTCGCCGAATCGCACGCGCACGGCATCGGCGCCGAGATCATGGGCGCCGGCAAGTTCGGCCCCCCGGGCTGGCAGGACGACCCGGAGTGGCGCGGATGGTGGGGCGAGGACCCGCCGTTCCATACGCCGACCTACGTCCTCACCCATCGCCCGCGCCCGTCGCTGGAGATGGAAGGGGGCACCACGTTCCACTTCCTCGACGCCGCGCCGGCGCAGGCGCTCGATGTCGCCCGCGAGGCGGCGGCGGGCCAGGACGTCCGCATCGGCGGCGGCCCGACGATGCTGCGCGAGTTCCTCGCCGCCGGGCTCGTCGATCACCTGCACGTCGTCCAGGTCCCGATCCTCCTCGGCCGCGGCGTGCGGTTGTGGGACGGCCTCGAGGGGCTGGAGCAGGGCTACGAGGTGGAGGCGGTGTCGACGCCCAGCGGCGTCACCCATCTCACCTTCACCCGCTGAGGGCGGGGTCGACCGATCTCAGCGGAGCAGGTGCCAGAGGGCGCGGCGGCTGGCCGGGCTGCGGCGGCCGGATTCGAGCTCGGTCATCGCCACCCTGGCCGCCGCCGCGGTGATCAGCCCCGCCGCGGCGCCGGCGTCGGCCCAGCCGGCCGCCTTCGAGGCCGAGACGACCCCTGGCCAAACGGCCGCCTCCGTCAGCAGTGGCCCTAGCCGCGCTCCTCAGTCGAAAAACCGATAGGAGCCGACTTCGTCGAGCTCGGTCGAGACGGGGGGAACGTCGCAGCGGTCGCGGAGACCCTCGCGGAAGCGCTGGAAGGCGGCGATCTCGGTGAGCGAGCTGCCCTCCTCGTCGCGGACGACGATGTGCATGAAGGTGACGCCGTCGTCGAGCACGAAGGCCGCGTAACGCAGGCCCTGCGGCTGCTCGCGATCGAGCTCCTCGTAGACCTCCTTGATGAGCTCGGCGTTGCGTGCCGCGTGCTCCGGCTTGACCGTGTAGCGGACCATGATGCGCTTCATCTCAGTTCTCCTCGTCGATCGTGCTGGTCGGACTGAGGGATAGGACGTCCGCCGGGCGGGAAACTCATCGCCGGGCTTTGCGGGTGGGCTTCGGCTCAGCGCTGTTTGTCTTCGGCGATCTGCTCGATCGCGACCTGGAGCGCCTGCAGCTGTTCCTGGACGCTCCGCAGTTCGCGCAGCGCCAGCACCTCGGGCGAGAGGTCGCCGCTGCCGAGCTCCTGCTCGATCTCGGCGATTTCGGGGGCGAGGAAGCGCTGCGCGAAGCCGGCGGTGAGGAGGGCGACGAAGGCGATCCCGACGAGGAGGACGCAGACGGTGACGATCTGGCCGCCGGTGGTGGTCGCGGTGATGTTGGAGCCGAGGGTGGTCATCGTCGTCGCCGCCCAGTAGATCCCGTCCCAGACGGTGAGGTGCTGGTTCTTCTCCTCGAGGCCGACGAAGAGGGCGCCGCCGCCGACCACGGTCAGGGCCGAGAGCAGGAGCGCGTAGCGCAGGCCCTCGAGTGAGAAGACCTCGCGCGAGAGCTGGGCCAGGCGCAGCAGCCGCAGGAGGCGGAGGAGGCGGAGGGCCCGCAGGCTCTGCAGGCCGGCCGGCAGGATCGGCGGGGTGAGGAAGACGATGACGACGTCGAGCGGGTGGCGGCGGATCCAGCGCCGGCGGTCGGGGACGACCCAGAGCATCACCACCAGCTCGACCAGGAAGGCGATCCAGGTGGTCCAGTTGAGCGCGACCGCGACCTTCCCGAGGGCGCCGCCGGGGTGCGACTCGGAGATCGCGACGGTCGGCAGGGTGAGCGCCGCGGCGATCATCATCGGCGTGTTCAGCCGTTCGGCGACCCGCATGCTGCGGGCGTCCATCCCCGGCGGGATCGGGGTGGGCGGGGCGGCGTCCTGGGCGCGGCTCACCGGGTCCCTTTCGACGCCGCGAGTGCCCCTCCCTGCGTTGCCACGGCTGGTGCGACGGCGGGCCCGGGGGCTTGGCTAGGCTGGCGCGGGATGAAGACCGCGGTCCTCACCGGAGCATCGAGCGGGATCGGCGCCGCCGCCGCGCGGGCGCTCGCCGGCGACGGCTGGCGCCTCGTGCTCGGCGCCCGGCGGCTCGACCGGCTCGAGCAGGTGGCGGCCGAGGTCGGCGCCGAGGCCCGCCGGCTCGACGTCAGCGAGCCCGACTCGGTCGCCGAGTTCTGCGCCGCGGTCCCCGAGTGCCACCTGCTGGTCAACAACGCCGGCGGCGCCCTCGGCCTCGACCCGGTCGCGGACACCGACGAAGAGCGGTGGCGGGCGATGTTCGAGTCGAACGCGATGGGGACGATGCGGATGACCAAGGCGCTCCTGCCGCAGCTGCGCGCCTCGGGCGACGGCCACATGATCGGCGTCACCAGCATCGCCGCCTTCGAGAGTTACCGCGGCGGCGCCGGCTACTCCGCCGCCAAGCACGCCCAGCGGGCGGTGATGCGGACCCTGCGCCTGGAGCTGCTGGGGGAGCCGATCCGGATCTCCGAGATCGTCCCCGGGATGACCGAGACCGAGTTCTCGCTGGTCCGCCTCGGCGACGAGGACGCGGCCGCCGCCGTCTACCGCGGCGTCGAGCCGCTGCGGGCGCCGGAAGTGGCCGAGTGCATCCGCTGGGTCGCCGCCCAGCCCTCGCACGTCAACGTCGACGAGCTCTTGGTCCGCCCGCGCGACCAGGCACGCTCGAACGAGGTCCACCGCCGCGAGGACTGAGCCGCCGGCCGCCGCTAGTCGTCGAGGCTGGGGAAGTAGGAATCCAGGGTCCCGCGCCGGCGGACGTCGAGCGAGCAGCAGTGGAAGCTGCCGCCGAACCTGTAGACGGCGTCGAACGGACAGGTGAGGACCTCGAAGTCGAGCGAGCGCAGCAGCTCGGCGAAGGGCTGCTCGGCCTCCTCGACGACCACGGTCCTCTCGTCGAGCGAGAGGATGTTCATCGAGATCCAGTTGCTCGGCTCCTCGACCGAGGCCGAGCGACGCGGCCGCGAGGAGGGGGCCGCGTCGACCAGCTCCCAGCCGTTCTCGATGAAGAGGTCGAAGCCGTCGTGCTTCGCCGGCCGCTCCGGGTTGGTCAGCGCCAGGCCGGGGCGCAGCGGCACGAAGGTGGCGTCGATGTGGTGCGGGTGCGGGTCGGTGAACTCGATCTGGTGGACCCTGAAGTCGCGGCCGAGGTGTCGTCGCAGCCATTCGCCGCCGAGGGCGTTGCTGACGATGTCGGGCTGCCAGAAGATGTCCCTGCCCATCCGCGCGAAGCTGGCCGCGTCGAAGCAGATCTCGAACTCGGTCAGGCTCGGGTGGGAGGCGAAGTCGTAGGGCGCCGAGACGGTCTCGTAGCCCGGGACGTAGAGCTCGTCGGCCATCGTCGCCTTCGGCGCCGCGGTCCAGCGGGCGCCGGCGGCGAAGTACTCCTTCAGCAGCGCCCGGTAGGCGCGGCTCTCGAAATAACGCGAGCGCTGCGCCATCGGCGCCTCGATGATCTCCTCGCCGACGACCAGCAGGACGTCGCGCGGGCAGGTCTGGGCGTGGCCCATCGCGCACTCGAAGTCCGGCGTCGCCACCCTGCAGTCGTGGTCGATCGGATCCGGTCGCCGCACGACGACGCCGCGATCGGCGAGCAGCTGCGCCAGCCCGTCGAGCTGCTCCTGGGCCCGGGCCACCTCCTCCTCGGCGTAGCCCTCGCCGGCGAAGCGGCGGGCGGCATCGTCGGGCGGCACGAAAGGCGACATCGCCGCCTCGTAGGGCGAGCGCACCGCGCCGAGCGCGCTGCCGATGATCACCTCCTCCAACGGGTCCCACTCGTTGAAGGACGAGACGACGGGGGCGACCTCGGTCGCCTCCCCGAAGGTCTCGAAAGCGGTCTCCTCGGCGGCCATCTCGGGGTCGTCGGTGCGCTAGAGAGCGGCGGAGGTCGTTTCGGTCTCGGAGGCGGCCCGCGCGGCCGTCTCCCTGACGATGTAGGAGGCGACGTGGTGGGGGTAGGTGCCCTTGGAGAAGCCGACGTCGAAGCCCAGCTCGCGGGCCAGGTCATTGGTGATCCGCGGGCCGCCGCAGATGAGCAGCATCTCGCCGCGCCGCCCCGAGGCCTCGATCCGCTCGACGAGGTCGCGCAGGGTGCCGACGTGGAGCTCCTGCTGGGTCACCGTCTGCGAGACGAGCAGGGCGTCCGCTTCGAGCTCCAGCACCGTCCTCACCAGCGCCTCGTTCGAGACCTGCCCGCCGAGGTTGTGGGTCTCGAAGGCGCCGTAGGCCTCGAGCCCGTGGCTGCCGTCGAAGCCCTTGAGGTTGAGGATCGCGTCGATTCCCACCGTGTGCGTGTCGGTGCCGACGCTGGCGCCGACCACCACCACCTTGCGGGTCAGGTGCTCGGCGGCGAACTCCTCGATCTCGGGCTCCGAGAGGGGGACCGGCTCCCACTCGGCGTCGTCGATCGCGGTGAAGTCGACGCTGTGCGGGCAGCGGCCGTAGAGGACGAAGAAGGTGAAGCCCTCGGTCAGCTCCTCGCAGTGCGCGACCTCGGGAGCCTCGAGGCCCATCGCTTCGGCGAGCATCGTCGCCGCCTTCCGCGCCGAGCGCCGACTCGGGACCGGCAGCGTGAAGCTGAGCTCGATCAGGCCGTCGTCGTAGTGGTCCCCGTAAGGCCGGACCGCGGTCATGTCTCGGTCGCGGCTAGACATACATCCCCGATTCGACCCCGGGCGCACCGACTTCCATCTGGGCGATCACCGGGTTGAAGTAGTCCTCGCCGCACTCGACGATCCCCTCGATCCCGCGGCCCTGGTCCTCGCGGCGCTCGATGTTCCCGAAGCGGCCCCGTTCGAGGGCGGCGAAAAGTCCGTCGGCGACGATCTCCTCGAGCAGCTCGGCGGCGCCGCGCAGCACTTCGTCGGCCCGCGACTGGATGATGCCGCCGCGCTTGAACTCGATCTCGTCGCCGAGGTCGCGGGCGGTCACCGCCGCGTACTCGACGCTCTCGAGGCCGAGCACCCGATCGTGGATGTGGGGGGTGAAGACGCCCTCGGTCGGCACGCCGATCGTCTGCATGTCCTGGTTGGTCGCCACCGTGACGAGGTTGAAGAGCGTGTCGCAGGCATGGGTGCGGAAGGGGTTCCCGTTCATGTGCTTGGTCGGCGGCATGAACTTGACCGGGCACTCGGGGAACAGCTCCCGGGTCAGCTGCGCCTGCGCCCACTCGAGCAGCAGCCCGTTCTCAACCGACATGTCGATCTCGAAGGCGTTGCCGATCGCGATCTGCTCGTCGGGCACGCCGTAGGAGCGGGCGAGGTTGTAGTTGATCAGCTGCGAGGCGACCACCGAGGGGGCGCTCTCGACCGGGTCGGCGGTGCGGAGGTAACTATCCTCGCCGGTGTTGATGACGATCCCGGCGTAGCCGTTGATGCGGCGGGAGACGCTCTGGTCGATCAGGGTCCGCCGCATGTGGATGTCGCGGTAGAGGATCCCGTAGAGGGCGTCGTTGACCATGTTGTCGAGGCCCTCGATCGCCCCGATCGCGGCGATCTCCGGCATGCAGAGCCCCGAGCAGAAGCTCGAGAGGCGCATGTAGCGCCCGTTCTCGCAGGACCAGGCGTCGAGCGCGTCGCGCATGATCCGGAAGTTCTGCTGGGTCGCGAAGGTCCCACCGTGGCCGACCTCGGTCGGGCCGAACGGCACGTAGTCGAGCAGGCTCTGCGCGGTGGAGCGGATCACGGCGATCGTGTCGCCGCCGTGGTCGGCCACCGCTTCGGCGTGCCGCACGTCCTCGTAGACGTTGCCGGTCGCGGTCAGCACGTAGCGCTGCGGCCGGTCCGCCGCGGCGTCATCGAGCTGGGAGATCCAGCCGCCGCGCTGGGCCCGGTCGCGGTGGATCGCGGCGAGCGCCTCCGCGGTTGCCTCGGAGGCCGCCTTGATGCCCTGCTCGGGGTCGGCGCCGTCGGGGTTGCAGAGGTCGAGCTCTCCGGCGGCGACGCCCTCGGCCAGCTGCTGCGCCGAGAGGCCGGTGCGGGCCATCGCGCCGCCGAGCCAGAAGGCGATCCCGCGGTCGAGCTTGCCCTGGTGGTGGACGTGGTCGACGACGACGTTCGGCAGTGGCGTCTCGAACCGGTCGACCCCGTCGACGCCGAGCATTCGCACCACCATGCGCTCGACCGAGACCGTCGTGCAGCCCGCTATCCGCTCTGCGACGCCTTCGGCAACAGCCGCCGCTGCCTGCCGGCAACCATCGACCAGGCCGGCGTCGAGGTCGAGCTTAGATCCCGTCGAAGCCATCTGGATGAAGGGATCTGAGCGCGGCCATCGGTCCATTGTAAAACAAGGCTGACTAAATGGGGTATTTTGTTGAAAGTTCGGCGGCCGGATGATCGCTCTGAGCGCAAAACCGCTCGGCGCGAGAGGAAGGCTCCGAATCCTGCGCCCGTAGCTCAACTGGAAAATGGCCCTTAGATATGGATCCGGGAATGCGTTGTCGCAGCCAGGCAGCCAAAGCGTTCGGAATCGAACGGTTCTTTCGGCGGTTGATTGCCGGCAACGGCCGCAGCGCATTCCTCGGGCTCCGCAAGTCGAACCGGCCTGATAGAGCAGTGGCCTTCTAAGCCGCAGATGCGGGTTCGAGCCCCGTCGGGCGCCTGCGGCAAGCGAACCGAGGAGTCAGGCCGGCTGGCCGACGGCCCCGGCGTCGACCAGCGGCGGCATCCCGAGGCTGGCGATCCCGCTCGAGGTCATCGTCCTCATCGCCCGCGCCAGCCGGGGCGTCTGCTCGCTCTGCAGGAACCACTGGCAGAGGTGGGCGTGGAAGCGCACCAGGTGCACCGGATTCAGCTCCGCCGCGGATCTCTGCATCAACCGTCTGTGGACCTGGGATTGCGCGACCAGGAAGCGGTAGTCGCGGTCTGACGGCAAGGGGTCGGGGGCGCCGTCGAAGCGGCGGTCCCAGGCCGCCCGCGCCCCGAGGGCGAGCGCCCAGCCGGGGTTCGAGGCGGGATTGAAGAGCGCCTCCCTGGAGATCGAGAGCCGCTTCTCGGGCGAGTCGGCGATGAACATGCCGAGGACGGTGATCGCGCTGATCCGCTCCGCCAGCTGCCGGTCGCCCTGGGTCTCGCGCTCGACCTCGGGGTGGACGGCGATTTCGTCCAGCAGCTCGTCCGCCAGCCAGGGGGCGGCGAGGCTCGACTTCACCACCTGGTTCTCGACCGCGACCATCCCGTGGACGAGGCACTGCGACGGGTGGATCTCCTCCCCCTCGGCAAGGCAGCCGAGCAGCCGGTCGTTCGACCTGGCCAGCGAGAGCCACTCGTCCCCCATCACCTGGATCGATTCCGCCGACCCCATGTTGGGGCGGATCGCGTTCCAGAGGCCGAGGTAGCGGAGGTACTGCGTCGAGTGGCCGTCTGGCCGGCGCAGCACCAGCTGCGGATAGCTGGGGTCGCCGGTGGGGTAGAGGGCGGCCCCGCCCGGGGTCTCGGTCGCGACCTCCGTCTCGACCAGCCGGTCGCCGACGGCGTCGATCTCGCCGAGGTACTCGGACTCGAACAGCAGGCGGTCGATCGAGACGTTCAGGCGGCCCAGCGTCTGCTCGTGGCCGTCGACCACCCAGTCTCTGATCTTCCTCCACACCGCCACGGTCTCGGGGTCGCCGTCGCGCCAGCGCTCGATCAGCTCGCTCGCCAGGTCGTCGCGTTCCTCGTCCTCGCGCGAGAGCGCCGGATCGCTGGCCAGCCCCTCGGCGCCCCGGCCGGCCGCCTCGACGCTCATCACGTAGTCCGAGTAGCAGCTGCCGACGAAGTGGTCGCTCTTCTCCCCCCGCGGCGGCGAGCCTCCGCCGTCACCGCGCTGCTCGTAGCCCGCCATCGCCTCGCCGACGCTCCGCCCGACGTCGCCGACCTGGCTCTGAGTGGTCACCTGCGCCCCGCAGGAGCGCAGGATCGCGGCAACCGCGTTGCCGATCGCGATGTTCCGCAGGTGGCCGATGTGGAGGGCCTTGGTCGCGTTCGGGTCGCAGAAGTTGACGAGCACCTCCCGTCCCGCCAGGAGGTCTCCGGTCCAGACCGCGCCCTCCTCGCCGGACTCGAGCATTTCGCCGAGCTCGGCGACGCAGCCGCTCGACAGCCGGACCCCGACCTTCTCCCGCTTGCCGGTAGAGACGCTCTCGATCGAGTCGAGCGCTTGCAGCTCCCGCACCGCGCTCTCGGCGTCGTCCGGCGAGGCCTGGCCGAGCCCGAACAGGCTCAGGTCCCGGCGGCCGGGGTGGTGGGGGACCGAGACGCGCACGCCGTCGAGGCCGTGCCCGTCGAGCACGGCCTGAACCGCGTCCAGGACGTTCTCAGCTCCTCGGTTTCCCATCTCCCTAATGCAAAAAACTAACTTATTAGTGTCTAAGATAGCAACCGAATTGCACCCAAATCGGCGGTGGACGTGGGAGTCAGCGGCGACATTTCGGAGCGGGGAGAGGCATTCGTCTACGTCGACGTGGTCGTCCCGCAGGAGGGCAACGGGCTCGACTGGGTCCGCCGCTTCGTGCTCGGCGACGTCTATTCGCGCCTCCTGCGCGCCGGCGGCGACGAGGTGCTCTTTGTCCCGGTGATCGCGACCGGCGGCGCGGAGATCGAAGCGGAGGCCGCGGCCGCGGGCGGTTCGCCGCAGGAGATCGCCGACCGCTTCGTCGAGCGGGTGCGGGGGAGGTGCGACTCGCTCGAGATCTCCTGCGACTGGGGCCAGGCCGTCGTCACCTCGCGGCCCGAGCACGGCGACCGCCTGCAAAGCACCTTCCTCGAGCTGTTCGAGAAGGGCCTCGTCTACAGGCGCGACGGAGCGGGGGAGGAGGGCGATCAGCGCTGGCACCTGCGCTGCGGGGCGTTCGCCGAGTGGTGCGGCCGTGGCCTCGAGCAGGCGTCCGAATCGGACCGGCGCGCGGTCGAGCTGCAGAGCGCGGTGCTGGGCCAGGTGGAAGGCGTCGAAGTCGAGGTGGCGCTGCTCGGCGGCCAGCGGGTGCCGGTGTTCACCCCTCACCCGGACTCGATCGGAGACGCCGCATTCGTCGCGATCTCGCCGCATCACCCCGCCGTCGAGGCTCTCGCTTCTCCTGCCGAGCTGGAAGCGCTCGGCGATCGCTCCGGCCCGGTGGCGATGGCCCAGACGCAGATGCAGGCCGCCGTCCCGGGCGTCGACTCGCTGCTTCCCGTCGTCCTCACCCCGTGGGTGGACGAGCGGTTCGGCCCGACGATCTGCTTCGGCATCCCCGACCGCGACCAGACCGACCGCGAGATCGCGGCTCGCCTGAGCCAGGCCGCCGGCCTGCCGCTGAAGCTCAGCGCCGGCAACGCCAAGCCGCGACCGGGAGCGCGGTCTCGCCTTCCCGACCTGCTCGCTTCGCGGAGCGGCGAGTGGGGGACGCCGGTGCCGATCGTCCACTGCGAGAGCTGCGGGGCGGTTGGGTCGCCGGTCGGACCGGACGCGACGGAGGCCTGCGAGTGCCCCGGGTGCGGCGGGCCGGCGGAGCGCGATCGGCAGGTGATCTCCGCCGAGCTAGAGCGGATGTGGGCCTGGAGGGCCCTGCCCGAGCTGGAGCGGTGGCTGCCGGCGCGCCAGGCGATCTGGGGGGAGGAGGACGCCGCGCAGTTCCTCGCCGAGCGGATGGCGGCGAGGATCGCAGCCGAGCTCGGTCCGCAGCCAGCCGATCCGGAGGAGCCGTTTCCGCGGGCGTTCGCCTGCGCCGCCGTCGACGTCGGCGGAGAGGACGAGCGGGTCAGGAGCGAGGAGGAGCTGGATCGACTGATCGCCGAGCTCGGCCCGGACGCCGTGCGGCTCGGCATCCTCGACTCCGCCTCCGCCGCCAACTCAGCCGGCTGGACCGCCGCCTCGTTCCGCCACGCGCAGCGCTTCCTCGACGAGCTCCGCGAGTTCGCCGAGCCGCGGCTCGGCGCCTCGGAGCTGGCCGAGCCCAGCGCCATCGACCGCTCGAGCCGCCTTCGCCGCCGCCTCGCCGCCTGGTGCGAAGCCGCCGCCGCCAGTGTCGCGAGGAACCTCGAGCAGCTGGCGATGCACCGCGGGACCTACGAGCTGATGCTGTTCCTGAAGCGGATCAGGGACTTCGAGCAGCGTTGCGCCGCGGCCGGCGAGGTCTCGCAACTCGACCGCGAGGCGGTGGCGATCGCCCTGCGGCAGCTGCTTCGCGCCGCCGCTCCCTGCGTCCCGAGCCTCGCCGCCGAGCTGGGGCCCCTCGCCGCCGGCGATCCCCGCCCGGCCGAGGCGGCGCTGACGGACTAAGGCGACTAGTTAGTGGCGCCGGCCTCGCCGAGCTCGACGTGGGCGGCGAGCCAGACGGCGTCGCCGACACCGGCGTGTTCAGCCGTTCGGCGACCTGCAAGCTGCGGGAGCCCACCCATTCCCTGCGTTGCGCCCGGGTCTACTGCTCGACCAGGCTCGGGTCTTTGCTGTCGGTGTAGAGGAGGTCGCTGCGGACCTCGAAGCGCTTGCGCTCGTCCCCCACCGGGATGAACCTCGCCGCCAGCTGGTCCGGGACCGGAATGAAGATCTGGTCGCGGAGCACGATCGTCGCGGTCGGGAAGGGGCCGCCGCCGGACTCCGCCGCGACCACGTCGTTGGCCTGCAGGTCGTAGTAGAGCCCGAACTCACCCGAGTGGTGCTCGAAGACAAACAGCACCTTTTGCCCGCCCCAGACGATCGAGGTCGCGTGCGGCTGGAGGAAGAACTCGCCGCGCTCGCGCACCACCCGCTCGGAAAGCGAGATGAAGCAGCGGTAGCCTTGGATCGAGTTCTGATCGGCGTCCAAGACGAGGAGCTTCGCTTCGGTATCGGCGTTGCTGCGCAGGATCGGCGGCGCCGGGCCGGGCTCGATCGGCTCCTCGATCTGTTCCATCGCGGCCAGGCCCGGGACGACGTCGGAGGCGTTGCGCGTCGCCCCCTCGCTAATCACCTGCACGCCCTGCCTGGCCGCCCCGACCGAGCGCCGCGTCGCCTCGCGAATCGAGATTTTGCCCTCAATGAAGTCGCCCCAGATCGTCCCCAGGCTCTCGAGATCGTCGAGTTCGTACTCGAATACCTCGCGCGTGCGACGGATCGATTTGAGGAACGCTTCCGCGCCCTCGCGGGTGCTGCTGGGGACTAGGTCGGCGACCCGCGGGAAGACCACGTTGCGGACGAAGTCCTTGACCATGCTGCCGAAGACGTCGTAGTCCTCCTCGTAGAGGGCGGCGATCACGGTGAACGTGTTCGCGTTGGAGTCGAGGAACAGCTTCGGCGGGTTCGGCTTGGTTTCGACTAGGGCCGGGAGCCGATGCGAGAGCTTGCCGAGCGTGACATCGGCGCTGAGGAAGTAGTCGGAGGCGAGGATGGAGGCGACCCTGAAGGCCACCGCCTGCTCCGCCAGCGTCCACTCGGCGCGCGGTTTCTCGCTCAGCACGCTCGGCTCGTCCTGGAGTTTCTCCCCTTCGCAATAGCGCTGCAGGTATTGCTGCTCGACTTTCCGCCGCGGGTTGTTCGCGGCTAGCACGACCAGCGGCGAGTCGTCGCTGGCGATCGTCTTGATCGTCGTCTGGTCGGAGCCGGAATAGAAGAGCTGAGGCCGGGGCCCGCTGTCGCGTAGATCTCGCAGCGTCACGTGGCGATTACCGGGCTCGACCCTGGCCTCGAGGTTGCCACAGAGGTCGACGCGGTTGGAGCTAAGCGCCCAGTTCATGAAGGAGGTGCTGAGGTTCGCCTGCGGGCGGCCGGCCAGGGTGAAGGAGACGAACCGGTCCAGGTCAGTGATCGCCTCCTGCAGTAGCTGCATGCTCTGGGTGGTCAGCGCCTCGCGGCCGGCGGTCGGTTCGAAGATCTCGACGTTGGCTGCGCCCCCGAACCCGTACATCGAGTGAGCCGAGGTGACCGCCAGCCCGAAGCCGCTGCGGAAGGTGCGGACCACGCCCTCGCCCTGGCGCAGCGCCATCTCTCCCTTGACCGGCACCTCCCCGAAGCTGAGGTTGCCGATGTGGGCCCAGACCTCGCCGGCATTGGTGATCCGCAGGCGGACCGCGCCTGCCAGCCGTCCCCGCAGTGAGCCCTCGATCTCCTCGACTTCCCGCGGCGGCGGCACCCGGCTCTCGATTCCCTGCTGGCTGATCAGCTCGCCGTTGACGTAGACCGGTACGTCGACGAGCCGGACGAAGTCGGTGATGTAAGAGACGGCCTCCTCGACGTCGATCCCGTCGCCGTCGAGCCGCGCCCGCACCGTCGTCCCCGGCTGGCCGGTGGCGGGCAGGGGCGCGATCTCGATGCACTCCTCGGTGGCCGAGAGGGTCTGCCGGTGCGCCGAGCTGCGGCTGCGCTCGCCGCTCAGGGCCGACTCGGTCTCCAGCTCCAGGGAGTCGGCGATGCCGAAGTTGGCCATCGCGCCGATGCCGAAGGTCCCGACAACTCCCGCTGCCCGCGCCTCGGGGTTGTTCTTGCCGCTCGAGCCGGCGTGCCAGTAGTGGTTGCGCAAATCCTCGGGCGACATGCCGATGCCGTTGTCGGCGATCGTCACCTCGCCCTCGCTGACCGTCACCTCGATCCGCGGCTCGAAACCGGGATCGCGGTGCCGCCGCATCAGGATCGCGTCGAACGCGTTCTGGGCGTTCTCCCGCAGCAGCGCCAGCGGCGTCTGGTAGATCTGGCTGGCCAGCACCTCGATGATGCGGTTGACGTCGACCTCGAGATGGATGTGCTGAACGTCGCGCGTCACGCGAGGGCCCTCTTCGCGGCGACGAACGCCAGCAGGTTGTCGGCGTCGGGGATGTTCATCCCGACCTCCTCTCGGTGCTCTTGCAGGAACTTTTCGGCGGCATCGGGGTCACCGATCTCGGTCAGCGCGCGGGTCGCGGCCGACAGCTCGGAGATCGTCGCCGGGGGGTCGAGCAGGGCGACGAGGCGCGCCCACGCCTCCTGCGCTTCAAGCGAGGCGCGCAGGAGGTTGCGTGCGTAGGTCCCCGGGTCGGTGGAGACGTCCGCCAGGAACTGCTCGGCCGCGGCGAAGTCGCCGGCGGCGTTCGCCTTCTCGGCTTCGAGCACCCGGGCCTCGCCCGCTTCGGCCCGGTGCCGGTGGGTGAAAGGGGGCAGCTGCCAGTCGAGATCGAGGTACCCCTTCAGCCCGAACTCGGTCCGCCTGGCGGGCCCGAAGTTGTTCGCCACCACCATTTCGCGGACATGGACGCGGGCCGAGGTGAGGTCGTCGTCGATCTGGATCAGGTTGTACTGGCGGGCAACCCCGGTCGGCAGGCTCCAGCCGGCGGCGCAGAGCGATCCGGCGCTAACGATCGCCATCTCTTGCTTATCAGGGAGGTGGACGTAGCGGTTATCTGCCGCCGCCCGGTGCTGGTGGCCGTGCATCCCGACCCGAAATCCCTTCCCGATCAGGTCCTCGACCGTCGACGGGCTCATGTAGGCGGTGTCAATCGGCTCGCCTTCAATGCTGTGGTGCCAGACCGCGATCGAGAGGTCGGGCGGCGACCCGCGCAGCTCGATGAAGGCGTCGGCGATCGCCCGCTCGTCGATTTTCCCGTGGAAGGCGAAGCAGTCGTTGCCGAGGCAGGAGTCGAAGGCGACCACGGCGATGCGTTCGTCGCAGAGCCGGTGGGTGCGGTAGCTGTGCTGCTGGGCGACGTCGCTGCCGGCGTAGAAGGCGTCGACCAAAGCGTCGAAGCGAGCCAGGCGCTGGTCGTAGAGATCCCGGTCGACGATTCGGTAGACCCGGCGCTCCCGCCAGCTCCAGCGCAGGTTGGAAGTCGCGTGGCAGGACCGCAGGTTGAAGCCCTCCGGGACTTCGGTCTCGGCCAGCGGCGCCATCGCCGAGCGGGCGCAGTTCCAGTCGATGTCGTGGTTGCCCGGGACCATCACCAGGCGGCTGCGATCGCCGTCGAGGAAGGTCTCTGCGAGCAGCTCGAGGAAGTCAGCCGCGACCGCGTACTGCTGGTCGAGGACCACCTCGTGGTCGGGTTGCCCGAGGGGCGCGCCCTGGACCAGGTCGCCGGTGACGACGACCGCGTCCGGCGCCGCTATCCCCGGGCTTTCCTCCTGTGCCCGGTCGCGGTCGGCCAGCAGCGCTGAGAGCAGTTCCTGGTTGCCGATCGGATCGGCGGGCGAGCGGTGGAGGTCCGAGATATGGAGGATCGTGAATGGCACGCTGGAGCCGCCGAGACGGGGTGGGGCAACGTGGTTCTATCAGGGTACGAGGTCATCCGCTAGAACCGAGCATGATCAACTCGCCGCGGCCTCACCGCTCAGCTCGACGTGGGCGCGGCTGTCGCTGGTGCGGATCAGGAGCAGGGTCGCGATCAGGCCGAGGGTCGCGAAGCCGGCGCCGACGAGGAAGGCGGCCTGGAAGCCTTCGGTCAGCTTCACCGGGTCGTGGGAGCCGCCGATGATGCCGTTGGCGATCGCCGCGAGCACGGCGAGCCCGAGGGCGCCGCCGACCTGCTGGGAGGTGTTGATCAGGCCGCTGGCGAGGCCCTGCTCGCGGTCCTCGACGCCGGAGACGGCGGCGATCGTGACCGGCACGAAGGCGAAGCCGAGGCCGACAGCGGCGAAGAGGGAGGGACCGAGGATGTCGGCGAGGAAGCTGCCGTCGGCGTCGATCTGGGCGAACCAGACGAGGCCGATCGCGACGAACAGCATGCCCAGGGCGAGGATCGGCTTGAAGCCGACTTTGGTCACCAGCGCCGAGGCAACGCCGGCGGAGAGGATGATCGAGACCGCCAGCGGCAGGTAGGAGAGGCCGGCGTCGATCGGGCTGTAGCCGAGCACCTGCTGCATGTAGAGCGAGATGAAGAAGAACATCGAGAAGAGCGAGCAGCCGATCAAGAGGCCGACCACGTTGGCGCCGGTGATCGTCCGCAGGCGGAAGATCGAGAACGGCACCAGCGGCGCCCGCGAGCGCCGCTCGATCGCGACGAAGGCGGCGAGCATGACCGCCGCGCCGGCCAGGGTGAAGATCGTCTGCGCCGAGCCCCAGCCGGCGCTTTCGGCGTCGAGCAGGGCGAAGACCAGGGCCGAGAGACCGAGGGTGATCGTCGACGCTCCGGCGAGGTCGAAGTGGCGGACCTCGTCCTCGTTGCGGGTTTCGGCGATCAGGCTGGGCGCGATCGCCGCCGCCGCGATGCCGATCGGCACGTTCACCCAGAGCACCCATTCCCAGCCGAGGCCTTCGGTCAGGACGCCGCCGAGGAGGACCCCGGCGGCGCCGCCGGAGCCGGCCACCGCGCCCCAGATCCCCAGCGCTTTGTGGCGCTCGGCGCCGTCCTTGAAGGTGGTGGCGACGATCGAGAGCGCGGCAGGGGAGAGGATCGCGGCGCCGAGGCCCTGGACGGCGCGGGCGGCGATCAGCTGGCCCGAGGTGGAGGCGAGGCCGCCGGCCAGCGAGGCGAGCGCGAAGAGGACGAGGCCGCCCATGAAGATCCGCCGCCGCCCGAGCAGGTCGGCCAGCCGGCCGCCGAGCAGGAGGAAGCCGCCGAAGGTGAGCACGTAGGCGTTGACCACCCAGGGCAGGTTGCCCTCGCTGAAGTCCAGCGCTTCGCCGATCGTCGGCAGCGCGACGTTGACGATCGAGGCATCGAGGACGACCACGAACTGGGCAGTGCAGAGCAGGATCAGCGCGATCCAGCGCTTGTCGCGGGCGCTCTGGGCGTCGGTCACGGACGATCTCCCGTCACGAGAACGGGGTCCGGGGCCTCTCCAGCAGCTCGCCGTCGACGAAGGTGTCGACCTTCTCGTCGTAGAAGGCGACGAGGCCGGCGATCTTGGCCAGCTCGACGGTCGGGAACTCATACGACCAGGCGAGGTCCTGGTGGAGCTCCTCGCCGATCCGCACCGACCAGTAGCGGCTGGTCGTGCCCTTGTAGGGGCAGGAGGTGACGGTCTCGCTGGGGACCAGATGCTCGAGGCGCAGCGCGGTGCGCTCGAGGTAGCGGCGCGGCGGCAGGCCGGTCTCGAACAGCATCACCATCGAGTCCGCCTCGGCGAGGACCACGCCCTCGAGCTCGACCCGGACCCGCCGCGCCGAGCGCAGCGCGTCGACCCGCGCGAAGGGGCTGCGGGGGTGGATGAAGACCTGCTCGTCCTCCTCGTACCAGGCGTCGAGCGCGCTCCAGTCGATCCGCACCGTGCCCGGCGGTCGCTCCTCGGCCTCGGGGCCGAAGACCTGAGCGGCGTCACCGAGCCGCTCGAGCGCCGCGGGGTCGAGGTCCGCGAGCGGCAGGTAGTACTGCGGGTAGTGCGGGTGCTCCCAGACGTAGAGAGCGCGCTGGGTGTCGAAGACCACCTCCCCGTCGAGGACCCCGCGCAGCCGGCGCGGCGCCGGCTCGACGTGGCCGGCCGAGACGGCGCTCCGCGGGTAGTGCGTCGTATCCGGAACCGACTGAGTGGACGACACCCTTCGATCCTACGAAATAGCCCCCGCCGGCCCTTCTGCTGGCGTCGTCGGGGACTCCGTTCGCCCTTGGTCCGGCATATGCGTGCAAGCGGCGAACGGACCGAGATAGTTTGCTAGACTAATTATCAACGCTAATCATGACGGGAAGAGCAACGGACAACGAGGCTTCGAACGCGGTCGACGAGGAGCGGCTCGCTGACGCCGCGTCGCACCTGCGGATGGCGGTGGTCCGCACCGCCAGGCTCCTGCGCCAGGAGGCGGCGGTGGAGACGTCGGGCCTGACCCCGACCTCGGTCGCGGCGCTGGCGACGATCGAGCGCCACGGCCCGCTCACCCCGAGCGAGGTGGCGGACATCGAGCGCGTCAAGCGGCCCTCGATGACCCGCACCCTCGGCTGCCTCGAGCGCGAGGGGCTGATCGAGCGGATGCCCGATCCGGCCGACGGCCGCAGCTCGCTGGTCAGCGTCAACGCCGTCGGCCGCGAGCGGTTGCGCCGCCTGCGGCGGCGCAAGAACGCCTACCTGGCGCGCCGCATGCGCCAGCTCCCCGCCGAGGACCTGGCGGCGCTCGAGCGCGCCGCCGAGATCCTCGACCGGATGCGGGAGGGCGACGGAAGTTGAGTCGCCACCTGCGCCGCTCCTTCACCTCCCTCTCGGTCCCGAACTACCGGCGCTACTTCACCGGCCAGCTGATCTCGCTGTCGGGGACCTGGATGCAGACGGTGGCCTCGCTCTGGCTGGTCCTCAGCCTGACGGGCTCCGGCCTTGCGGTCGGCCTCACCACCGCGCTGCAGTTCCTGCCGATGCTCTTGATCGGGGCCTGGGGCGGCCTGCTCGCCGATCGCGTCCCGAAACGGCGGCTGCTGCTGGCGACGCAGGCCCTGATGGCGATCCCCGCCATGATCCTCTTCGCCATCACCGCCACCGGCGTGGTCGAAGTCTGGATGGTCTTCGTCACGGTCTTCGCGATGGGCGCCGTCAACGCGGTCGACAACCCGACCCGGCAGAGCTTCGTGATCGAGATGGTCGGCCCCGACAAGGTGGTCAACGCGGTCAGCCTCAACAGCGTGATCGTGCAGATGGCGCGGATCGTCGGCCCCGCCCTGGCCGGGATCCTGATCGCCGCCTTCGGCGTCGTCCCCTGCTTCGCCCTCAACGCGCTCACCTTCGGGGCGATGATCTTCGCCCTCTGGGGGATGGACACCGAGCGGCTCCACACCGAGCCGGTGGCGGCGCGGGCGCCGGGAGCGATCCGCGCCGGCCTCCGCTACGTCCTCCGCACCCCCGAGCTGGCGGTGCCGCTGGGGCTGATGGCGCTGGTCGGGACGCTCGGCTTCAACTTCCAGGTGATCCTGCCGCTGCTCGCCAAGTTCAGCTTCGGCGGCGGCGCCACCACCTACGCGGCGATGGTCTCGGCGATGGCCGCCGGCTCGATCGTCGGCGCCCTCGTCAACGGCTCCCACGGCCGCACCGGCCCGCGCCTGATCGCCGCCGGCGCGCTCGCCTTCGGCGTCGCCGCGCTGCTCGCCGCCGCCGCTCCGCAGCTGGCGAGCGAGCTGCTGATGCTCGGCGTGCTCGGTGCCGCCTCGGTCACCTTCGCGGCGACGATCAACTCGACCCTGCAGCTGGCGGTCTCGCCGGAGATGCGGGGCCGGGTGATGGCCCTCTACTCGGTCGTCTTCCTCGGCTCGACGCCGATCGGCGGCCCGCTCAGCGGCTGGCTGGCGGAAGCCTACGACCCGCGCGTGGCGCTGGTCCTGGCCGGCGTCTCCGGCCTCAGCGCCGCCTGGGCGGCCCGGGCCTCCTTCGCCCGGCTGCAGGCGCGGCGGGCGACAGCCGAGGCGGAGGTCGCCTCGGCCATCGCCGCCTAGCTACGCGCTATTCGACGTAGCCGGCCGCTTCGAGGTACGCGGCGGCTGCTTCCTTCGGGGTCTGTTTTTCGAGTTCGACCCGCGCGTCGAGCTCCTGCACGACCGGGAGCGTCAGCCCCTTCTGCACGTTCAGGATCGTGCCTTCGTAATCCGGCCCGGCCTTTTCGGCCGTCGACTTCTTCGTCACGAAGATGACGTTGCCGGCCGGGAAGACGTGCTTGTCGTCTTCGAGGATCACGAACTTGTTCTTTTCCGCCGACAGCTGCGGGTCGGTGGTGAACAGGATCGAGAGGTCCGCCTGGTGGTTTTCGAGCACCTTGTAGCGGAGGCTGATGTCGACCGGCTTGAACTGCTTGAACTTCAGCCCGTAGAGCTTTTCCAGCCCTGCCAGGCAGTCGATCCGCTCGCGGCACTCGGGCGAGCCGTAGAGGGTCAGCTTTTCGGAGACCCCTTCGAGGTCGGAGACGTCCTTGAGGCCGTACTTTTCGGCCGTCGACTTCAGCGTGCCGACCGCGTTGGCGCTGGCGACCGGGGTGGGTTCGAACGCCTCGAGGCCTTTCTTTTCGAATTCGGCGTTCGCCTTTTCCCACGCTTCGGTCGCGTCGGAGGGAACTTCTTCGGGTTCGAGCCCGAAGAACGAGGTCAGCGCCGTCGAGGCGTACTCCGGGTAGCCGGAGACCGCCCCCGATTCGACCGCTTTCAGCGCCACCGTTTCCGAGCCGAGGCTGAGGTCGCTCTTGACCTTGTAGCCGGCCGCCGAGAGCGCCTGCGCGTAGATTTCCCCGAGGATTTCCTGTTCGGGGAAGTTCTTCGAGCCGATCGTCAGGCTGACCTTGGCGTTGGCCGGGTTCGACTGGATCGCTTCGCCTTCGCCGCCTTCTTCTTCGCCGCCGGTGGTTTCTTCGCTGCTGGTTTCGGCAGCGGTTTCTTCGCCGCCGGTGGTGTCGCCGCCGCCGCCGCAGGCGGAGAAGCCCACTGCCAGGGCCAGCGCCGCCACTAACAGGGCGAGCGCGGTCAACGGCCTCGTCTTGGTGAACCTCACTGTGGTGCCTCCTCTTTTCTCTTGGACAAGGTGGGGAAGGTCATTCGCTCGCCTGCTGCAGCTTCAGGCCCTTGGGGGTCAGCCGCCGCTGCAGGGCGGCGAGGCCGAACTCGAAGAGCAGCGCCAGCACCGCGACGACGATCGCTCCGGCGAGGACGCCGTCGGCGCCGTAGACGTTTTCGCCGAGGATGAATTCGCCGAGGGTGGCGACCCCGACCAGCGGCGCGATCGTCGCCGTCGCGACGATGTTCACGGCCGAGCCGCGGATGCCCTGCATGATGCTCGGCACCGCCAGCGGCAGCTCGACCTTGCGCAGCACCTCGAGCTCGGTCATGCCGGCGCCGCGGGCGGCGTCGACGCTGGCGCGGTCGACCTGGCGGATGCCGACGAAGGTGTTGGTCAGGATCGGCGGGATGCCGAGCACCGCGAGGACGAGCACGAGGGTTCCGGTGCCGACCCCGATCACCAGCGCGACCAGGGCGACCAGGGCCAGCTCGGGGACGGCGCGGCCGGCGTTGCCGATCCCGACCGCGACCAGCTCGCCGACGCCCCGGTGGCCGAAGTAGAGCGCCACCGGGAGCGCGATCAGCAGCGCCAGCAGCAGCGCCAGGACCGAGACTTCGATCTGCGCCGCGGCCAGTTCCAGCACCTGGTCGATGCCGCCGACCTTGTTGCCGCCGGTGACGTTCGAAGTCTGCTTGCTGAAGATGAATTCGAGCGCGCCGCCGAACGAGTAGGCGGCAGGGGGGAGGAGGGAGAAGAGGCTCATATCGCCCGCGCCCTTCGCCACGGCGTCAGCAGCCGCTGGATCGTCAGCAGGATGACGTCGAAGAAGAGCGCCATCGCGATCACGATCACCATCGCGATCACGATCGTGGTCGGGAATTTGAGGTTCGCTTCGCCGAGGATCTGGGTGCCGAGGCCGCCGCCGCCGGCGAAGACCGCGAGCGTGGCGATCGCGACCGTGCTGACGGTGGCGATCCGCAGCCCGGCGATGATCTCCGGCACCGCCATCGGCACCTCGACCTTCCAGAGGATCTGGCGGCTGGTCAGGCCCATGCCGCGGGCCGCCTCCCGGACCGACCCCGGCACGTTGTCGAGGCCGAGGACGACGTTGCGGTAGATGATCTGCAGCGTGTAGGCGGTGAGGGCGATGATCGCCGTTTCCTTGCCGCGGCCGGTGAGTGGCAGCAGCAGCAGGAAGAAGGCGATGCTCGGGATCGCGAAGAGGATCCCGGTGCCGGCGAGGAGCGGCGGCCGCAGCCAGCGCACCCGGTGGCCGAGGATCGCCAGGCCGAAGGCGATGACGAAGCCGGCGAGGACCGCGATCACGACCAGCTCCAGCTGCTGCAGGGTCGGGGTCCCGTAGCGGTCGAGGTGTTCGGTCGCCCAGTCCCAGCAGAAGAGGTGGCTTTCGCTCGCCTGGCAGGGGAGGTTGCCTTCGGTCCGTTCGTGGAAAAATTCCGGGTTGATCTCGGCCAGGACCGGGCCGAGCAGGGCGCCGGCGCCGCTCATGGGCTCGGCCTCTCGACGCTGTCCTTCTCGTCGCTCTTGGCGTCCGGCGAGGCGAGGAACTCGGAGATGATCTCGACCGAGAGGATGCCGGCGATGACCCCGTTGCGGTCGACGACGACGGCGTACTGGGCGCCGGCCTGGAGCATGTCGGCGAGGGCGTCGCGCATCACGTCGTCGAGTTCGAGCACCGGCCCGAGCGGCGAGTCGGCGCGCTCGGGGACGGTCTCGGCGCGGAGGTCACGCTCGGAGAGCCAGCCCTGGGGCCTGGCGGCGGCGTCGACCAGCAGCGGGTAGCGGACTTCGACCTCGGGCGCGTAGAGCTTCGATTTCACCTCCGCGGTCGGCTGCCCGGAGGTGGCGAGCGGCGCCTCCCAGAGGTTGATGTCGCGGACCCGCATCAGCGCCAGCCGCTTCAGCGCCCGGTCGGCGCCGACGAAGTCCTCGACGAACTCGGTCGCCGGCGACATCAGCAGTTCGGCCGGGGTCGCGTACTGCTCGACCCGGCCGTGCTCGCGCATCACCGCGATCCGGTCGCCCATCTTGATCGCCTCGTCGATGTCGTGGGTGACGAAGAGGATCGTCTTGCGGATTTCCGCCTGAAGGCGGAGGAACTCGTTCTGCAGGCGCTCGCGGTTGATCGGGTCGATCGCCCCGAACGGCTCGTCCATCAGCATCACCGGCGGGTCGACGGCGAGGGCGCGGGCGACGCCGACCCGCTGCTGCTGGCCGCCGGAGAGCTGGGCCGGGTAGCGGTCGGCGAGCTCGGGGTCGAGCCGGATCAGCTCCATCAGCTCCTCGGTCCGGGCCCGGACTTTGTGCTTCGGCCAGCCGAGCAGGGTGGGGACGGTGGCGATGTTCTGGGCGATCGTGCGGTGCGGGAAGAGGCCGATCTGCTGGATCACGTAGCCGATCTCGCGCCGCAGCTTCGCCGGCTCGCGGCTCCGCACCGACTCGCCGCCGATCTTGATGTCGCCCGAGCTCATCTCGACGGTGCGGTTGACCATCCGCATCGCCGTCGTCTTGCCACAGCCGGAGGGGCCGACGAGGATGCAGATCTCGCCCGCCGGGACCTCGAGCGTCAGCCCGTCGACCGCGGGTTCTTCCGAGCCCTCATACCGTTTCGTGACGTTCTCGTAGGAGACCGAGGAGGCTCCGGCACGGGACTGAGACTGGCTGTCGGGGGCGGCATCTCCCGTCGGCACGTGCGCCGAGCCTATACCTCCGCGTGGTTGGGCTCGTGGCCGGAGTACGAGGAGTACCCAGATTGGTGCTCGCAGGCATGGCTGCCGCCCCCGCCGCGGCTGAGCCAGACGAGCACCGCGAAGACCCCCGTCGCGGCGATGTTGAGGAACAGCTTGTAGTCGACCGAGATCGTCCCGAAGACGTCTTCGCGGCTCGGCCGGGCGCCGTCGGGGACGATGCCGGCGAGGCTGAAAACACCATCCACCGCGAGCGCTGCCAGCACGATCGTCAGCAGCATCAGCGCCGTGATCCGCAGCGCGAAGGCGGTGCCGTAGTACTTGCGGTAGGCGAGCACGATCGGCAGCACCACGAGGTCGGCGAAGATGAAGGCGACGACGCCGGCGAAGCTGATCCCGCCCGACCAGAGCACCGCCGCCAGCGGCACGTTGCCGATCGAGCAGACGAAGCTGAGGATCGCGATCAGCGGGCCGGCGACGACGTTCTCGAGCGTCCGCACGACCGGCGGGGCGTCGGTGACGAAGAGGACGTTGAAGAAGTCGTCGCCGAGCAGGGCGATGAAGCCGGCGAGCAGGAAGCCGAGGCAGATCTCCTTCCACAGCATCGCCCAGTCGGCGCGGAAGTTGCCGCCTACCTCGGCCCAGGCGGCGCGCGAGGCGAGGCGCTGCCGCCAGCAGCCGCCCTCGCCGCCGACCCCGTGGTCGTGGACGTGGCCCTCCTGGGCGGCGCGGGCGTGCTCGCGCGCCTGCTCCTCGAGTCGCGGCGAGACGAAGCGCCGCAGCAGCACGGTCATGAACAGGATCAGGAGGAAGCCGCCGACGTACTCGGCCAGGGTGAACTGCCAGCCGAGCAGCACCCACAGCACCAGCCCCAGCTCCCAGACCAGGTTGGTCGAGGCGAACTGGAAGGCGAGGGCGGTCGCCGCCGAGGCCCCCTTCTGGAACAGCGACTTGGCGATCGCGATTGCCGCGTAGGAGCAGGAAGAGGAGGCGGCGCCGAGCGCGGTCGCCTTGGCGACCGGCACCGGCCCCGAGCCGGAGAGCGCGCCTTCGATCCGCGCCCGTGGCACCCAGGCCTGGACGATGGCCGAGATCGCGAAGCCGAGCACCAGCGCCCACCAGACCTCGTACGCCATCAGGAAGGACTGTTCGAAGCCCTCGCCGATCTTGCTCGGCACATCGCCCATGCAGGCACCGTAGCAAATACCCCTAGGGGGTATAAAAATCTCTCAGAGGCCGAGCCGGGCGGCGCGCTCGCGGGCGCGGGCGACGATCTCCTCCAGCTCGGGGACGACGCCGCCCCGCATCAGCACCCGGCCGGCGACGACGGTGGCCTCGACCACGGCGCCGGTGGCGGCGTAGACGAGGTTCGAGGTCGGGTCGCCGATCGCCAGTGCCGGGTCGCCCGCCCGCAGCAGCAGGAAATCGGCATCGGCGCCGGGGGAGAGGGGGTCGGCGGCGGCGCCGAGGAGCGGCGCCCGGGCGCCGGTGGCGACCGCCCAGGCGTCCTCGGCGGCGATCGCGGTCGGGTCGGCGGCGGCGTGCTTCTGCGCCAGCGCGAAGAGCTTCAGGTCGGCGAGCAGGTCGAGCGAGTCGTTGGAGCCGGCGCCGTCGGTGCCGAGCCCGATCGCGACCCCGGCCTCGCGCGCCGCCGGGTAGGGGAAGACGGCGCCGACCGCGAGCTTCATGTTCGCCGCCGGGTTGGAGACGACGGTGGCGCCGCGCTCCGCGAGGAGGTCGAGCTCGGCCGGGTCGAGCCAGACGCCGTGGGCGAGCAGCGTCCGCTCGCCGAGGACGCCGAGCCGGTCGAGGTAGGCGGCCGGCCGCTCGCCGTGGGCCGCGACGCAGTCCTGCACCTCCTGGCTGGTCTCCGAGAGGTGGATGTGGATCGGGACCCGGCGCTCGACGGCGAGCTCGGCGATCCAGCGCAGCGAGTCCTCGCTGACCGTGTAGATCGCGTGCGGGGCGAGCGCCGGGGCGATCTGCGGCCCGAGCGAGCCGAGATGGTCGAGGCTCGCGAGCGCCGCCTCGCGCAGCTCCTCTCCCTGCCCGTTCATGTCGATCAGCGGCGCCCCGATCGTCGCCCGCAGCCCGGCGTCGGCGACCGCCCGGGCCGTCGCCTCCGGCTGCCAGTACATGTCCCAGAAGCGGGTGGTGCCGGAGCGGATCATCTCGGCGCAGGCGAGGCGGGTGCCCCAGTAGACGTCCTCGGCCTCGAGCTTCGCCTCGACCGGCCAGATCCGCTCCTGCAGCCACGGCATCAGCGGCAGGTCGCCGCCGGAGCCGCGGAAGAGGGTCATCGCCGCGTGGGTGTGGCCGTTGAGGAGCGGCGGCGAGAGCAGGGCGCCGCCGGCGTCGAGCGTCTCGTCGCCGGGCGCGGCCGCGACATCGGGCCCGATCGCCTCGATCCTGCCCCCGGCGCAGCGCAGCCCGACCCGCTCGCCATCGAGCACGGCGTCGGTGACGGTGAGCGGTGGCGTCACCGGCCGACCGCTCCGAGCCGCGGCAGCACCGCCTCGAGGCCGTCGCGCAGGAGCGCCGCGTTGGCGGCCCGGTCGCGTTCGATCTCCGCGATCGAGAGCTGGGCCGGGCCGAGCCCGTTGGCGAGGTTGTCGACCATGCAGAGCGCCGCATATTGCAGCTCGAGCTCGCCGGCGACGACGCACTCGGCCCCGACCGTCATCCCGACCACGTCGGCGTGGGCGGCCATCAGCCGGATCTCGGCCGGGGTCTCGAAGCGCGGCCCGATCGCCTGCCAGTAGACGCCGCCGTCGACCGGCTGCTGGCCGCTCGCCGACCAGGCGGCGAGCGCTTCCTCGCGCAGCGGCTGGTCGAAGCTCGGCGCCGAGTGGGCGCGGGCGTCGGCGAAGATCGAGTGCTCGAGGTGCAGGGCGATGAAGTCGTCGGGGCAGACCAGCGTCCCCACCGGCAGCTCCGGCTTCAGCGAGCCGACCGAGGAGATCGCCAGCACCCGGTCGACGCCCTGCTCGGCCAGCGGCCGCAGGTTGGCCGCGTGGTCGATCTGGTGCGGCAGGACGTAGGCGCCGCTGCCGGAGGCGTGGCGCTGGACGATCGCCGCCCCGTGCTGGGCCGCCGCCGCCGCGATCTGCTCGCCGCCAGGCCCGAGCGCGCTCGACCCGAGGATCACCGCCAGCCGTCCCATCGCGCGATCCTACGGCCGCCCCCGCGCTTTTGCAGTTTGTGTCGCTATCCGACCAAAAACGCAAGTCCGTCGCGGACGGGACGGCGTCAGCCGCCGCGGTGGGCGCGGAACGCGGCGGCGGCCTCGTCGTGGTCGACGATCGGGGGCGGGTAGTCGAGGCGCTTGAAGCCCTCCGTCAGCCAGGGGCGGAGGATCGCCTTGCCGCGGACCGACTCCAGCTCCGGCAGGTAGCGGCGCACGTAGTCGCCGTGTGGGTCGAAGCGCTCGGCTTGGCGGACCGGGTTCAGGACCCGGTTCGGCCTGGTGTCGTTGCCGGTGCCGGCGATCCACTGCCAGTTGCCGGCGTTGTTGGCGATCTCGCCGTCGGCGAGCAGGTCCCAGAAGTGCCAGGCGCCCGCCCGCCAGTCGAGGTAGAGGTCCTTGCAGAGGAAGGAGCCGACCGTCATCCGGGCGCGGTTGTGCATGAAGCCCTCCTGCCGCAGCTGCCGCATCGCCGCGTCGACCAGCGGGTAGCCGGTGCGGCCCTCGCGCCAGGCCTCGAGCGCCCGCCGCGAGCGCGACCAGCGATCGCGCCGGGGGCGGTAGTCGCGGCGCGGCAGCGAGGGGTTGACGGCGAGCACCTGGTGGTGGAAGTCGCGCCAGGCGAGCTGGCGGACGAAGGCGGCGCCGCCGCGCCGCGCGCCCGCCTCGGCGGCGAGCTCGGCGGGGGAGATGCAGCCCCAGCGCAGATAGGCGCTGAGCCGCGAGGTCTCGTCGCCGGGGAGGTCGTCATGGCTCTCCTCGTAGTGGCCGAGGCCGTCGCGGAGGAAGGCCCGCATCCGCTTGCGCCCCTCGCTCTCGCCACCGGGCGCGCGATCGGGCGAGAGCTCGCCGTCGGTCAGCGCCGCGGTCGCCGGCAGCCGCCCCGCCGCCAGCCCGCTCGGCACTCGCAGCCGGCGCGGCGCCCCGTGCAGCTGCCGCCGCGGCAGCGCGCTCCAAGCCCGGTGGTAGGGGCTGAAGACCTTGAAGTGGTCGCCGCCGGTCGGCGTCACCGCGCCGGGCTCGACCACCGTCACCCCTGGGTGGGCGGTGAGCTCGATCCGCTGCTCCGCGCAGGCGGCGGCGAGCCGCCGCTCCCGCCGGCGCGCGTAGGCGCTCCAGTCGGCGCTGAGGTGGAGCTCGGTGGCGCCGCACTCGGCCGCGACCCGCAGCGTCTCGGCCACCACCTCGCCGCGCCGCATGAACAGCCGACCGCCGATCTCCTTCAGCCTCCGGTCGAGGTCGGCGAGCGCCTCGCGCATGAAGGCGACCCGGTTCGGCGCCGCGAAGCGCGAGCCCAGCAGGGCCTCGTCGAGGACGAACAGCGGCACCGTCCGCTCGGCCCGCGCGGCGGCGAAGAGAGCGGGGTTGTCGCGGACCCGGAGGTCGCGGTTGAAGAGGACGATCGCGGTCTGCACATCGCCTAGAGTGCCCGAGATGGAGGAGAACGAACCGGGACGTCCCTCCGGTCGCGACGAGAGCGACGAGGAGCGCCTCGATCGCAACCTCGGCGAGCTGCTGCAGGAGCTGCGGATCGCGCTGCCGGGGGTCCAGGTCCTCTTCGCCTTCCTGCTGGCGGTCCCGTTCCAGAAGGAATTCTCGAAAGTCACCGAGTTCGACAAGCGGATCTACTTCGCGACCCTGCTGCTGACCGCGCTCTCGGCGGCGCTCTTCATCGCCCCCACCGCCTACCACCGGATCACCTTCCGCTACCAGCAGAAGCACCGGCTCGTCTTC
>DASXOF010000168.1:0-5261 GCA_036494495.1 Solirubrobacterales bacterium | reverse complement strand
GAAGCGGGCGAGGTCGTAGCGGGCGGTGACGATCGAGATCGGCGCCTCGATCGCGCAGCAGGCGAGGCCGAAGGTGAGCGGGAAGATCGAGTTGGCCCGCGCCAGGTTCAGCATTTTCTCGAAGGTGGTGGTGACGACCCGTTCTTCGACGTAGCGTTCGAGGTCGGCGCCGTCGAGGTCGCCGCGCAGCATGTCGCGGGCGGTCACCTGCTTGGCGCGGAGCGGGTCGCGGCGCTCTATCTCCAATCCAACGCACCCTTTCGCCAGACGTAGACGAAGGCGATCAGCAGCAGGACGACGAAGGTGCAGAGCTCGCCGAGGACGAAGAGGCTGTCGGCGCCCTTCATGATCACCCCCACCGGGTAGAGGAAGACGACCTCGATGTCGAAGAGGATGAAGAGCATCGCGATCAGGTAGAAGCTGACGCCGAAGCGCAGGTTCTTGGCCGGCGCCACCGGGATGCCCGACTCGTAGGGCTCCCCCTGCCGGCGGGACGCCGCGGTCGCGCGGGCGGGCTTCTTCGGCCCAATCAGATGATTGAGCATCGCGAATACACCGCCGACGGTCAGGCCGAGGACCGCGAAGACGAGGATGGGCAGGTAGCTCTTAAGCAATTTGGGGGATTTGCGCGGGATTGGGCTCGCGCGTGTTTGAACGCAATCGAGCGCCCGTAGCCGCTGTTATACACCCACCTTGTGACATGTTGCTACATAGTGATATTCCGCATCAGTAAGCCGAATCCCGACCCCTTTAGGCGGATTTAAGGCGATGATCGGCATCCACATTGCCGTCGGCCTCTGCCTGATCGGCCTCAACCTCGCCGCGGGCCTCGCCGGAGGTATCGCCTGGTTCCGAAAGAGAGCCTCGGTGCCCTTCTGGTACCTGCTCCGCGCCGCCCAGGCCTCGGTCTTCGTTCAGGCCCTGCTCGGCGGCCTCCTGGTCGTCACCGGCCACGAACCGAAGGAACAGCTCCACTACCTCTACGGCATCCTCCCCCTGGTCGTCTCCTTCATCGCCGAGGGCGCCCGCTTCGGCGCCGCCGAACGCGAGCTCGGCGACGTCGACCCCGAGTCGATCCCCGAGTCCGAACGCGAGGCGGTGGTCGAAGCCGTGCTGCGCCGCGAGATGGGGATCATGGCGGTGAGCTGCTGGGTGATCTTCTTCCTGGCGCTGCGCGCGGCGACTACCAGCGGGCTGTAGGGCTCGAGACTGCTGCATTGACCCCCGTATGGGCGGTGGATGCAACAGTCTTCCTAGACTCGAGAGGGGGAGCCGCCCGGCAACCGGGATCACCGACGAAGGAGGCGCAGATGCTGTTTGGCCAGGAGCACGTTGAACGCTACGAGGCGACCGACGGCGAGGAGGGCCACGATTGGCAAGGCGTGGCGACGCTGATCCTCGCCACCACGGGCCGCAACTCCGGCGAGGAGCGAAAGACGCCGCTGATCTACGGGGAGCACGACGGCGCCTACCTGATCGTCGCCTCCAAGGGCGGGAGCGACGAGCCGCCCGCCTGGTATCTCAACCTGCAGGCGGACCCGGAGGCGAGGGTCCAGGTCCGCGGCGAGCGCTTCGCCGTCCACGCCCGCGACGCCTCCGCGGAGGAGAAGCCGGGGCTGTGGCAGACGATGGCGGCCATCTGGCCCGCCTACGACGAGTATCAGCAGAAGACCGGGCGGCAGATCCCGGTCGTCGTGCTCGAGCGCGCGTAGCGGCCGCGGCCGGCCGAGGCGGAGCGGGTCCTCAGCGCGGCGCCATCCGCAGGGCGCCGTCGAGGCGGATCACCTCGCCGTTCAGCATCACGTTCTCGACCAGGTGCTCGACCAGCGCCGCGTACTCGGCCGGGGCGCCGAGCCGCGCCGGATAGGGCACGGTGCCGCCGAGCGATTCGCGCGCGGCCTCGGGCAGCCCGGCCAGCATCGGCGTTTCGAACAGGCCCGGGGCGATCGTCACCACCCGCACCGCCTTGGGAGCCAGCTCGCGGGCGACCGGCAGCGTCAGCCCGACCACCCCGCCCTTGGAGGCGGCGTAGGCGACCTGGCCGACCTGGCCGTCGTAGGCGGCGATCGAGGCGGTGTTGACGCAGACGCCGCGGTCGCCGTCGGGGCCGGGCTCGTTGGCGACCATCGCGCCGGCGGCGCAGCGCAGGGCGTTGATCGTCCCCAGCAGGTTGACGTCGATGACCTTGGCGAAGGATTCGAGGGGCGAGGGCCCGTCGCGGCCGACCAGCTTGCCCGGGGTGCCGACGCCGGCGCAGGTGACCGAGATGCGGAGCGGGCCGAGCTCGGCCGCCTGGGCGACGGCGCGCTCGACCGAGCCCTCGTCGGTGACGTCGACGCCGACTCCGAGGCCGCCGATCTCCGCGGCGAGCGCCGCGGCGCGCTCCTCGTTCAGGTCGGCGACCACCACCTGCGCGCCTGCCGCGGCAAGGTGCCGCGCCGTCGCCTCGCCCAATCCCGAGGCGCCGCCGAAGACCATCGCCACCGAACCATCGACCTGCATCTGCTCCTCCTATCCGCCCGCTCGGGCGAGGTGTCTGGATATGACCAACCGCTGGATCTGGTTGGTGCCCTCGAAGATCTGCATCACCTTGGCCTCGCGCATATGGCGCTCGACCGGGAACTCCTTGGTGTAGCCGAAGCCGCCGAACACCTGGACCGCGTCGGTGGTCACCTTCATCGCCGCGTCGGTCGCGACCAGCTTGGCGATCGAGGCCTGGCGGCTGAAGGGCAGGCCGCGGTCGCGGCGGCGGGCGGCTTCCAGGGTCACGGCGCGCGCCGACTCGACCGCGGCGGCCATGTCGGCAAGCAGGAAGCCGAGGCCCTGGTGGTCGATGATCGGCTTGCCGAACGTTTCGCGTTCCTTCGCGTAGGCGACGGCGGCGTCGAGCGAGCCCTGGGCGAGGCCGGTGGCGACGGCGGCGATCCCGAGCCGGCCGGAGTCGAGCGCCTGCAGGGCGATCGCGAGGCCCTGGCCCTCGGTGCCGAGGAGGCGCTCGGCCTCGAGCTCGACCCCGTCGTAGTCAAGGGTCGCGGTGGTCGAGCCGGTCAGGCCCATCTTGCGCTCCGCGGCCTGGGTCGAGAGGCCCGGCGCGTCGCCGGGGACGAGGAAGCAGGAGACCCCGCGCGAGCGGTCCTCCGAGGTGCGGGCGAAGAGGGTGTAGAAGTCGGCCTCGCCGCCGTGGGTGACCCACGCCTTGCTGCCGGAGACGCGGAAGCGCTCGCCGTCGCGCACGGCCCGGGTCCTCATCGCCGCGGGATCCGAGCCGGCCTCGGCCTCCGAGAGGCAGTAGCCGCCGAGCAGCTCGCCGGCGAGCATCTCGGCGAGCCAGCGGTCCCGCTGCTCCTCGCTGCCCCAGGTGGCGAGCGGGTAGCAGGACATCACGTGGACGCTGATGCCGACCCCGACCGAGGCCCAGACCGCGGAGATCTCCTCCAGCGCCTGCAGGTAGACCTCATACGGTTGCCCGGCGCCGCCGACCTCCTCCGGGTAGGGCATGCCGAGGAAGCCGAGCTGCCCGAGGGTGCGGAAGGCCTCGCGCGGGAAGGCCGCGTCCTCCTCGGCGGCCGCGACCTGCGGCGCCAGCTCCTCCTGCGCGACCGAGCGGGCGAGGGCGACGATCTCCTCGGCCTCGGGGGTGGGCAGGTTGCGTTCGGCGGGCATCGGGGCGGCCCAGTCTCCCGGACCGGAGGCCCGAGGGGTCGGCTGCCGCCGAGGAGCGGTGGGCCTCATCGAGGCTGCCGGCGCCTCCGGATTCAGCCCGCCGGCGCCGAGAGGTACTTCGCAACCTGCTCGCAGCCGCGACGGAGGCGGCGGAAGTAGGCGGCGCGGCTGAGGTGGAGCTCTTCGGCGACCGCCTCGTGGCTCGCCTCGCGCTCGAGGTAGCCGCGCTCGAGCACGGTCCGGGTCAGCACTTCCCCGGGCGCGCCGCCGAAGGCGCCAGCGACCGCGGCGGTGAGGAGCTGCCGCACCGAGTCGGCCCTGGCGGCCACTCCCTCGCCGCTGGCCAGGGAGCTGCCGGCGAGCTCAGCCCGCTCGCCGAGGTTGCGGAAGGCCTCGCGCACCACCTCGACCGAGACCGCTTCGGCCTCTGACGGGCGGGGCGGGGCCGGCAGCCAGAGCTCGCGGTAGAGGTGCTCGCGGAGCGCCGCGACGACGCCGCCGGGGCCCCAGTCGATCACGTGGCACTCGACCATCCCGGAGCCGACCCGGGCGTCGAGCTCGGGCACGTGGCGGGCGCCACCGGCGGCGGCGAACTCGCGGGCGCCGGGCAGCTCCGGGTTGATCGGCAGGTAGCCGAGGCGGGGGCTGCCGGAGGTGGCGGCGAGCAGGCCGGCCATCCCGAGCAGGCCGAAGAGGCCGCCCTCCGGGTCGCGGCTGAGGTCGATCGTGTCGCGCCAGATCACCGCGCCCAGACGATCGAGCTGCCGCGCGTGGCGGATCCGGGGCCCGAGGATCGGGTCCTCGATGGCGATCGGCGTCGCCGTCGCCGGGGTCAGCGAGAGGGTCAGGCCGCAGAGCCGATCCTCGCCGTCGCGGGCGATCGTCAGGTGCTCGGGCGCCGCCTCGAAGAAGCGCCGCGTGCCCTCCCAGACGGCGGCGTGGCGGCTGTCCGCGAGGATGCGGTCGGCGCGCTCGAGGTCGCCGTCGCGGACGCTGTCGATCCGGTAGCGGGTGGCGGCGCGCCAGGAGAAGCCCCAGCGCAGCGCCGGGCTGTCGGCGAGTTCGGCGAGGTCGATGATCGCCAGCGCTCCCGCCGGCCCGGCGGCGCGCTCGTAGAGATGGTCAGCGACCCGCCGCCGCAGCTCGCGCTCGAGCAGCGGGTCGTCGCGGCGGACGCTGGCCCGGATCGCTTCGCGGACCAGCTCATGCGGCGCCACTCCTTCGCCGCGCGGCTCGACGAAGCTGCGCGAGCGCAGCCACTCCCACTCGCCCGCGGGGTCGGCCCCGGTCAGGGCGGCGACCAGCAGGTCCGGAGTCGTCACCCGGGCGATCGCCGCCACCGCCAGGGTCGCCAGGTGCGGGCCCTGGAGGCGCGATTCGACCAGCCGCGAGACCAGCTCCTGGCTGAGGTCGGCGCGGTCGCGGTCGGCGGGCTCCGAGACGCGGCCGGGCCGCCGGGCGGACTCGGCGCCGAGCTCGAGCGCGAGCGGGTTGCCGCGCGCCCAGCGCCCGGCCTCGATCGCCGCCTCGCCCGTCACCCCGAGCCGGCGGAGCAGCTCGATCGAGCCGGCCGAGTCGAGCGGCCGCAGCCCGATCGC
>DASXOF010000167.1:0-17414 GCA_036494495.1 Solirubrobacterales bacterium | reverse complement strand
GGCCGCGGTCCGCCAGCTCGCCAGCCGCGCCCGGCGCCGGGTCCGCGGCAGCGAGCCCCGCTCGGAAGCCGACACCAGCGAGCGCCGCGAGGTCGTCGCCGCCTTCCTCGCCGCCGCCCGCGACGGCGATTTCGACCGCCTGCTCTCGATCCTCGACCCCGAGGTCGTCTTCCGCCTCGACGCCGGCCCGAGCAGCCCCCTCGCCCGCCCGCCGATCCAGGGAGCCGAGACCGTGGCCACCGAGCTCCTCAAGCGCGCCACCACCTTCGCCCCCCTGGCCCGCCCCGCTCTGGTCAACGGCCTCCCGGGCGCCCTGGTCGAGCACAACGGCCGCCAGATCGCCGTCGCCAACATCGTCGTCGCCGGCGGCCGGATCACCGAGATCGACATCGTCTTCGACCGCACCAAGCTGCGGAACGTCGCGATCGACTGAGGAGGGAGTGGGCCGGAGAGCCCCCTCAATGGAGAGTCGGTCGGTAGACGAGCTCCTGGATGTGGCCGTCGAGCTCGGACTCCTCCTTGAGCCGGGCGACGACGTCGACGGCGTCTCCGCTCACCAAGGTCGCGTCGGGCCAGTCGAGCGGACCTTCCAGCGTCGTCGACACCACCGTCGCCGGCAGGTTCCTCATCCGTTCGACCCACGGGTCACGCACCTCGGACCCGTCGCTGCGCGAGGCCAGCATCCGCGCGAATGCCCGGTACGTGTTGGCCCCGAAGACCATCCGCTGCTCCGGGCCGTAGGAGGCAAGGCGGTGGTCGAGCAACTCGGGCCCCTGCTTGCCCCAGTAGCCGGTCCAGTCGCCGCCGGCGGCGCCGCAGCCGTCGAGGCTGGAAAAGACGTCAAAGGTGTAGATGGCGGTCTGGCGTTCCCCTCGAGCTCAGCCGGGGCCACCGCGAAGGGCGCGCCAGAGGACGCCGGGATGGCGGGCCACCCGAGGACCGAGGAGGAGGGCGAAGAGCGTGGTCGCGAGCCAGGGACGCAGGTGGGGACGGACGCGGCCGATGCGGCCGTGGGCGTCGAGATCGAAGGCCATCGCGTCGCTGGCGCGCAGCGGACCGATCTTGAAGGTCCCGACCAGGATCTGGGCCGGACCATCGCCGACCTTCTCGTTCCAGCGCATCTCGCGCACGGTCGAATAGACGGCGCCGAGGAGGATCCTCACGTCGTCGTGGCCGCGGAAGACCATCCTTCCCGAGAGCGGCGAGACGACCTCGACGTCGGGCGCGAGGGTCGCCATCAGCGCGTCGATGTCGTTTGACTCCGACGCCGCCCCGTAGCCCGCCACCGCGTCATCCATGCCGGGCATCGTCCCACAGCCACCCTGGTCAACGAGGCGCTTCCCGAGGGGACCTATCCGCTCCCACCCGGAGGTCCACGACGGTGCATGAATGCGCGGCTGGGGCTGAAGGCGGTGCGGCCCGAGCTCAGGCGGGCACGGCTTCGCGGCGGTACTCGTAGAAGCCGCGGCCGGCCTTGCGGCCGATCCGGCCGGAGGCGACCATCCGCTTCAGCAACGGCGGCGGGGCGTAGGCGGACTCCTTGAACTCCTCGTAGAGGGAGTCGCAGACGCTGTAGAGGACGTCGAGGCCGATGAAGTCTGAGAGCGTCAGCGGGCCCATCGGGTGGCCGCAGCCCTGCTTCATCCCCTCGTCGATGTCCTCGGCCGAGGCGAAGCCTTCTTCGTACATCCGCACCGCCGCCATCAGGTAGGGGACGAGCAGCATGTTGACGATGAAGCCCGAGCGGTCCTTGGTGACGATCGCCCGCTTGCCGATCCGCTCGGCGAACTCGCAGGCCGCCAGCTGGACCTGCTCTGAGGTGTCGAGCGCGACGACGACCTCGACCAGCTTCATCACCGGCACCGGGCTGAAGAAGTGGAGGCCGAGGACCCGCTCGGGCCGCGACACCCCGGCGGCCAGCTGGGCGATCGGGATCGAGGAGGTGTTGGAGGCGATCAGGGCGTCCTCGGAGACGATGCCGGCGACCTGAGCGAGGATCGCCGACTTCAGCCCGGCGTTCTCGGGCACCGCCTCGATCACCAGGTCGGCCCCGGCGATCTCCTCGAGCTCGGCCGTGAGGACAATGCGGCGGCGGATCTCCTCGGCCCCCTCGGCGTCGAGCTTCCCGCCCTCGACCGCGCGGTGCAGCGAGGCCGCGATCCGGGTGCCGGCGCCGGCGATCGCGGCTTCGTCGAGATCGCGGACGGTGACCGGGATCCCGGCGCGGGCGACCGACTCGGCGATGCCCGACCCCATCAGGCCGCCGCCGAGGACCGCGACCTTCTCGATCGCCATCAGCGGCAGCTCCGCACCGGTGCGGCGAAACGGCAGAAGCGAGGTAGGCGGCTCACAGATAGTAGGAGTACCTCATATATCTGAAAGCGGCAAGGGACGACCGACACTCGGGGGGTGAGCGACGAGCCCGGGAGGCCGCAGCCGACTACGGCTCGCAGGCGGGAGATCGCAGCGATAGGTGTTTGACCCGATGCCCCGCAGGACTTCGGATCCTTTGACGCGGTCGCCAGCCTCGGCGCCTTTGAGCACTTCTGCTCTCCCGAGGAGCATGCCGCCGGGCGCCAGGATGAGATCTACCGCGACCTCTTCGCCCGCATCGCCGGCCTCCTCCCGCACGGCGGTCGCCTCTATCTGCAGACGATGGTCTACGGCCGCAGGATGATCCCGCTCGCGGAGGTCGACATCGACGCCCGCGGGACTCGGACGCCGTTACCTGGCGCTGATGGCACATCTGTTCCCCGGCCCCTTCCTGCCGTACGGCCGAGAGCAGGCTGACCAACCGCGATTTTCGGCTTGCCTTCACCTCTGGCGTCAGCGCCAACAGCGTCTGCTTCGAACGCGAGCTGATGGACCCTTACCGGCTCATGTTCGAGAAGGCGGGGTAGGCGCCGCGACAAACCCGAGACAAGCGACGCGACAGGCACGTCTCGCCACCGAGCTCGCACTCGACGATGGGGTCGGGCTTCGACAGGGAAAAGGCAATTCGGTCGTCGTCAGGGGCGTCGAACCAGCCGAGCTCTGGCGAGCGATGGATCGCGCCGTTCCCGACTGGGACGACCGTGACCTCTTCTTCGCGCCGGCCTTCATATGGCGGTGGGGCTGCTACCGTGAGTTGGTCGGAGCGGCCGATTCGCCGCCCGTGAGGTTCCGTTTCCTCCGCGCGCTGACTGTGCCTTGGGGTCCCAGGATCTCCCAAGCAGTTCAACCGCAGGAGAAAACAAAATCACTTCCTTTGCCGACCTCGGCACTTCCCGGTCGGTCGTCGACGCCCTCAGTGCGCGCTCGATCGATCGCCCCTTTCCCGTCCAAGAGATGGTCATCCGCGATGCGCTCGCCGGACACGACCTTCTCGTCCAGTCCCCAACCGGCTCCGGCAAGACGCTCGCCTTCGGCATCCCCCTGGTCGATCTGATCGCGCCGGGCGAGAGAGGACCCGGGGCACTCGTCCTCGCCCCGACCCGCGAGCTCGCCGGCCAGATCGTCGACGAGCTCGCCTCACTGGCGCAGGCCCGCAAGCTGAGGATCATGGCGGTATACGGCGGCGTCGGCTTCGGCCCACAGCTGAAGGCCGCCGGACGCGCCGACATCCTCGTCGCCACGCCAGGGCGCCTCGAGGACCTGATCGGTCGCGGCGCCGTGTCGCTCGCACGGGTCCGGGTCCTGATCCTCGACGAGGCGGACCGCATGCTCGACATGGGCTTCCGGCCCGCCGTCGACCGGATCGTCGCTCAGACCCCCGCGGACCGCCAGACCCTCTTCTTCTCGGCGACCCTGGAGGGCGCCACCGGCCGCGTTGCCGCCGCCTACACCGAGGACCCCCGCTCCCACACCCACGCCGAGCCCAAGCGCGCCGAGGCGAAGATCGAGCACCGCTTCGAAGCGGTCGCCTCGCCCGAGGCCAAGCTCGACCGCCTGGTCGAGCACCTGAGCGAGGAGGACGCCGGACGTTCCCTGGTCTTCGTCCGCACCAAGCGCGGCGCGGATCGCCTCGTCAAGCGGCTGCGCCGCCACGCTGTCGACGCCGTCGCGATGCACGGCGACAAGAGCCAAGGCCAGCGCGAACGGGCGCTGGCCCGCTTCGAGCGCGGCGAGGTGCTGACCCTGGTCGCCACCGACGTCGCCGCCCGCGGGATCGACGTCCCCGAGGTGGCTCGGGTGATCAACTTCGACGCGCCGGAGGACCGCGACTCCTACGTGCACCGGGTCGGACGCACCGGCCGGGCCGGGCGCACCGGCACCGGCATCAGCTTCGTGCTCGCCGATCAGGACGAGGAGATGCACCGGATTCGAGTCGGCCTCGGTCTCCACGGCGACGGTCCGGCCCCGCGGGGGTCGCGAGAGAAGTCGCCAAACCCGTCCGGAAAGCGGCGCCGCCGACGCAGTCGCGACCGGCGGCAGAGCAAGGTCGCGGCCTGAGCTGTGAGCGCGCGGGCGACCAGATGGATCTGTGCCCGCTGCAAGGTGTCGGCGGGCCGGATCGACGGCGGGCAATCGCCCCTGCCGGACACCTGGACCTGCCAGCACGGCCTGGCTTACTGCCTGTCCTGCAGCAGGGCGGGCGCCGCGGAGGCTGCAAGGGACGCAGCACCGGACTCGATATCAGGCGAGGACCGGATGCGGCTGCAGCGCCGAGCCGTGATCGCCTTCGAGATCGACCGCGTCCCGACGGCGTCAAATCGTGCGATCGCCAATGTCTGCCGCACCTCCACCAAGGCGGTCGCGAACGTGCGCGAGGAGATGTCCTTCGACCCGATCCCAGCCGTTCGCGTCGAGCGGCACGGAGCTTGAGAGAAGACTGACCGTGGAGATCGGGATCGGACTGGCAGTGGCGGTGGCGCTGATGACGAATCTCGCTGCGCTCTTGAAGCACCGTGGCTGCCAGGACGCGACGACCGTCCGCATAGCCCGGCCACTCACGGGATTGCGTGAGCTGGCCGCCTCTCGCTGGTTCGTCGCCGGCTGGGCACTTGCTGCGCTTGCCTGGCTCGCCCACGTCGCCGCCCTCTCGCTGGCCCCGATCTCACTCGTCCAGGCGATCCTTGCCAGCGGTGCAGTTACGCTAGCGGTGCTCTCGCAGCGTCTCTTCGGCGATCCGGTCGGGCGCCGGCAGTGGCTGGCGCTGACGATCGGGGCGCTTGGCCTGGTCCTGCTCGTCGTCACGCTGCCCCACTTCCACGGCTCCGATTCCCACTTCTCCCTGGCCGCGATCGTCAGCTTCGAGGGTGGCCTGGTTCTGCTTGCGGCGGGAATCGCCCTCGGCCACCGGTCCGAGCGGCTGACGGCGCGACGGGGGGTCCTGCGCGCGGTCCTGGCCGGTCTTCTCTTCGCCCTCGCCGGGATCGCGATCAAGGCCCTCACCGGCGGCGCCGGCGGCTGGGCGGGCGTAGCCGTCTTGGTAACGGTCGTCATCGCCTGCGGCGCGCTGGCTCAGTACACGGCGGTCGCCGCCCTGCAAGGAGGCGGCGCGATCGAGACGATCGGCCTGATGGGATTGGTCGCGAACGCCGTCCAGATCGTCGGCGGCATCCTCGTCTTCGGCGATCCGCTCTCCCCAAGCCCGCTCGGCATCGCCATGCAGGTCAGCGCCTTCGCGATGGTCTGCCTGTCGGCGCTGCTCCTGCCAGGCCCCATCTCCGAGCGACCAACGGTGCGGATCTAGCGGGGGTCGACCGACACTTTCGCAGTGGGTCCGCCCGCGCGGTCACCGCGACCAGACGGACGGCGGCGAGGTATCACCGCAGCGCCTTCGTCCAATCTCGCTGCCGTCTCCGCCAACAACGCATCGACGGCACGTCGAAGCTCCTTGCTGGTTCTTCTGAGCGGAAGAGCGGCCGGTTAGCTTGATGATCGCCGCCGGGTGACGCGCGGCACTGCAGGCCTACAGATCCGTGACCGTTCCACCCGGATCGCGAGAGTGCTGCGCATGTCAGTGCGTCACGTGTTCACTTCCAACATAGACGTCATCTTCGGTCTCTCTCATCAGCACGGTCACTGCGTTACTGCTGTCAAAGCCGTCTTCGACCTCGCCTGGATTCTCGGTGACGACGATATTCGCGCCCCTCACGAGATGGATGACCGTCGCCAGCGGCGAGCCTATGTGGAACTGGCGAACAGACTGGCGGACAGGTTGCGCCTGCTGCTGGTGAAACGTTCTAGTAAGCCTCAGGCGTAGCCCATCCGTTCCAGAATGGTTCTTAGGAGCAGTCGCAGCGACCGCGGCCACATCGTGCGGCGGCGGCGGTAGATCCCGGGCGTGCCGGCCTTGGCGAGCTTGGGCATAAGGCTCTGCCCCTCGCTCGCATGAAAGGTCTAGCCTGGGTGATGTGAAGTTCGACTTTCGATTCCGCAACGCGCTTGGCGAGTGGGAATCGAAAGGGCATAGGAGCGGGCTGGATCGCGAGGGTGCGGTCCGCGCTATGGGCACCGCGGTGGGCGGCCTGCCGGCGGGGCGATACATGTCGCGCCCCCGCGGTCGTCAGAAGGACTGGGACGTCTTCTCGCTCGATCACGCCGGCCGGATAACCGCCGTGCCCCGACCTGGTCACGGCAGCAGGCGCATGCCGGGGCCGTAGCTGGGCAGCCGCCACCACTTGGAAGAGTCGACCTTCATCTACTGCCGGCCCGGAGTCCTGCACACGTCTGAGGGCATCACGGCGTTGAACGCCGCGCTCGACACGCTGGCAGTGGAGCTGAACCTCGGCAAGGCCGAGGATCTGAGAGCCATCGGCAGCACGTCGATCATCGTGCGTGGCCACGGCCCGGACGAGACCTGGGATGCGATCGATCGGGTGCTCCCGATTTTCAAGCAGAACCAACTCTTCTACATGCCTCGCAATCACTGAACCGGACACTCCTCGGGCTGCCCGGCCCGAGGAGTGTCGCTTCGGTGATTCCGGTAGCTGTCAGTCCTTCGATTCCGTGAGGCGTCCCGCGGCATGAAGCAGCGGCTGCTTGAGAACGCAGACGCCATATGCCTCCTGTTCGCGGCTCAGGCCGGCGCCGTGCAGCGGTGCCAGCCCTGGAGGCATTCTTGCGCCCTCACGGCCCTTGTTCATCGGTCAGCGCGACGAACGGAACGCAGCTCCGCCTCGGCGCCGAAGCGAGTCGGAATGGAGGCTAATCGGCGCCTATCGGCGCGTTTTCCAGCCACAGTGGCTGAAACGGTGGCCGACAGGGGGGCCGGTTAGAACTGCTGCTGCCGAGGCCATGTTCGCGATTTGCAGGGCTTCTTCCCGAGAGCCCCCCGCCGGGATCGAACCGGCAACCTCCTGATTACAAATTGCTTCGAGCGCTTTGATCGCGGCCGGAAAAGGGCTTCATTTGCAGGTAATTCTGACGCCTGATCCGCCACGAGCGATTCGCCGATATGCGCGGATATGCAGCGATTCGTCGGCGATTTGGGCACTTATCGCGAGAAGTGCCCACACGAACCAGGGCGGTTAGAAGGCACGGGGCGCGACCAGTTCCGGCGTCATGGTGCCGAAGCGCTGGCTCCCTGATCGTCCTCATCCTCTCCCGGTGGCGGGGCCAGTTCCTCCGGGCGCTCGGTCGCGTGAATCAAGGTCAGGTGGCAGGCGGCTTGGATCAGCAGCGCTGCATCTACGCCGCCGACGCGCTGTCGAATGCCGTGCGCAATGTCGTTTCTCAGGTTGGTCGCCAGCGGATCGCAGAGCAGCGCCTCGAGATAGTCAAACCACGGCGTTCCGTAGAGCTCGCGGAACTTGGCGAGGAGGACATTGAGCGAGACGACCCCGGTGAACCTGCCCTCCTCAGCCGGTCTCACGATCGGGATCCCGCTGACTCGGGCAACGTCGCGCAGGATGCTCTCCAGGCGCGGCACAATCAGATGAGCTGCCTCGTCGTATTCCCCATCCCAGAAGAACTCGACCGCACGAGCGATCCGCTCGCCGCGAACTTCGCCGATCAGGTCGGTGGCAAAATGTCGGGCGAGCTCCTCATGAGACGGGCGGCCGTGGTGGTCGACCGCCTCATCGAGCATCGGCGCGTAAAGGATTTGGCCGTAGAAGCCCACGTGGAACTGGCGCTGCCTACCGCGGCTCATCAGCCTCTTGCTCTCGTCAGTGCCAGCCACGAAATTCGGCGCCGAGGTCTCAGTGCCGAACATCGAATGGGTGAAGAGGTTGAGGAGGGGGTGCTCCTTCTCCTGCTCTTCGACCTCGTGGTCGATGTCGGCATGAGAGCCGCCGGGCGGCCCAAAATCGCCGAGGCGCTTGAGCGCTTCGAAGATGTCGGTCGCGTGAGACCCGACAATGAGGTCAACTTGCTCGCGGATTTCCTCGGTCGGCAGGTCGATGCTCTCCTCCATCGACTCGAAGCCCAAGTCCTCCCTGGGAAGGTCTTGCTGCTGCTTGAGCAGCTCCTCCATCTCCCGCGTGAACCCGAAACGACGCGCAAGATCGATCGCGCGCTGCAGGAACGTCACCTTTGCCAGTCCCTCGGATGCGTTTGCCTCGTCGATGCGAAGCTGGAGCTGGCGGCGACGAAGCTCGCTCTGCCGCTCGGCATCACCGCTCGCCTCGGCGGCCAATTCGAGCGCGCTCTCGCCGGCGTGGCCGCTGGGAAACCGCTCGATTGCCCGCGCGAGCAGTGCTTCCAATCCGTCGGGTCGGCGATCCCTCTTGAGTTTGACCATCGCCCGCAACACGTTGAGTGGCGGCCCTGGATGCTCCTGCTGGAGCAGGCCGAGCACCACGCGATCGGCGACCCCGAGCGCCTCAGCCAGCGCCTCGCGGTCATTTAGCTCGACCAGGATCTCGATTGAGCGCGACATGCACACGGCTCGACTAAGTGGTTCGCGCTCCGCTTCCCCAGCGAGTACCGCGAGTTCTCGGGCAGCCCGCCGGCCATCGGCGTGGGCCGATTTGCCCTCGGCGACGTAGAGGAGATCGGAGATCCTGGCACCGACGATGGGGTCTTCGACACGATCGCGGGCCGATCGCCAGACAGAGCGAACGTCTTCCAGCAGTTCAGCAGGACGGGGCGGATAGATTCCGCTCGCAGTCTCCATCATCGAGGCATAGGGTCCTCCGACCCTGGCACGGCGTCCGTCGTCATGCGGGCTGATGAGGTCGTAGGTGAAGGCCAGGCTCAGCATCCGTAGCGCCTCGCTGTCCTTCTCGTTGGCTGCCTCCTCCAGCGTGCGGGCGAGACCGAGCCATTCCGGGCGGCCGGAAAGGGCCTCACGAAGGATGGCCTCCTCGTTCTCGTCCAGCCGGGTTGGAAGCATCATTCATTGGGATCATGCCGATGGCTACAGCGGAACACTGACTGTCGCAAGCCGCAGTTGTGGTGCGTGGAATCGTTTCTCGATGAGCCCTGACGAGGAAATCCCAGGCGAACTACCCGATCCACCCGACGACGCGCCGGGCCTGCGCTTCCCCGCCCTCACCAGCCGCTCGCAAGAGGCTCTGGAAATGCTGGCGCGGCAGAAGGGCCGGGCCGATCACTTTTACGAAGGCGCACTGCGAGTCCTGGCAGACCGATCGAACCCCGTCCGATCCGAGTCGGCCGCCTACTGTTTACGGGAGCTGATCGAAGAGCTCGAGCGGGCGGCCGTCGCTCCCAAGCCCGGACCCCGCCTCGGCGAGTTGTTCGACGCCTTCCGGCCGACGTGGAAAAAGGCGGCGCGTAGGCCTGGAGACAACGGCCTCCTAGACAACTGCGATCCGGCGGTCTTCGCCACCGACCGGTTCATAGAAGCAGCGGAGGCGACGCGAAGGGCCCGAAAGGATCGCGCCCAGACGACGTTCTCCGAGCTCGACCCGGTTCGGCGCCCAGACCCGTCAGGCACCTTCGAAGCTCAGGTGAAACGGCTGCTCGACTTCCGCGACGAGTTCAACCAAGTCCTCCACGGCGAGGAGCCGACCGACCCCGAGGACTTCAAAGCGAGCGTCCAAGCTTTCGAGACCTTCATCCTCGCCTGGTTTGCGCCCCGCACCTTCGAGGACTTCAGCGAGATTGACGACCTGCTCGAGGAAGGGCCTCCGACGTGAGCGAGCGGAGACGCAAGGAAAAGGTCGAGCTGATCCGCGGGTCTGCAGCCAACCTCGAATACTTCTTCTCCAACCTTAAGGACGCCTCCTGGCTGCCGTTCCTGCTCGAGGAGGGCTTCTTTCAGAATCCGACCCCACCGGAAACCGGGACGACCGACGAGGGTCAAACCTGGTTTCGGTATCCAAGCTGGCCGGAGTCGCAGTACCTGGCCCGCATTGCAGCCGAGGCTCCCGAGCAGGTGGTCGAGGCGATCGGGCGGATCCCCGACACCCCTAACCCCCGCGTCCACGAGGACCTCATCGTCGCTGCCGCCGCTCTGCCGGGCGAGCTCGCGGCCCGGGTCGCAAAGCGCGAGGCGCGCTGGCTGGCGCGCTACGAGGGCCACCTCATGTCGCTCCCGCGCCCCGCCGGCGACCTGCTCGCCCACCTCGCTCGCGAAGGCGAGATGAGCGCGGCGTTTGCGCTTGCCGGATCGCTGCTGAAGATCGTGGTCGATCAGTATTACGAGAACCGGAGCTCCCGCCGCCGCGCCGTCGCCCTTGTCGGCGATTGGGAGTACGGAAGGATTCTCGAGGCCGCTTGGCCGCCGATGATGGCGGCCGAACCAGAGAAGGCGTTTCGCTTCCTCTGTCACCGCCTTGCCGAGGTGGTCGACCTCGGCTACATCGAGGACTCGGGCTTCGATCCGACCTACATCTGGCGCGCGGCAATCGAGAACCATGCCCAAAACACCGGTCACAGCCTGCTCGACACGGTGATCGAGGCGGTTCGGGATATCGCCATCGCTGAGGCCGATAAGAGCCCGGACGCCCGAAACCTCGTACTCGCCGAGCTCGGCCGGCACGACGCACCTCTCTTTCGTCGCCTCGCCCTCTTCGTCCTCGCTGCCTCTGGCTCGCCTCAGCAGATCGCCGAGGCGCTCGCCAACGAGACTCTGTTCGACGACGTCAGCGTCTGGCACGAGTACGCGGAATTGCTCCGCAAGCGATTCGGCGACCTTGACGCCGGACAGCGAGCGCCGGTCCTGGCGCTGATCGCTGCTGGCCCAGGCGATCGGCTGAAGAACTTCCAAAGGGAACGCGGGGAGAGCGAGGAGAGGGTCGAGACCTACGGCCGTCACTGGCGTCTCCAGCACTACGAGCTAATCGCCGGACACTTGGAGGGCGAGCCGAAAGCCCAATACGACGCTTTTCTAGCTGAGTTCGGCCGACCCGATCACCCTTCGTTTCGCTCGTGGGTTTCCCACTCGAGCGGCCCCACCTCCCCCTATAGCGCCGAGGACCTGGCGAAGATGGGGCCCGCCGCCGTGATCGAGATGCTCCAGAGCTGGGTCCCCGAGGAGGAGTACCCAGAAGGCGAGTCTAGGGAGGCCCTCGCCCGCATCCTTGAAGTCGCGGTGGGAAAAGACGCGGAGGGATTCGCCGCCGTCGCAACCGAGTTCGTCGACCTTGATCCCAACTACACGCGCGCCCTGCTCGGCGGGTTTGCCAAGGCCACTCGCGAAAAGGCGGCCTTTACCTGGAAGCCCGCCCTCGATGTTTGCGAGAGGGTGACGACGAATCCGCCCACCGACCCGCGGGTCGTTGGCGACGAAGCACCGACGAGGTGGCTTCACCGAACGATCGTCAGTCTCCTCTCCGACGGGCTGAAGGAGGGAGACACGGAAATTCCCTTCGAAGAGCGGGCCCGAGTCTGGCGACTGATCGAGCCCCATCTCGATGATCCCGACCCGTCAACCGAGCGCGACAAGGACGGCGAACCGGCGACGGTGGCGATCAACTCCGTCCGTGGCGAGGCCCTCCACGCAGCCATCAACTACGCCTTCTGGGTAGAGCGGGCGCTCGAGGCCGAAGATTCCTTCCAGGGGATCGCTGCGATGCCCGAGTTCGCCGAGGCAATCGATCGCCGGCTCGACCCGTCCATCGAGCCCTCGCTGGCAATCCGAGCCGTCCTCGGCCAGTGGTTCGTTCAGTTTGTGCGGATGGACGAGTCTTGGGCGCGGACACTTGCGCCAAAGACCTTCCCGTCCGATCCCAAGGCGGCCGATTCCTTCGCGGCAGCCTGGAACGCATACGTCGTCTTCAGCAGGGCCTGGATTTCGGTTTTTGAGATCCTGCACGAGAGCTATGACTTAGCGGTCGAGCGTTTCGAGGAGGTCGACGAGGAGCACTACACGGCCGGCAACCCTCGAGAGCACCTCGGCGAGCACCTCGTCTTCCTGCGCTTCTCAGGCACGATCGATCTCGCCTCCAGTGGACTCTTCTCCCGTTTTTGGAGCGCTGCCCCGGTCGAGATCCGAAAGCACGTAATCCGCGACGTGGGCTGGTCGCTCGAGCACGGCAACCCACAGCTCTCCGACGAGATCCGCTCGCGGATCGTCGAGACCTGGGAGTGGATCGTCGACCAATACCCCGAGGACCGAGAGGCGCTCGCCGAGTTCGGCGCCTGGCTCGGCGCCAACCAGCTAGACGAAAGCTGGCTGCTCGCCCAAGCCCAGCGGCTACTCGAGCGGGGCATCCCGCTCGACCCCGACCACGTCGTCTACGCCGCTCTGCCGCGGATGGCGGACAGGCATCCTCGCGAGGTCGTCGAGATCCTGCGCCTGATGATCGTCACCGAGCCCGAACGCTGGTCAGTGCTCGGATCGGTCGAGGAGGTGCGTCAAACTCTGTCGGCAGCAATCGACTCGGGCGACGGCCAGGCACGGAGTGCCGCCGTGCGAGTCCTCAACCTGCTCGGAGCCCGCGGCCTGACCGAGTTTCGGGACCTGATTCCCTGAGACCTGGCGGCGACGGCTCGATCACACCGCAGGACGTCAGCGAAATTCGAACTGGTGTATGCGAGCAGTTAGGCCAGTTTGTCCTCGCCCGTCGTCGTCCCCCACTCGCCTAGATGGCCTTTGCCTGGTCCGTCATCGGGCGTGATCTTCCTCACGGGCTCGATGCCGACAGCTTGGAACGCGTAGCGCCGGAACACGCGGAGGTTTTCGTAGAAGATGGAACGCTGCTTTTCGACCTCGGCCCGCTGGCCCCGAACCCAGTCCCTCCACTCTTCCGTCCGATACTCGGGCTCAGGCACATCCTCTTCGCGCAACTGGATGCACGCACGAAAGGCGGCGAGCGCGTTCTGGGCGAGCGAGTCGAGCGCCCCCCACGGCAAGTCGGTTTCGAGCCGGAGTCGAGCCCGGTCGGCTCTAAGTTCGAGGTCGCGACCCCTTGTTTCCAGTTCGGTGAGAACTCGCGTTCCTGCGTCGGCGTGGAAATAGGACTCGGGCTGAGCTCGAAGACCGGCCCTGATCTCGTCGAGCACGTAGCTGACCCTGTGAATGTCGATTACCGCTTCATCGAAGATTTTCGCCACAGCATCGCGGTCGGCGAGCTTCTTCTCATGGTCGAAGCGTCGATTCGCCAGCTTCCAGGTGACCCCGTTGCCGACGAGGCCGACTGCTACTGCGCCGAGCGCTATCCAATTGCCGGGTTCCACGGTGAACCACTCTAGAAGTAGCTGCTAACGGCGATCACGGAATCGCCCGGGGTCGTGATTTTCCACCCAACACTCGGTAAGGGTAATACGGAAATCCCAAACGTGTTCCTTGCACCCATCGAACTGAGGCTCCACTAATTTCAATGTCCTGTTTCTTCTGCACACGCGACGCCAAGCTGACTCGTGAGCACGTAATCCCCCGCTGGCTGCGGCGCCCCTTGGCCGACACCCCCCGATGGGAGTCGAATATGTGGTACCAATCCGAGTTCTCGCTGGAGAGCTCTTCGCCGATACGGCGGCGATTAACCGACCAGATACTGAGACGGGTTTGCGGACCTTGCAACTCGGGCTGGATGAGCGACCTTGAGGTCGAGGTCCGCCCGCTCCTTGAACCGTTGATCGCCGGCGAGGTGTTGGCAGTGAACGCAGAGGACAAAGAGTTGCTGCGGCGCTGGGCGCTGAAGACCGCGGCGGTGCTTGGGCCTCTGCAGCAAGCGCCGGATGCGGTCGGCCCCGAGCTGCGCCTTCTACTTGCGGAGGGCGCCCCACTAGACAACCGTGTCGCCCTCCATGCAGTGCCTCTCGGGGCCAGCGAACCCCATCTCTACCAGTGGCGCTTTGGCCTCTTGCTTGATGAACCCTACGAGACTCCCGCCTTCAACATCACCGGTCTGCCGCTCGGGCGTATCGGCTTCGAGATAGCAAGCTTGAACAAACCTGAGCGGCTGGCGCCCGAGCAGCTACCGGCGCTAACACCTCTCTTCTACCAGCCGGTTGCCCCGCCTGCAGCCGGTCCGGCACTACTGCCGAGTCCGGCTGCGGCTCCATCGGCGCTGAAGGCGGCTGGCGTTCCCTTCGGGATGCGAGTCACCCAGATGAGTGCCATATGCAGAGAGGTAGGAATGCAAGTGGCGGTCCCCCGGCGTTCGAAGCACTAGGCGCAGGCGATTGACCTGATCGCGCCCCGCCCGAACGCTCGATACACGAAATCCCGGCTCCCAACAACGACTTACCTCTGAGGCGAATCACCCGTCCGGGGCGCGGAGGTCCACGACCGTGCATGAAAGCTCGGCTGCCTGGTCAACGATCTCGGGGTCGCCGGTCCAGAGGGGCGCTTCTGCCCGTCGAGCGGTCGCGACACAGAAGGCATCGGCATAGGAGAGACCGCCGTGGGCCTTGATCCTCGCCGCCTCAGAGACGAGAGGCCAGTCCGGATCAACGACATTGAGGCGTCGGCGGACTCGGTCGACGTCGGCGACGGCTGAGTCCTCCCCATCCCCCCGTATGCGGATGTAAAGAACCTCGCCGAGGTTGACCGAGCAGATCGTCGCGCCCTCCTCGAGCCAGGCGGATTCGATGCGGTCCGCCGAGTCCTCGTCCTTGAGATAAGCCAGCAGCGCCCAGCTATCGAGAATGATCAACGCCCCACCTCTGGGCCTTGCGCTCCTCGGCGTCGCGTTCGCGCCGTCGCTCCTCCAGCAACTCCTTCGTGCCGCCACCGGTACCGGTCCAAATGCCCCGCAGAGTGCGAATCTCGTCGGCGCGGTGCTGGGGATCGTCGTCGACCCGCCGCACCCGGACCTCGGAGCCGTTCGGTTCGAACGTCACCTCGTCGCCGGGCTTGATCCCGATCTCGTCGCGGATCGCTTTGGGGATCACCACCTGACCTTTGATGCCGACCTTGTGAGTCATACCGCAAGTATAACGTGGCCCGATTTCGAAGGAAATCGGTGGCTAATCGGCTCCGATCGGCGCGTTTCCAGCCACTAGTGGCTGAAATGGTGGCCAAGAAGGCCCCGGTTTGAACTGCTGCCGCCGAGCCCAGGTTTGCGATTTGCAGGGCTCTTGCCGAGAGCCCCCCGCCGGGATCGAACCGGCAACCTCCTGATTACAAATCAGGTGCTCTCCCAGGTTGAGCTAGGGGGGCATGCTGCCGACAATGGGCAGATATGGGTGGCGCAGACGTCAACTTCAGGTTCCTGGACCCCTCTGAGGGTACCGTGCTGACCGCAGCGATCGAAGCGGCCTACGGGCAGAGCTACGACGTGCGCTGGGTCTATGACCCGGCGGAGGTGAGGTCGCGGCTGGCCGAGCGGCGCTACTTCGCCTGCGTCGCCGAGAGCGCCGACGGCGAGCTGCTCTGCCACGAGGGGATGGGGGTGATCGAAGCCGGCGACCGGGTCGCCCATTCGGGCCAGGCGGTGACGATGCCGCAGGCCCGCGGCCAGCACATCTTCACCCGCACCAAGCAGTTCCTGATGGACTGGGCGCGCGGGGAGGGCTTCGCCGGGATGTTCAGCGAGGCGACCGCCGCCCACCCCTACAGCCAGCGGGCCAATATCGAGCTGGGCGCGCACGAGACCGGCTTCCTGCTCGGCTGGATCCCGGCCTCGGTCGACAACGACGCCGCCGCCGGGGCCTCGCGGCGCCAGTCGGCGGCGCTCTTCTACACGAAGCTGAACGACGGGCTCGAGCGGGCCGTCTACGCGCCCGAGCGGCACCGGCGGATGGTCGCCCAGACGCTCGAGCTGTGCGAGCTGCGGGGCACGCTCACCGACCCCCCGGCCGAGTTCGAGCTGGCGCCCTGCTCGGACCTCCACGTCGAGGTCGAGGCGGACCACAACCTGGCGCTGATCACGGTGCGCGAGCCGGGCGCCGACCTCGAGCAGGCGATCGGCGCCGAGCGCCACCACCTCTTCCACCGCCGCCACCTCGACGCGGTCTACGTCGACCTGCCGCTGCAGACGCCGGCGACCGCCCAGGTCGCCGACCACCTCGAGCGGCTGGGGGTCTCCTACGCCGGCGTCTTCCCCAACCGCCACACCGACGGCGACGTGCTGCGGATGCAGTCGCTGCACCGGGTCCGAGTCAAGGCCGACGACATCGCCGTCGCCTCGGACCACGGGCGCGAGCTCCTCGATTACGTCCTCGCGGATCTGCCCCCGGGCTGCGTCGCCGCCGCCTGAGGCCGTCCGGCCAAGCAGGTCAAGGACGCAGGGAGCGTGGCGTGCTCTGCACGCGAGCGACCGAGGACGCAGACATGCGCCGGCCGGACGGCCTCAGGCGGCCACCTCACGCGAGGCCAGGTGGGTGCCGACCTTGCGCTTGACCCGCTGCAGGGCGTTGTCGACGGTCTTCGTGTCGCACTCGAGGCGCTCGGCGATCGCCTCGTAGGAGTGGCCGTCGAGGTAAAGGGAGAGGACGCGGCTCTCGAGATCCGAGAGCACCCCGGAGACCCCGGACAGGCACGACACCAGGCTCTCCAGCTCTTCGGTCGCGATCACCTGGTTGACCGGGTCATGGACGCTCGGCCCGGGCAGGATCTCGTCGAGGGTGGTGTCGGTCTCGCCGCTCGCCGCCGGCGTCTGGCTGAAGGAGACGTACTGGTTCAGCGGCGTGTGCTTGTTGCGGGTCGCGGTCTTGACCGCGGTGATGATCTGGCGGGTGATGCAGAGCTCGGCGAAGTTGCGGAAGCTCGACTCGCGGTCGGTCCGGTAATCGCGGATCGCCTTGTAGAGGCCGAGCAGGCCCTCCTGGATCAGGTCGTCCGACTCGCCACCGAGCAGGAAGTACGACGAGGCCTTTAGCCGAACGAAGCCGCGGTAGCGGCGGACGATCATGTCGTAGGCGTCGGTGCGCCCATCCTTGGCGAGCGCAACAAGGTAGTGGTCATCAAGCTCTACTTGAGAGTTAGCTTGACTGGCAGTAGGCGTGCTAAGGGCCACAGATCCTTCTCCTTGATGAAGGGTCGTGGCGCCACTTACCTCCCCCGAGGCGCCCTATTCGTTAGATGACCGCAGCCTCAAGCTGAGGTTCACCCTTATTTGCGCCGCTAGTTTACGTGCGCGCAGAGTTCTGTCAACCCCAAATTGCGACTTTTGCAAAAGAGATTGCAGTTGCAG
>DASXOF010000166.1:0-4789 GCA_036494495.1 Solirubrobacterales bacterium | reverse complement strand
CGGTCGGGGTGATCGACGACGTCGAGGGGCTGCCAGCTTTCCCGAAGCTGGTCGGCCAGATCGCCGCCGCGGCGATCCCGGTGATCGCCGGCGTCCGCGTCGACAACCTCACCCTGCCGTTCGTCGGCGGCTTCGAACTGGGCTGGCTCGCCTACCCGCTGACCGTGCTCGGGATCGTCGCCGTCGTCAACGTGATCAACTTCCTCGACGGCGTCGACGGGCTCGCCGCCGGGGTCTGCACGATCGCCGCCGTCACCCTGGCCGCGATCGCGCTCTCGCTCGAACGCAACGCCGCCGGCGTCCTCGCCGCGCTCACCGCCGGCGCCGCTCTCGGCTTCCTCCGCCACGGCTTCCCGCCCGCCTCGAGCTTCATGGGCGACACCGGCTCAAACCTGCTCGGCTTCCTGCTCGCCACCGCCTCGGTCCAGGGCGCTCTGAAGACCAACGCGGTGATCGCCCTCGCCTTCCCGCTGGTCGTGCTCGCGGTGCCGATCCTCGACACCGGCTTCGTCGTCGCCAAACGGCTCAAATACCGCCAGCCCGTCTACCAGGCCGACGCCTGGCACTTCCACCACCGGATGGCCAACATCGGCTTCAGCCAGCGCCGCACGATCGCCTACCTCTACGCCTGGACGGTGGTGATGGCCCTGCTCGCCCTGGCCCTGCGCTTCGTCCCCTACAGCGACAACCACGGCCACTTCCACGCCGGCTGGACGGCGCTGATGCTGGCGCTGATCGCGATCGCGCTCGCCTACAGCGTCTACCTCGTCTACGTGCTCGAGATCCTGAAGCTGCGGCGGGGGCGGATCAACCCGGAAACGGGCGAGTTCGAGGCGATCGAGCTGGAGGAGGTGGGGGGGCCGCCGGAGGGCGGGCCGCCGCGCGAGCGGGCCGAGGAGGCGCAGAGATAGTGACAAGGTCGCACGAAGTAGTGGCAACAAGCACTATCCCGCATGGGCAAGCCATTCTCGGGGCCTTTCCTCTATAGTCGCGGCTGCGCCCGCTCAGCCCCGAGCCGGGCGTAATTCATGTCTCCTCCCAAGTATGTCGACCTCATCGCGCTGGCCCTCGCGCTGCCGGTATTCCTGCTTGCGGGCTTCTCGATGCTGGGATACGCCGTCGGCGCCGCCGTTTGGCTCCTGCAGCGGGCCGTGCAGTCCTTCGCCGCGCGCCGCGCCAAGGAGGAACTGGCCCACGGTGAGCGCCAGCGGGCGATGGGCATCGTCGCCGGCACCGGCCTCGGCCGGGTCTGGCTGATGGCCGCCGTGGTCCTCGTCATCGGCCTCGCGGTCGAACGGCAGGCCGGGCTCGCCGCCGCCGTCCTCGTCGTCGTCCTCTTCACGATCTCGATGGTCGCCCAGGGCTACCGCCAGCTCTTCGGCGAGGACGCCGCCGGCCGCCGCGCCAGCGGGGGGGTTGCGTGAGCTCCGCCGTCGCCGAGCCGACCACCCAGTCGGCCCCCGCGAGCAGCCCCGAGGCGCCCAAGTCGGGCGGCCTCAGCACCAAAGCCAAAGTCTTCATCGGCCTCGGCGGCTACCTGGCCCTCTTCATCCTCTTCCTGCTGATCTTCGGCAACGACGGCAAGAACGAAGCCTTCAAGCCGCAGAACGAGTTCAAACTCGAAGAGTGGGTCGGGATCCACCTCGGCCCGATCGACATGAGCATCAACAAAGCGGTCTTGTACCTCTTCATCGCCTCCGCACTGACGATCTGGGCGATGACCTGGATCGCCAAACGGATGCAGCAGAAGCCGAACCGGGTCCAGACCGCGGTCGAGGTCGCCTACGACATGACGAAGAACACGATCGTCGGCACCAGCCTCGACAAAGAAATGGCGAAGCGCTGGTTCCCCTTCATCGCCACCGTCTTCTTCTGGATCTGGTTCTCGAACATGATCGGCTTCCTGCCGCTGCCGACCAACACCGAGCACACCTTCAGCGTCTTCGGCCTGGAAATCCCCTCCTTCACGATCTACGCCGCCACCGCGAACCTCTCGATCCCGCTGGTGCTGACCCTGGTCGTCTGGATCAGCTACCACGTCGAAGGGGTCCGGGCCAAGGGCCTCGTCGGCTACCTGGCGAGCTGGCTGCCGCCGGGGCTCGAGAACATGAACCCGATCGCCAAGGGCTTCATCTTCGTGATCGAGGCGATCTCCCACTTCGCCCGGCTGATCTCGCTCTCCGTCCGGCTCTTCGCCAACATCCTCGCCGGCCACCTGCTGCTCCTCTTCATGGGCGGCGGGCTGGCGGTGCTGCTGGGGATCGCCGCCCTCGGTGTCGCCAGCTTCCCGCTCGCCTTCTTCTTCTTCATCCTGGAGGTGGGCCTGATCGCCACCCTGCAGGCGTTCATCTTCGCGACCCTCACTGCCATCTATTTGGGCGGAGCGACCTCCGCCAGTCACTAGGAAAAGGAGCACGTTCTCAAATGGATCTGTCCCCTGTGATCGCTGCCGTCTCGGACGAAGGCGTGGAAAAAGCGGGCAAGGCGATCGCTCTCGGCGTCGGCGCCGGGCTCGGATCGATCGGCGCCGGCATCGGCATCGGCTTCATCTTCGGTAAGGAGATCGAGTCGGTTGCCCGTCAGCCGGAGATGAAAGACGAGCTCCAGAGCATCCGCTGGCTCGGCTTCGCGTTGACCGAGGCCGTGGCCTTCTACACGTTCATCTTCGGCCTGATCGCCTTCTTCCTCTAGGTCGATGCTGGAGCTCGGGCACATCTCAAGCGCGGTCCTCTCGCTCGCCGCCGAGTCGGGCGAGAAGGAAGGGGGAAGCTTCCTGGTCTCGCCCGGCGTCGGGCTGATGATCTGGACGCTGATCCTGTTCGGGTTCACGATGTGGGTCCTGAGCAAGCTCGCCTTCCCGAAAATCCAGGAAGCGCTGGACCGACGGGCGAAGACGATCGCCGAGTCCATCGAGGCCGCCGAACGGCAGCGGAAGGAATCGGACGAGCTGCTGGCCGAGTACCGGGCCCGCCTCGCCGAGGCCCGCGAGCAGGCCGACGACATCATGGCCCGCGCCCGCAAGGCCGCCGACACCGCCGAGGCGGAGGCGACCACGGCCGGCCGCGAAAAGCGCGAGGAGCTGGTCGAGGCCGCGAAGCGCGACATCGAGGCCGAGACCCGGCGCTCGCTCGACCAGATCCGCCGGGAGGTCGCCGACCTGACCGTGCTGGCGACCGAGAAAGTCACCCGCAAATCGCTCAACCCGGACGATCAGAAGCGGCTCGTCGAGGAGGCCCTCGCCGAGGTCGACTTCTCGACCCTCTCCGGCAGGGGGTCGGAAAACTAGATGGCCGACGTCGCCCGCGTGTACGCCGAGGCCCTGTTCGAGGCCGGCAAGGACAAAGGCAAGCTCGACTCGCTGCAGTCGCAGCTGGCCCAGTTCGCCGACGCGGTCGACGGCAATCGCGACCTCCAGGTCTTCCTCTTCAGCCCCTATCTCTCTTCGCAGGAGAAGAAAGAGGGGCTGGGGCGGGCGATCTCGGGCGCCGAGCCGGAGCTGACGAACTTCCTCGAGCTGCTGGTCGAGAAGGGGCGGATGCCCGAGGTATTCCGCATCCGCCGGGAGCTCGACCAGCTCTGGAAGCAGGAGAACAAGCGCATCGACGTCACCGTCACCAGCGCCGTCGAGCTGGACGAAGCGGTGGTGAGGAAGATCGGCACCGAGGTGGAACGCCAGACCGGCGAGCAGGTCGAGCTGTCGAGCAGGGTCGACGACTCGATCCTCGGCGGGATCGTCCTGCAGGTAGGCAACATGGTCCTCGACGCGAGCATCCGCAGTCGCCTGGAGAAACTTAGAAAAAGCGTCGCGAGCGCGGCGTAAGGAGGAATCGAGCACCCGATGGAGATCAAGCCGGACGAGATCGCAAGCATCCTGCGAGAGCGGATCGAGGGCCTGGAGACCGACTCCGCCAACCTTTCCGAGGTCGGCACCGTCCTCTCGGTGGCCGACGGCATCGCCCGCGTCCACGGGCTCGACAACTGCATGGCGCTGGAGATGCTCGAGCTGCCGCACGGGGTCACCGGGCTGGCGCTGAACCTCGAGTCCGACAACGTCGGCGCCGTGCTGTTCGGCGAGTGGGACAAGATCGTCGAGGGCGACACGGTCAAGCGCACCGGTCACCTGCTCGAGATCCCGGTCGGCGAGCAGCTGCTCGGCCGCATGGTCGACCCGCTCGGCCGCCCGCTCGACAACCGCGGCGACGTCAACACCACCGAGACCCGCCCGGCCGAGTTCAAAGCCCCCGGCGTCGTCGAGCGCCAGCCGGTCGAGGAACCGGTCCAGACCGGGCTGATGGCGATCGACGGGATGATCCCGATCGGCCGCGGCCAGCGAGAGCTGATCATCGGCGACCGCCAGACCGGCAAGACCGCGATCGCGATCGACACGATCATCAACAACAAGGACAAGGACCTGATCTGCGTCTACGTCGCGATCGGCCAGCGGATGTCCACCGTCGTCCAGCTGAAAGAGATCCTCGAGGAGAACGGGGCGATGGAGAACACCATCATCGTCGCCGCTCCCGCTGACGAGGCGGCGCCGATCAAGTACATCGCCCCCTACGCCGGCTGCGCGATGGCCGAGCACTTCCTCTACAACGGCAAAGCCGCCCTCTGCGTCTACGACGACCTCACCAAACACGCTTCGGCGTACCGCCAGATGTCGCTGCTGCTGCGGCGCCCGCCGGGTCGCGAGGCTTACCCGGGCGACGTCTTCTACCTGCACTCGCGGCTGCTGGAGCGGGCGGTGAAGCTGAACGACGAGCTCGGCGGCGGCTCGCTGACGGCGCTG
>DASXOF010000165.1:0-13496 GCA_036494495.1 Solirubrobacterales bacterium | reverse complement strand
CCCATTTCAAGATCACGAAGGACGGGGCGATCGCAGTGGAGCGATGGATGTTGAAGCCTGAGCAAGAACCCACCAGGATCACCGTCTACGCAGCAATCGACGTGCGGGAGAAAGAAGCGATTCGGGACGTAGCGATAGACCTCCTTGGACCCGAGTGGTTCGCGATCATCGAGCCGGACACGGTCCACGGCCAAGACACGCCCGAGCTGGCCTTTCATGTCGTCGCTGACAACGGAGATGACGCAATCGCTAAAGCTAGAGAACGTATGGACGAGCTGCGGGAGATGGCTGGTGTCCGTCGCCGACCCGCAGTAATAACGGCCTTGGCTCCTGCCGGACCACTGCGCTTGACCTTTGGCCGGGATCGCGACTGGATTACTGAGGAACTAGGGGACGAGAACCCATAGCCGCGCACTGACGATCCCCATAGCTACTGCCTTTCGCCCTCCTAACCACCCATGATGACCTTTGCCAAAACGCTCGCCGCAAGGTCCTGGCCGATCTCCTGCAGCGCGCCGAGCACAGCCCGCAGCTTCCCCTTCTCCTCGTCATTTGAGCTTTCGGCGATTCGTGATTCTAGGCTTGCCACCAACCGCTCGAACGCCACGGCTCCGTCGGCGGGCCAGCCTGCGAGAAGCTGCAGGGCCCTCCCCGTTGGGGCAACGGTCAGAGGCCCCGGTACCTGGTCGACGCTCATTCTGCCTTCGAGATAGTTGTCCCTCTGAAGAACTTCAAACGCCCTGCTCGTGCTGAGGTCGCTGTCGTCTCTTTTGAGGCGCTGGTTGACCTCCATTTGAGACACGTCGTGCCCAGCCTCTGCTTCGCCATAAAGATCGACCACCGCTTTAAGTATTGGAAAAACCGCTTCCCAGTCGATCGCGCTCGATCCATCGCCTCCCGAGATTGCCGCGTCGGCCCTGATGACCGCAGCGACTCGACGCTGCTCCCCTACGACTGCCTTCCCCTCTGCGGTGGGCAACATCGCGCCGGATTTCGGTCGAGAGCCCTCAAGTCGAATCAGCCCCTTGTGCGCGAGTTCGCTTAGGTCGCCGAAATCGACCGACAGGCGACTTGGCTCTAATCCGGGATGCTCGATAAAGGTCCCGACCCCGCCTCCGGGCGTAGACACCGTGAAGTCAATCTTTTGGCCAGTACTCGTTGACACCCTGGTCCAGTAAGCATCGACGATTGCTTCCAACAGCTCCAACTGCTCGTCGGTGATCTCCATCCCCTTGCCTTCCGCGCTAACAATGGCACACGGGTGAGAAATCTCGACTCGCGTGTGACGGCGCCCGATTGCCGGTCAGGTTGTACCTACCCTAGTCCCTTGTGGGCGGCGCCTGCGCGGGCGTAAGCGGAAGACGCGTCAGCGAAAGCAGTTCGAGGCAGCCGTTCTCCGGGTTGTACGCACGGAACTCGTCGCGCTGGCCCACAAACAGGTCGCGAGGTACTGGCGGAGCGGTAGCGGCGACGTTGTGAGTCTCAAAGACCCGAACGAAGCGGTAGCTGCCGGGCGTTGCATCAGCTTCCGCGAACGCCGGCTCATGAGTGGCCTCGAACGTCAGGGCTGCCCGTTCCTGGCGGTCCTCGATGCCCGCCAGCCGTTCTTTGATGTCCTCGTGCCAGCGCTCGATCGCTTCCTCTCGATAGGTGCGCTCGTGCAAGGTCATGACAGCGCTCACGTAAGGGTGCAAGCCGCCACCGAAGACCCCATTGCGGCCGAAAAACCACTCCGGGTCGTCGGGTGGGTCAGGGTTCTCGGGCGTAGCGATCGACACCCGAACGGCCCGTTCGCCATACATTGCCGCGATCACCTCGGTGTGACCCTCGCACGACACTTGCAGCCGTCGCGGGTTGGCAAGGCAGACGATCAACGGCTCGGGGCGGTTGCTGTAGGGCCGTAGCTGCTTAATGGCTTCGCCGATCTTGTTGCGCATTGGAGCGAGTTCTTGCTTTGCGTCACGGATCACGACGCCGCCGTCGCTGGCTATGAGCGCGTCTTCGGCCGCAGACCTCTCGAACCCCTTCAGCTCGATAATCGCCGCAGCGTCACCGCGATTGATTCGGTAGTCAGGCCGTGGGGCTTCCGGGTCACCACCGAGGTTAGGTTGGTGGTTCTCCCCGCCATCGACCCCGACCTCGAGCAGATAGGCCTCGAATTGGCACTCCGAAGGGGTTTTCGGCACTGTGCCGGGCATCGACCCTCGTCAGGGTAGACACCTCGGGGGCGAGTCCTACTGACCCACACATTGGGAGAATCGTCCAGACCGCCTTCAAGCGCGCCAGGCCTTGAGGCTTCGGCTGGCCCTTCGCCTGGGGGTTCGCCTGGTTATTCGACTGGCCCTTCGCAATCAGAGTCGCGCCGAGGCGCGACTCTCCCGATGGCACCGCCGTTTGCGGGCGCGCCGGTTCGCCGACATCTATCCGTCGTCCCCTCGACTGCGCACCCGGAGGGTGACTCGCCGTCATTCCTGCGCCAGTCGCCGCGCCCCGGCTCGTATCGCAGGCGCCCCTCGCGCCCGGCGCCCTCACTATCGCCGCAGCGCTGGCTACGCACCGCCGTAGCCGCTACCGCCGCCGAACGCTGATCGCGCTCGTCAGCACGCGTCGGGAGCTGTGGCGGCGGCCAGGCAAAGCCGTTCGGCGAGGGAACTCTTGAAGGCGCCGTGGCGCAGGCGGAAATGCAGGTGGCCGGCAACCCAAAGGCTGGCGCCGAGGACGAAGATCAGCAAGCCGTTCGTGTTGCACTCAGGCTCAGTCCGAGCAGGCCGGCCAAGGCGACGAGGCCGCCCGCGAGGCGAAGCGCGATCCCGCCCAAGACCCAGGCGCAGATCAGGGCGAGGCCAATGACGCCGAACGCCGAGAGGGTCATTGCGCGACCTCCTGCGGGCAGGCGCCGTCTTTCGAGGCGACCCGGAACGAGCCCCAAGGCAGCGGCGCTGCCGGCGGCGGCTCCCAAACGAGCCCGTCGAGCAGCTCCTGCGGCTCGACCTCCAGCCCGCCCGCGAGTTTCAGCAGGGTGTCGGTGCGCGGCAACGATTCGCCGCGCTCGATCTTGCTGATGTCGGTCCGGTGGACCGAGGAGCGGAAGCTCAGCTCCTCCTGGGACAGGCCAACGCGCCGGCGCAAGCGGCGCAGGTTCTCGCCGATGCCAACCGCGACGTCGTAGCGCGGCTTCATCGGGGCACCTCCGTACCGGCGAAGGGCTCGACATCCAGCATTCCGGCAGTGCGGATGCTCGGCGTCCAGAGCAGCCCGTCGAGCAGTTCCTCGTAGGGGATGCCGAGCGAGCCGGCGAGCTTGACCAGGGTGTCGGTGCGGGCCACCCGTTCGCCGCGCTCAAGTTGGCCGACCGCCGTGCGGTGCATCTCGGCCCTCATTCCAAGCTCTTCCTGAGAGAGGTCGCCGGCCCGGTTACGGCAGTAGGCGAGGTTGGCGCCGAAGCGGGCGGCGAAGGGACCTGCGCCGCCCCTCATCGTCCCGCCCCGATCTGCTCGCGCAGGGCGGCAATCGCGTCGTGCTCGAAGACGACGCGCTCGTACTCCTCTTCGCGGTCGCTCGCCTCGGCCAGCTCGCGGACGAGTCGCCGGACCTCGGCGTCGGGGGTGATCTTCCCGGCGTCGACGCCCGCGATCAAGCGCCCGTAGGCTGCGGCGTTCGCACGCCAGCGGCAGGCGTTGGGGTGTTCGGGGTGGGTCCGCAGGTCGTCCTCGCGTCCCGCCCTGCAATCAGCCAGGGCGTCGCGCAGGAATCGCCGCTGTTCGTCAGTGAGATCGAGGGCGACGATCCCGCCGCCGCCCATAGGGTTACCGGTAGCCATGAGGAGTAGTGCCTCCTTGTGGTTAGGCGGCCCGCTCGTGTTAGCGCACGGCGGGTCGCCGCTTCTGTTTTCGGTGGTCGCCGACCGTAGCTCGGCGGCGGCAACAAAGCGAGTCGATTCCCCTTTTTTGTGCGGGGATTGACGTCGATTGCCGAATAACTTGACTTCCCGCCGCCGTGGAGTTACGGACATGGCATGGCGGCATTTCAAAGCCACGAAATCGAGCGCCGGACCGAGCGGAGGGCGGCCCCTGGGCGCGCTCAGAATCGGCCAATCTGCGGTCGTTCTGCTGGTCGACCCGCTGGTCGATCTCCCGGTCGACCCGCTGGTCGACCTCCTGGTCGGGGTGAGGACCGAGAGAAGCGCCGGTTCTGCCGATGCCAGCGCCGTTTGCGGGCTTCGCGATTTCCAGAGGTCTCTACGTCACATCAAGTTCGGGACGCCGATCTCTCTCGGTTGCCGTCTCGGCGGCAGCCGATCGCACTAGGCGCGACCGCGATCGCCCAGGCACTGACGACTCAGCGGCTTACCGGCTGCGGCGCGGCCGCTCATCGCCGCTCGGGGGCGGCGGCGTAGATCGTGAGGCAAGGCGAGAGCCAGCGACAGCGGCGACGTGCCGGCGCCTGTGCCCATTCGGCGCGGGTGGTTGGCATCCGCCGCGAGGAGCTTGATCTCGACCGCTTCGTCGCCGCGCTGGTGGCGATGGCCGCCGAGCCAGCGCGGCCGACGCAGCGCCGCCGTGGTGAGCATCCCGCAACTGGAGCACCCGAGACTGGCGAGAGGCGACGCCGATGAAGCGGGCGGCGATCTACCTGCGGGTCTCGACGGCGGCGCAGGCGAGCCGAGGCCGTGACACCGAGGGCTATTCGATCCCTGCCCAGCGGGAGGCTTGCCAGGCGAAGGCCGCCGAGCTTGATGCGGAAGTCGTAGCCGAGTACGTCGATCGTGGCGAGTCGGCGAAGACCGCCGACCGCCCCGAACTCCAAGCGCTGCTCGCTCGGCTGGAGGCGAAGCGCGACCTGGACTTCGTGATCGTCCACAAGGTCGATCGCCTCGCCCGCAACCGCTACGACGACGCCACTATCACCTACGCGCTGCATGAAGCCGGCGTCGAGCTGGTCTCCGTCACCGAGAACATCGATCGCACTCCGGTCGGCCGCTTCATGCACGCGATCGTCGCCGCCAACGCCGAGTTCTACTCGGCCAACCTCGCTGCCGAGGCGGTGAAGGGACAGACGCAAAAGGCAAAGCTCGGCGGCACCCCAACGAGAGCGCCGATCGGCTACCTGAACGTGCGGAAGGTGATCGAGGGGCGGGAATTCCGCACGGTCGAAGTCGATCCCGAGCGGGCGCCGCATGTCCGCTGGGCTTTCGCCGCCTACGGCTCGGGTGCCTACACGCTCGACACCCTGCTCGCCGCCCTCACCGAGCGCGGCCTGCGGACCCGGCCCACCCCGAAGTACGCGGCGAAGCCGCTCTCCCGGAGCCAGCTCGCGACGATGCTCCAGAACCCCTACTACGTCGGTGTGGTCCGCTACGCCGGGGTCGAGTACGAGGGCCGGCACGAGCACCTGATCGACAGCGCGACCTTCGCCAAAGCCAAGGCCGTCCTCGCCGCCCACAACAGCTCCGCCGAGAAGGACCGAAAGCACCACCACTACCTGAAGGGCTCGCTCTACTGCGGGCGCTGCGGCGCCCGCATGAGCCTCACCTGGGCCAAGGGCAATGGCGGCCGCTACCCCTACTTCTTCTGCCTCGGCCGCAGCAGGGGAACGGGTTGCAAGCAGCCCTACGTCGCGGTCGACCTGATCGAGACCGCGGTCGAGCGCGTCTACGGCGAGGTGCGGTTGCCCGCCCGCCAGGTCGAGCGGGTGCGGAACAAGCTCGCCGAGGCGATGGCCGGGATGCGCACTGAGGCGGAAGCCGAGGTAGCCCGTCAACGCCGCCGCCTCGCGAAGCTCAGCGAGGAGCGCGAGAAGCTGCTCCACGCCTACTACGCCGAGGCGGTTCCGCTCGACCTCCTGCATTCAGAGCAGGAGCGGCTTTCAACCGAGACCGCGCAGGCCGAGCACCAGATTGAGATCGCCGAGGCATCCTTCGGCGACTCCGAGGACACGCTCGGCAAGGCGCTTGACCTACTCGCCGACTGTGAGTGCGCCTACCGCAAGGCGCCCGGCCACCTGCGCCGCCAGTGGAACCAGGCGCTCTTTGAGCGGCTGGTGATCTACGACCAGGGGATCAGCGGCGCCGAGGTGGCCGAGCCATTCGCCACGCTGGCCGATCCGAGGCTCCCCGAACAGCTCACCGGCAAGGCGGGCGCCGGCAGCGCCGTTTCTTCTGGCCCTGGTTCGAGTGAGGCGGTTCTAGTGGAGCTAGGCGGATTCGAACCGCCGACCTCCTGGGTGCGATCCAGGCGCTCTGCCAGCTGAGCTATAGCCCCGCAACGACTGATTTTATCGGGGATTGGCCGCCGAGCTGTGCCGGGGCTTTTCACGCCGCTTGCGCGGCTTCCTCGGCTTCGGCTTCGGCTTGGCGCGGATGACGCGGAAGCCGTAGCTGACGCGGGTCGGGGAGCCGCCGCTGTTGCCGAAGGCGCGGACGCGGAAGACGTGGGGGCCGGCGCCGACGCGGAGCTTCAGCGGCGAGGTGCAGATCGTGGCGGGGCGGGAGTCGAGGCGGCAGCGGTACCAGGTTGCCGGGGAGCCTTCGGCGCCGAAGGCGAAGGAGACGGTCGGCACCGGGGAGCGGGCGCCGATCCGGATCGTCTTCCTCGGGTGGTGGAGGAGGACGGTGGTCGGTGGTGGTGGCGGGGCCGGTTCGGGCAGGCCCGTCGCCCGCGGGTTGGTGGTCGTCAGCAGCTGGCCGTACTTGCCGGCGGCGACGCAGAGGGTTTCGGTCGGGCAGGAGAGGCCGAACATGGCGTTGGTGACGCCGCCGATCAGGTGTTCGGTGAGCCAGGTCGAGGAGCCGCCGAGCGGGTTGGTCGAGGCGAAGACTTCGCCGTTGTTGCTGGAGAGGACGCAGAGGCCGGAGTTGGGGCAGGAGGCGGCGAGGATCTGGAAGCGGCGGCTGAGGGGGGTGCCGACCCAGGCGCCCCCGCCGGTGGTCGGGGCGGTCGAGATCAGGACGTTGCCCGCATTGCCGGCGAGGCAGAGGGTTTCGCTCTGGCAGGTGAGGCCGAGGGCCGGGTTTTCGCCGCCCGGCTGGCCGGCCGAGGTCCAGGCCGCGGGCCCGGCGGCCGCCGCGTCGGTGGTCCAGATGCCGCCTTCGTAGTCGCCCGCCACGCAGAGGCTGCCGCTGCAGGTGACCGAGCGCAGGGGCGGTTCTTCGGCCAGGTGGACGACGGTCCAGGCCGCGGTGCCGCCGGTCGGGTTGCTCGAGGTGGCGACGACGCCGCCGACCCCGACAACGACGCAGCTGGTGGTGCTGGCGCAGGCGACGTCGAAGAGCGACTTCGCTTTCGGCAGCTTGGTCGCGTGCCAGGCGCCGGCGCCGGCACCGGGTTCGGTCGTCGTCCAGACGCCGCCGCTGTAGTCGGCCGCGACGCAGAGCGAGGAGGAGGGGCAGGAGATCCCGCGCAGATTGCCGCGCAGGTTTTCTTCGAGGTTGAGGTGGCCGATCGACCAGGCCCCGGCGCCACCGGTCGGCGAGGTCGACTGGATCACCACCGCTTCCTGGCCGACGCCGACGCAGAAGCCGCTCGCTTCGCAGCTGAGTCCGAAGATCGTTTCGTTTTCGCCGAGGTTGAGGTTCGTCACCGCCCAGGGCGAGGCCTCGGCGCTCGCAGCCCCCAGCAGGGCGAGGAGCGCGAGCACTGCGGCGAGGAGGCTGAGGAGGCGTCGGCGCGGGCGGCTCACTGCGGCAATTCTGCCGATCGGGCGCGGGGTGCTTGGCGCTGGGCGTCCGCGTGCAGGGCTTCTACCGCTCCGCCGACGCTCCGATCCCAGAGGGGTGAGACTCGGTCCCCGCACCTCGATCTTCCTCGCCGCCCTGGCGGTGACGGCGCTCGCCTCGGCCCCGGCGGCGCTCGCCGCGTCGGGCGGTTTCTCCCCGCAGGCCGGTGCCTCCCGCGAAGCGCCCCCGGCCGAAACGCCCCCGGCCGAAGCCCCGCCGCCCGCCGAAACGCCGAGCGGCGTCGCCGCCCCGACGCCCGTCCCGCCCGGCGCCACCGCCTCCTTGGCCGGCGAACGCGCGGTCGCCCCGGCCTCGGCGCCGCCCGTCGTCAAGCAGGTGATCGCCGCCGCCAACCGGATCCGCTTCACCCCCTATATATGGGGCGGCGGCCACGGCCGCTGGTGGGACCGCGGCTACGACTGCTCGGGCGCCGTCAGCTACGCCCTCCACGGCGGCGCCCTGCTGGAAGCGCCGCTCGTCTCCGGCTCCTTCATGACCTGGGGCGAACCCGGCCCCGGCAGCTGGATCACGATCTACGCCAACCGCCAGCACGTCTACGCCGTGATCGCCGGCCTGCGCTGGGACACCGGCGGCGACGCGCCCGGGGTCACCGGCCCCCGCTGGCACGCCGAACCCCCTTACCCGAAGGGTTTCGTCGTCCGCCATCCGACGGGATACTGAGCGACCGGGACGCGGCTCCAGGCCTGGACGAACGTCGTCTGGGAAGTTGCTGCCACTACCTCGCACGCTCAGGGATAACCGCATAGTCTTTGGCAGCCTCTCCCGCGGACGGGCGAAATGAGCATCCTCGACGACGCAATCCGAGAGCACCTCGAACTGAAGCGCGCCCACGGCGCCGATGAGGCCGAGCTGAAAAAGCTCGAGGACGAGGCGTTCGGCCCGGCCGAGCGACCGGACCAGGCCGGCGAGCAGATCGATCCCTTCGCCGAGGCGCCGACCGAGTTCCTGGCGACGCCGGGCGCCGATGCCGAGGCTGCCGCCGAGGAGGCGGGCCGCCGCCGCATCAACGTCGCCGACCTGCAGGAGCCGCCGCCGCCGAAGGAGGTGGAGCCGGAGGAGAGCGCCGAGGACGCCGCGGTCGAGGGCCCCGACGAAGAGCAGCACCCGGCGATGGAGCACCGGACCGTCGCCGAGCCGGCGTCCGAGGACAGGCCTGCCGAGCCGACCGACCAGCTGCGACCCGACCCGGAGGCGCCGAGCGCCGAGGAGCGCGACGCGATCGCCGACCAGCCGACCCAGCTCTTCGACGTCGAGGGCCAGTTCGAGGACACCGCCGAGTCGGCCAGCCCGAGCGACGAGCAGCTGATCGACGCCGAGCGCTCCGAGCCCCGCCTCGGCCCGGTCGACGACCCGCTTGCGGAGCTCGAGGAGTCAGGTCACGAGGTCGAGGTCACGGGCCCGGACCGGGAGGAGCCCGAGGACGAATTCGACGAGTTCTTCAGCGAGCAGCGCCTCTCCGATGAGCTGAACCAGGCGCTCGAGGCACCGCTCCCCGATGAGCCCGGCGCCCCCAGCACCGAGGAATCCTTCGCGCCCTTCATCGACTCCGACACCGAGCTCCGCCCCCTGCCGGAGGAGGAGTCGGACGAGCACGACCTGCCCGCGGATGCCGAGGAGGACTCGCGCGAGCACGAGCTGCCCGAGGACTCGGCCGAACACGACCTCCCCGACGAGCCGCGCAAGGGAGAGGACGCCGGCGACGAGTACAAGGCCGAGCCCGGCCACGCCGACGCCCTCGAAGACACCCCCGAGTTCCTCGAGGACCAGCCCGAGGACGACGACGCCTGGTTCGAGCAGCGCCCCCCGAAGGACTTCGACTTCGGCGACTAGGAGGGATTAGCGAAACTCCCGCGCCCCCGCTTGGTCGCGGCGGACCGGCGCGGCGCCGCGTCCTCAGTCGGCCGAATAGCACTGCTATTCGGCCTCCCTGCGTCCTTGCCCCGCTTGGTCCGGCGCTCGCCAGTCGCCGGACGTGAGTTCCGCTAATCCCTCCTAGCCGGTTCCGGCGCCGCCGGCGCGGCGGCACTGGCGGGCGGGAAGATGGAGCCAGCCGGGATCGAACCGGCGACCTCCGCCTTGCAAAGGCGGCGCTCTGCCAGCTGAGCTATGGCCCCGCGCAGCCGATTGTAGGCCGCCGGCGGCCGGCGGGCTAAGCGGCGCTCAGGAGGCCAGCAGGCTCTCGGCCCGCTTGCCCTCGGGCAGGTTCTGGTCGGCGTGGTAGCTCGACCGCACCAGCGGGCCGGCGGCGACCGACTCGAAGCCGAGGTCGCAGGCCGCCTGCTCGAGGGCGGCGAACTCGTCGGGGTGCCAGTAGCGGACGACCGGCAGGTGGTTTTCGGTCGGGCGCAGGTACTGGCCGACGGTGAGGACCTGGACCTTGGCTTCGCGCAGGAGGCCGAAGGTCTCGACCATCTCCTCGAAGCTCTCGCCGAGGCCGACCATCAGCCCGGACTTGGTGACGACGTCCTCGCCGCCCATCTCCTTCGCCATCCGCAGGACGCGGGCGGAGCGGGCGAATTGGGAGCCGCGGCGGGCCAGCGGGTAGAGGCGGGGCACCGTCTCGACGTTGTGGTTGAAGACGTCGGGGCGCTCGTGGATCACCTTGGCCAGGGGCATTTCCTGGCCGCGGAAGTCGGGGGTGAGGATCTCGATCTTGCAGTCGGGCGCCATCATCCGGATCGAGCGGACGACGCCGACGAAGGCCGAGGCGCCGTAGTCGGGGAGGTCGTCGCGGTCGACCGAGGTGACGACGGCGTGGCGCAGGCCCATCCGCTTCACCTGGTTGGCGACGCGGAGCGGCTCCAGCGGGTCGTTCCAGGTCGGCTTGCCGGTCTGCACGTTGCAGAAGCCGCAGCGACGGGTGCAGACGTCGCCGAGGATCATGAAGGTCGCGGTGCCGCGCTCCCAGCACTCGCCGACGTTGGGGCAGTTGGCCTCCTCGCAGACGGTGTGGAGGTTGTCGCCGTCGATCGTCTCCTTCAGGCGCCGGTAGTTGGGGCCGCCCGGCGCCGGCACCTTCAGCCACGGCGGCTTGCGGGCGCGCTTGAACGGCACCGTGCCCTCGGCCGCGGCGGCGGTGCCGCCGGGCTTGGCGCGGGAGCGGGTGACGTGGACGCGCTCGGCGGGAGCGTTGTCGGGGGTGGCGGTGCTCATCGGATTCGGAACTGCTCTCAGCCGAGACTAGCGGGCGCCCGCTCCGGGCCGAGGGCACCGAGCTCGGTGGGCATCGGCTCGCGGTCGAAGGTCTCGCCGTAGCGCCTGGTCAGGGCTGCGGCGAAGGATTCGAAGTCCTGCTCGGCGCCGCGCTCGCGGGCGACCGAGGTCACCGCGCAGCCCTCGATCCCGCACGGCACCACCCACTCGAACGGCTGCAGGTCGTTGTTGACGTTGATCGCCAGCCCGTGGGTGGTGACGCCGCGGCTGATGTGGAGGCCGATCGCGCCGATCTTGCGGGCCGGGCCGCCGCCGTGGACCCAGACGCCGGTCTCGCCCTTGATCAGGCCCGCCTCGACCCCGAAGTCGCCGATTGCCGCGATCATCGCCCGCTCCAGGTTGCGCACGTACTCGAGCACGTCGCCGCCGTGGGCGTCGAGGGAGACGATCGGGTAGGCGACCAGCTGGCCGGGGCCGTGATAGGTGACGCGGCCGCCGCGCTCGGTGTCGTGCACTTCGATCCCCTGCCGCTCGTACCACTCGACCCCCATCGGCAGCTCCTCCGCGGTCGCGCGGCGGCCGCGGGTGTAGACGGGCGGGTGCTCGAGCAGCAGCAAGGTGTCGCCGATCTCTCCGTGCTGGCGGCGCTCGCGCAGTCGCTCCTGCAGCTCGTAGGCCTCCATGTAGGGGACGAGGCCGCAGTGCACGACGTGGATCGACTCGCTCACCGGAAGAATTCTCCCAGGTCGCGGCAATAAGCTTTGGTACCCGAATGGTCCAGTCCAAGCCACTGCGCCCCGATTGGCTGCCGGCTGTCGCGCTCAGCTTCGGGCTGGCTCTGCTGATGGTGATCTGGAGCCCGCCCGTCGGTGACCTCGCAGCCCAGGTCTTCCGCACCGAGCTCTTCGAGCGGGCCGGTCTGGCGATCTGGAACGGCAGCTGGTACGGCGGCCACTACACCCTCACCTACAGCGTGCTATTCCCGCCGCTGGCGGCGCTGCTCGGCCCGCAGGTGGTCGGGCTGCTTTCGGTCGTCACCTCCTCCTACCTCTTCGACCGCATCGTCCGCGACCGCTGGGGCGCGGAGGCGCGCTTGGCGACGCTCTGGTTCGCGGCGGGCGTCGTCACCCTGCTCGCCGACGGGCAGCTCACCTTCGCCCTCGGCGTCGCCTTCGGCCTCACCGCGCTGCGCGCCCTCCAGCTCGGCAGGAGCGTGGTCACCGTGGCGGCCGCCGCGGCCTGCGCCCTCGCCAGCCCGGTGGCCGGCGCCTTCCTCGCCGGGGTCATCGTCGCCGGCTCGCTCGAGCGCGGCCGCCGTCCCAGCTGGGCAGCCCTCGCCGCCGGGGCGCTGGCGCTCGTCCTCACCCTCGCCCCCAACCTCGCCTTCCCCGAACCGGGCCAGTTCCCGTTCGTCTTCTCCTCCTTCATCGCGATCCCGCTCTGGTGCGGCGGCGCCCTCATCCTCACTGACGGGGTGCGCGGCGAGGAGCGGCAGCTGCGCAACGTCGTCATCGGCTACCTCGTCGCCTCGACCGCGCTCTGGCTGGTGCCGAACGCGCTCGGCGGCAACGCGGTCCGCCTCGGCGCCCTCTTCGGCGGCCCGGTGCTGGCGGCGGTCCTGCTCTCACGGCGCCCGCGTGCGACGGTGCCGACCTGGTTCTTCTGGTCGGTGCTGGCGGTGACGATGGTGGGCAGCCTCTACTGGCAGGTGACCGCCAGCGTCTCCCAGATCGCCCGCTCGGTCGGCGACCCCTCGACCCAGGCCTCCTACTTCCAGCCCGCCGCCCACTGGCTGCGCAGCCACGGCGCCGCCGGCAAGCGGATCGAGGTGCCCTCGACCGCCAACCACTGGGAGGCGGCCTACCTGGCGCCGAGCTTCGACCTGGCCCGCGGCTGGCTGCGCCAGGCCGACACGACCCGGGATGACATCTTCTACGACGAAGGCGACCTCACCAACCGCACCTACAGCAGCTGGCTGCGCGACAACGCGATCTCATACGTCGCCCTCCCCGACGCGCCCCTCGACTACTCCTCGGTCGCCGAGAAGCGCCTGATCCTCGCCGAACCGCCCTACCTCCGCCTGCGCGACGTGACCGAACACTGGCGCCTCTACCAGGTGGTCCATCCCAAGCCGATGATCCAGCCCCTCGACGGCGGCCGCGCGGCGACCAAATGGGTCGGCCGCCAGGGCTTCGCCCTCGACGTCACCCACCCCGGCCTCTTCCTCGTCCGCTTCAACTTCACCCCCTACTGGTCGATCGAACGCGGCGCCGGCTGCCTCCTCCGCGCCAGCGGCACCGGCTGGACCCTCGCCCGCACCACCCACACCGGCGTCCTCCGCGTCAACGCCGACCTCTCCCTCGGCAGCGCCTGGAACGCGGTGACCGGCGCCCGCAAGACCTGCTGACACACTTCCGTGCGCATGACCCCTGCATCCACCCCCCTCTCGGGGGTAAATGCACAGTCTTAGAGCGCCAAGCCGAGCGGCTCCTCCAGCAGAGTGCGAATCCGCGCCAGGAACTCGGCCGCGTCGGCGCCGTAGAGGATGCGGTGATCGCAGGCGAGGGTGACGTCCATGAGGTGGGCGGTGGCGATGGAGCCCTCGCGA
>DASXOF010000164.1:0-5158 GCA_036494495.1 Solirubrobacterales bacterium | reverse complement strand
CTTTCGTAACGGCAGGCGTTACGAAAGACAACCACGGTGGCGCTGCGGTGACGAAGGACGACCACGGCGCCGGGGCGCCGGCGCTCGTTGCGGAGATGGGGGCGCTCAAAGGGCCGGGGTGCCGAAGGCCGCCGGCTCGCCGAGGTCGGCCAGCAGCGCCGCCGCGGCGTTGCGGCCGTTGAGGGCGATCACCGAGCCGGCGGGGTGGGTGGCGGCGCCGCAGAGGTAGAGGCCCGGCACCGGCGTGCGCGAGGGCAGCCGCCCCTCCCACATCTGGTCCGGGGTCACCTCGCCCTGGAAGATGTTGCCGCCGCTGAGCCCGATCCGGCTCTCGATGTCCGGCGGTCCCAGCACCTCGGAGTCCTCGATGCAGTCGGCGAGGTCGGGCGCGTAGCGGCTGATCAGCTCGACGAACTGGCGCTCGACGTCGGCGCGGCGGCTGTCCCAGTCGCCGCCGGCGATCTCGTAGGGGGCGTACTGGCCGAAGACGCTCATCAGGTGCTTGCCCGCCGGCGCCGGCGATTGGTCGTAGCCGGTCTGGATGTAGATCTCGCCGAAGCCGACCGCCGGCTCGCCGGCGTCGCAGCGTTCGAACGCCTGCTGCGCCGCCTCCATGCCGCCGGTGACGTCGATCGTCGCCCGCGCCGGCCACTCCTCGCCGGGGGCCGCGGTCCAGCTCGGCAGCCGCGAGAGCGCGGCATTGAACTTGACCACCGGGCTGCGCACCTTCCAGGCCTCGAGGCGCGCCCGGAAGCCGGCGTCGACATCGGCCTCGCCGAGCAGCCGCAGCGCCACCTTCGGGTCGGCGTTGCAGACGACGCTGGCGGCGCGCAGGAGCGTCCCGTCCTCGGTCCGCACCCCTTCGCCGGGGACGATCTCGGCGACCGGGACGCCGCAGGCGAGCACCGCCCCGGCCTCCTGCGCCGCGTCGGCGATCGCGAAGCTGACCATCCCCATGCCGCCCTCGACGTAACCCCAGACCGGGCCCTGTCCCTCGAGGTCGCCCTGGTAGTGCATCAGTTTGATCGAGGCGGTGCCGTGGTCGTAGGGCCCGCCCCAGGTGCCGATCACGCCCTGGCCGAAGAGGGCGTCCTTCAGCCGCTGGTCGTCGAGGTGGGAGTCGAGGACGTCGCCGATCGAGGCCTCGAAGACGAGGTCGATCAGCTCCTGCTCGCCCTGCAGCAGCTCCTCGATCTCGGCCCGGCTCGGCGACTCGCCCACCCAGCTGTCGCGGGCGCCGGTGCGGAGCAGCTGGCGAACGTGGTCGAAGAGGTGCTCGTAGGCCCAGTAGCCGTCAATGTCCTTCTTCGAGAGGCCCATCGCCTCGAGGTCGCGCTGGGTGTGGGCGTCGTCGAGCCACTGGCCAAAGGAGCTGCCGTCCTCGAACGGGACCCAGAGGTTGGGGTCGGCGACGAAGAAGCGCAGTCCGCGGCCGCGCAGGTCGAGCTCCTCGATCACCAGCTCGTCGAGCAGGCCGACGACGTAGGCGCAGGGGCTGACAACGTAGCCGGGGTCGGCGAACGGGCGCTCCAGGGTGCAGGCGCCGCCGAGGCGCTCGCGGCGCTCCAGCACCAGCACCGAGCGACCGGCGCGGGCCAGGTAGGCGGCGGCGGTGAGGCCGTTGTGGCCACCGCCGACGACGACCACGTCCCACTCGCGGGCGGCCAGCTCGGAGAGCGGCTGCGGCAGCCCGAGCTCTCCCAGTTGCGCGGCGACGGAGTTCATGCGACCACCTCCCGGAGGCCCTCGTAGTAATGGGCGGCGACCATCGCGTCGAAGGCGTGGACGTCGCTTTCCTCGGCCGAGTAGCGCCCGGGGCTGTAGCCGGCCGAGCTCACCCCCTTCTGCGCCAGCTCGCAGACGTGCCAGTCCTCGCGGTTCACCTGGTCCCAGAAGCCGACCGCGTCGGCGGGGTCGAAGTCGGGGCGGGCGATCGTCTCCGGCTCGAAGAAGAACTCGCAGTGAACCTCGGTCCGGCCCGGCTCGCGCGGCCAGAGGGTGTGGACCATCACGTAGTCGGGATGGAGCGAGACGAGCGCGTTGGGGAAGAGCGCGAAGTAGAGGATGTTCGCCAGGTCGGCCTCCTCGAGGGTCGCGATCGGCGGCCGGCTGGCGGCGTGGCCGCCGCCGGTGCCCATCGTCTCGGCCCCCTCGCCGGTCAGCGTCATCGAGCCGCCGCACCAGGCGCCCTTGCCGTAGAGGCCCTCGCCGCTCATGTAGTTGCTGAGCGCGTTCAGCTCCGGGTGGACGCCGGGGCAGTGGAGGCACTCGTTGTAGTTCTCGGCGATCCCCTTCCAGTTGGCGGCGACCTGGTAGGAGTGGATGCCGGCGCGGCGCAGGCGGGCGTTGCTGTAGCGCTCGAGGTGGGGGAGGAGGTCGCCGACGTGCTCCTCTGCCGGGCCCCCGCTGGCGCCGCTGAGGTCGACCAGCACGAGGCCGCCGACGACGGCGCAGGCGATCTCGACCAGGCCGGAGCACTGCGGGTCGAAGCCCTCGACGCCGTCCATGTGCGGGGCGGCGCGGAGGTTCCCTTCGAGGTCGTAGGACCAGGCGTGGTAGGGGCACTGCAGGCGGCGGCGCACCTGCCCCTCCGCCTGCTCGAGCAGGCGCGAGGCGCGGTGGCGGCAGACGTTGTGGAAGGCGCGCGGGACCCCGTCCTCGCCGCCGACGACGAAGAAGCTCTGCTCGCCGACCTCGCGGCTGAGGAAGGCCCCGGGCTCGGCGACCGCGCTGGCGTGGCCGGCGCAGATCCAGCCGCCGGCGAAGACGTTCCGCAGCTCCCACTCGAGCAGCGAGCGGTCGAGGAAGGCTGCCGGCGGCAGCATCGTCGCCCGCTCCAGCGGCTGCAGCGTCGCCTCCAGCTGCTCGGCGGTGAGGGTCATCGCCGGCCCGCTCGCACCTCCGGTCGCGTCCGTCACCCTCGCTCCCTTCACTCCCGGCCGCCGTCCCCGGCCCTCCGGGCCCGCTTGGCAAGCCAATTGACCTTGTAGTTAATCGCATGATACCTTGCCGCTGCGATGTACGCGAACTCGCTCGACGACGCCACGCTGGAGCTGCAGGAGCGGGCGCGGCAGTTCACCGACGAGGTCCTGATCCCGCTCGAGCTGCAGGCCGAGGAGGGCGACGGGCGGCTGCCGGCGGAGGCGGTCGAGCGGGTGAAGCGCGAGGCCCTGGCGGCCGGCCTGACCGGCGGCCTGCACGCCCGCGACCACGGTGGCCAGGAATGGAGCCTGACCCAGGCGGCGCTGGTCTGGGAGCAGCTCGGCCGCAGCACCAACGCGATCCACTGGCACGTCCCCAACGCCTACAACGTCTGGGCCCACGCCAGCCCCGAGCAGGCCGAGCGCTACCTGCGGCCGGCGCTCCGCGGCGAGCTGCGCGACGCCTACGCGGTGACCGAGGCCGAGGCCGGCTCGGACCCCTCGCGGATCCAATCCGTCGCCGAGCGCCGGGGCGATGGCTTCGTCCTTAACGGCGAGAAGTGGTTTGTCACCTCCGGCGACGTCGCCTCGGTCCTGATCGTGATGGCGAACGTGCCCGACGGCGAGGCGCGGCTGCCGACCCTCTTCCTGGTCGAGGCCGATGCCGAGGGGGTCGAGACGGTGGCGGAACCGCGCTTCACCCACAGCTACCCCGACGGCCACCCGACGATCCGCTTCCGCGACGTCGAGCTCGGGGCCGACGCTGTGGTCGGCGGAGTCGGCGGCGGCGAAGAGCTGCAGCGCGCCTGGTTCACCGAGGAGCGACTGGGGATCGCCGCCCACGGCATCGGGGCGATGTCGCGGCTGCTGGAGGAGACGGTGGCATGGGCGACCGGCCGCGAGCAGGGGGGCAGCCGGGTCTTCGACTACCAGGGGGTGAGCTTCCCGCTCGCCGACTCGGCGACCGACGCCGCCGCGGGGCGGCTGCTGACCTTCGAGGTCGCGCGGCTCGCCGACGAAGGCGCCGACCCGAAGCTGGTCCACGCCAAGGCCTCGATGGCGAAGCTGTTCGTCTCCGAGGCTGCCTGGCGCTGCGCCGACCGCTGCGTGCAGGCCTTCGGCGGCCGCGGCTACATGCGCGCCAACGTCGCCGAGCGCTTCCTGCGCGAGCTGCGGGTCGACCGCATCTGGGAGGGGACGAGCGAGATCCAGCGGCTGATCGTCGCCCGCGGGCTGGAGCGACGTGGCGTCGGGGCGATCCTCGGCTGAGCCGGGCCTGGGAGGTGGCGCGGCGTCGGGTCGGCCGGACCCGGCGCCGCTGCTGCGCCCCTGCTCGATCGCCGTCGTCGGCGCCAGCGAGCGCCCCGGCGCCTACGGCGACGTCGTCCTCCGCAACCTCGCCGCCGCCGGCTTCCCGGGGGAGGTGTGGGGGGTCAACCCGGGGCGGGAGGGGGAGGAGGTGCACGGTCGTCCCTGCGTGGCGAGCCTCGCGGCGCTGCCCGGGCCGGTCGACGCGGCCTTCGTCGCGATCCCCGCGGCCGGGGTGCCGCAGGTGGTGCGGGAAGCCGGGGAGCTGGGCTGCGGCGGCGCGATCGTCGTCTCCGCCGGCTTCGGCGAGACGGCGGCCGGGCGCGTGCTCGAAGCCGAGCTGCGGGAGGCGGCGCTGGCCGGCGGGCTGGCGCTCTGCGGGCCGAACGGCAACGGCGTCGTCGCGGTCGCGGCGCGGGCGCCGCTCTGGGGCGACTCGGTCGGGCCGCTCGCCGCCGGTCCGGTGGCGCTCGTCACCCAGAGCGGCAACGTCGGCGTCAACGCCCTCGCCTCGCGGCGCGGGATCGGCTTCCACACCGTGGTCTCGACCGGCAACCAGGCGGTGCTCGAGGCGAGCGACTGGATCGAAGCGATCTGCGAGCTCGACGGCGTCGGCTCGATCGCCCTCTTCCTCGAGGCCGACGGCGACGGTGAGCGGCTGGCGGCGGCGCTGGCCTGCTGCGCCGAGCGCGGCATCGGCGTCGTCGCGCTGAAGGTCGGCTCCTCGGCGGCGGGGGCGCGCGCGGCGGGCGCCCACACCGGGGCGCTGGCCGGCGACCAGCGGGTCTTCGCGGCACTGCTGGAGGAGGCCGGCGCCGCCCTCGCCGAGGACCCCGGCGAGCTGCTCGAGCTGGCCCGGGCGCTGGCGGCGCCGCGCTCGCGGCCGCGCCGCGACGGCGGCCTCGCGATCCTCACCTGCTCGGGCGGCG